>CAXNKX010000002.1:0-217904 GCA_964203335.1 Candidatus Nanopelagicus sp.
TATTCATGGTCGTTTCAACAACTTTAGCATTTACTTCATCAGAGCCATGTGTCCATTTATAAGCAATCTCTGGAGATCGGCCATATCTAATACTTCTAGCCATTAATCTTTCACGCCTTAAGTCATCATCTATTTGAATATACCAAGATTCAGTAAAGAAAGACTTAACATCTTGCCATCCATGATTTTCAAGTAAAAGATAATTACCCTCTGTTAGAACTACTTTGCAGTCCTTTAAAACTACTCCTTCGGCAACAATTGATTCTTCTATTTCTCGATGGAAAATTGGAAAATAAATATCAGAATCTGAATCAGACTTTATTCTTTTTATTAATTCAGAATATCCTCTTGCATCAAAAGTGTCATAGGCTCCCTTACGATCAGCCTTTTTATACTCTTCTAGTAATTTATTACTCAAATGGTAACCATCCATTGGAACCAAAACTGCTTTTTCTTTTACTAAATTTTCCAATAAATACGAGGTTAGTGTTGATTTACCCGCTCCTGGTTTACCAACAATTCCAATAATAATTCTTTTATTATTATTCTCATTAAGGCTTCTTAAGCGTTTTAGAGCTTCTTCTATTGTATTAATAATGATTGGCATTTATTTAAATACTCTCCTAAATTCTAAATCAAAGATAAAAGACATTACTAGAGACCAACCTCTGATAATGACTTAGACAATAATTCTAAACCTGATTTAGTATCAGCTTCTGAAATATTACATGGCGGCACCATATGAATTCGATTAAAATTATTAAACGGCATTAAACCATTTTTCTTACAAGTTGCAACAATCTCATTCATCTTTGGACTAGATGCACCATACGGAGCAAGTGGCTCGCGAGTGTTGCGATCGGTAACCATATCTATTCCCCAGAAAACACCAGCGCCACGAATGTCACCCATTACTTGGTGCTTCTTTGCTAACTCATGAAGTCCAGGACCAAGTATTTTTTCTCCAATAGCAGTAGCGTTTTCCAACATTTTTTCACTCTTCATTACATCAATAGTTGCAACAGCTGTTGCGCAAGCAAGTGGATGGCCAGAGTAAGTAAGTCCGCCTGGAAATACCTGTTCGTCAAAGCTTTTAGCAATTGGTTCAGATATAACTACTCCACCTAGTGGCACATAACCAGAGGTCACACCTTTTGCAAAGACAATTAAGTCTGGCGAAGATTTTGAGTGCTGATATGCAAACCATTTACCAGTTCTACCAAAACCAGCCATTACTTCATCGGCAATCCATAAAATTCCATACTTATCACATAGTGCTCGTATTCCATCTAAGTAACCTGCTGGTGGAATTAATACTCCAGCTGTTCCTGGTACTGATTCAATTAATATGGCTGCAATTGTTTTTGGTCCTTCAAAAATAATTGTTTGCTCTAAATGCTCAAGTGCGCGTTGACATTCTTGTTCCTGACTAGTTGCCCAAAATGGAGAACGATAAAGATATGGACCCCAAAAGTGCACATGTCCATATCCAAATTCATTTGGGAATCTTCTTGGATCCCCTGTTGCATTAATCGCTGAACCAGTATTGCCATGGTATGAGCGATATGTAGAAAGAATCTTATGTTTATGAGTATGTAGTCTTGCCATTCTAACTGCGTTCTCTACCCCATCAGCTCCTGCATTCGTAAAGAAAACTTTTTTAAAACTATCACCAGATACTTCAATAATTCTTTTAGCTGCTTCATTACGTGCTTCATTTGCATGCTGTGGGGCAACTGTTGTCAAAATATCAGCTTGCGCCTTAATTGCTTCAATAACTTTTGGATGTTGATGGCCAATATTTGTAAAGACTAGCTGGCATGAGAAAGTCTAAATACTTTTTACCTGTGAAATCCCAAAAATAAGATCCGGCTCCCCCGGCAATAGCCATTGGAGAGATTTGGGCTTGTGCTGACCAAGAGTGGAAAACATTTGCCCGATCATCAGCAAATACTTTTGCTGCCTTATCTGGATCATTTATAGGGCTACTCACAGCACTCCAATTTCTCAATAAAGTTTCTTAGTGGTGGCCAATCTAAGCACTTATGCGCACTTTTTCCTAGGCGGGCGGTATTGGTAATAGTAAAATCTCAAGTATTGTTGGGATATGAAAACTGTTTCGCACTGGATTAATGGCTCACTTACTACTGATAAGGCAGCGCAGGTGGGTGAGATATTTAATCCTGCAACTGGAAAAATTTCTGGCACGGTAAATTTTGCTGATCTCACAACTGTAAATACAGGCTGTGCAGGCAGCAAGTTCTGCCTTTGATACTTGGCGACATAGCTCACTTACAAAACGCACTCAAGTACTATTTGCGTTTCGAGAGTTAGTAAATAAAAATAAAGAAAAAATAGCAGAATTAATAACTTCAGAGCATGGAAAAGTATTAAGTGATGCTCAAGGAGAGGTAACTAGAGGACTTGAGGTAGTTGAATTTGCATGTGGCATACCTCATCTACTTAAAGGTGGTTTTTCAGAAGAGGTATCAACTGGCGTGGATGTTTATTCAATCCGCCAACCACTTGGCCCAGTTGCGATAATTTCACCATTTAATTTTCCAGCAATGGTGCCAATGTGGTTTTTTCCAATTGCAATTGCGTGTGGAAATACTGTAATTGTTAAGCCATCAGAAAAAGATCCGAGTGCAATTATGTTTATTGCCAATCTTTTAAAAGAGGCCGGGCTACCTGATGGTGTATTTAATGTTGTTCACGGTGACAAGGTTGCAGTTGACGCACTGCTTACTCACCCAGGTGTTAAATCAATTTCATTTGTTGGTTCAACATCTATTGCAAAGTATGTATATGAGAATGGCACAAAAGCTGGTAAGCGAGTGCAGGCGTTAGGTGGAGCAAAAAATCACATGATTGTCCTACCTGATGCTGATCTAGAATTGGCAGCAGATGCTGCAATAAATGCCGGATTTGGTTCAGCTGGTGAGCGATGCATGGCAATCTCAGCAATTATTGCGGTAGAACCAATCGCTGATCAGTTAATTGAAAAAATTAAAGTCAGGGCATTAAAGATTAAAACAGGTGATGGCACGACCAATGCTGATATGGGACCGCTTGTAACAAAGGTTCATCGCGACAAAGTTGCTTCCTATATAAATGCTGGTGAGAAAGATGGCGCAACGGTTGTAGTTGATGGGCGAAATGTTGAAATGGCCGGTGATGGATTTTGGCTAGGGCCAACCTTATTTGATCATGTAAAGCCTGATATGAGCATTTATTTAGAGGAGATATTTGGCCCAGTCCTAAGTGTTATTCGGGTTAAAACTTATGATGAGGCGCTTAAGTTAGTAAATGATCATCAATACGGAAATGGAACTGCAATATTTACCAATGATGGTGGCGCTGCTAGAAGGTTTCAAAATGAGGTAGAAGTTGGAATGGTTGGAATAAATGTTCCTATTCCAGTGCCTATGGCTTACTTCTCATTTGGTGGCTGGAAGAACTCATTATTTGGTGACTCACATGCACATGGAACTGAGGGTGTTCACTTCTTTACTCGAGGAAAGGTTGTTACATCTCGCTGGTTAGATCCAAGTCATGGTGGAATTAATTTAGGATTTCCGCAAAATACCTAAATTATCCGCGTAATGTTTTTGCAAGCTCCCTAAAGTCATTAACCATAAAATCAACCTCAGCTTGATCATGGGCAAGGCTGATTAGCCATTGTTCATCTAATCCAGGTGGCGTCATAATTCCATGATTTAGTGACCATAAAAATGATAACTCTGCGATTTGAAAATCAGTTGCCTTGTAATCTCGGTAGTTACGAACTGGCTTATCAGACCAAGTAACACAACCTTTTACGCCAAAACCAACTGTGTGAGCTGGTAATTCAAACTCATTAATTATTTCTTGAATACGAGTTAGTGCTTGAATATTTAATGACTCAGCTTTTTCAAGTGCTGCTGGTGTACAAACTTTATCAACTGCTCTAACAGCTGCCATTGCCATAATGTGGCCATTAAATGTTCCAAGGTGTGGCATGCGGCCATCACTTACTGGTTTCATAAATTCAGATTTACCACCAAAAGCTGCAAGTGGAATTCCGCCACCAATTGATTTAGCCATACAGATTAAATCTGGAATTACGCCCAAACGTTGCGCAGCACCTTGTGGTCCTGCAGTTAAACCAGTTTTAACTTCATCAAAGATTAAAACAATTTTGTACTGATCACAGAGCGCTCTTACCGCCTCTAAATAACCTTCATCAGGTAAAACAATTCCAATATTTTCTAAGACAGGCTCCACGATAAAACATGCAATTGTTTTAGAGTGCTTACTAAATACATTCTCTAGCGCTTGAATATTATTAAATGGGACAACATATGACTCACCAGGTACTGATGCATTTCCAATAACTGAGTTAGGTGAATCAGCTGGTCCAGCCTTATCTAAAGAAGGTTTAGTTGAGACCATCAGCGCATCACCACTTCCGTGGTAGCCACCTTCAACCTTAACTACTCCCTCTTTACCTGTGTACGCCCTTGCTGTTCTAACTGCATACATAGTTGATTCAGTTCCTGAGTTGGTAAAACGTATTTGTTCAATGCCAAATCTTCGGCACAATCTCTCCGCAGCATCTCGAGAAATTGGAGATGGGGAGGTGTATAAAGTTCCAACATCAAGTGAGGCGCGAACCTCAGAGACAACCTCTGGGTTTAGATGACCCACCAACATTGAACCAAAGCCCATGGATAGATCAAGCATCTTGCGCCCATCCACATCAGTCATCCATGCACCTTTAGCGGATGCAATTGAGATTGGATAAGGCTCAAATGATTGAAAGCTTGAATGCGCGCCAAGTGGAATGTTTTGAACAGCTAATTGATACTCAAGACCTGAGCTAAGTAATTTTGTTTTATATAAATCTAATTGTTGTTGTAAAAGTTTTTCTAATCTTGCGCTATCTAATGGCTTTGAATGTGTAGGAACTGAGCGAAAGGTTTGGGGATGATGCGTTTGGGTTTTCACTGCGGCTTTGTACTTAAAATGGTTCTACTTAAACCAAATTTTAAAGAACACTCTCCTAGTCATACGTTTTGTTATTTTCTATAGTTTAGCAGGGTTATATTTTAAATCAACTATCACGATTTATGCGTAAATTATTGTGATTTATAAAATTATTGTGACTTTTCATGAGCATGCGAAACTGACCTATGATTAAACTCTCATTTAAAACTTGAGGGGTTAAGTTTTAAGCATAAATATCTACTATTTTTACTAAATTTATTAGCAGGTATGATCTACCAATGGTAAACAAGCGTGTTGACTTAACCCCAGTTCAAATTGAACATTTAAAAAGTTTAGTAACTGGTTTGGTATCAACTAATGAAACTGTGCTTGATCAACACGGTAGAGATGAATCTGCAATTCACGCCAGTGCAGACCATCTGCAGTTGTAATGCCACAAAATACTGAAGAGGTGTGCTAAAGGTTTTAGCTTATTGCAATGCAGAAAAGATTCCAGTAGTTGCATTCGGTGCTGGCACTTCACTTGAAGGCCATGTACTTCCATTATTTGGTGGCATCTCACTTGATTTAACCGCAGATGAATAAAATAATTGAAATAAGAGCTGATGACTTAATAGTTAGAGTTCAACCTGGTGTGCATAGAATGGCGTTAAACGAAAAACTTGGCAAGTTCTGGACTATTTTTCTCAGTCGATCCAGGAGCGGATGCCACATTAGGCGGCATGGCTTCAACTGGCGCCGCTGGCACAACCACAGTTCGCTATGGCTCTATGCGAGATAACGTTTTGGCAATGACTGCAGTAATGGCAGATGGAACAATTTTTAATACAGGACGTGAGACTAGAAAGTTATCAGCAGGTTATGACCTGACTAGATTATTAGTTGGCTCAGAAGGAACACTGGCAGTTATCACTGAATTAACACTTCGGATATTTGGAATCCCTGAAAAAATGGCGGCTGCAATAGTTCGATTTGATACCTTAGCCGATGGCGTTAATGCAGCAACTGCAATTGTGAGATCTGGTATTTCCATTGCAAGGTGTGAGTTTTTAGATGCTAAGTGCATTAAAAATGTTAACGCTCATGATGGACTCACACTGACCGAGATGCCAACTCTATTTTTTGAGTTCCATGGTTCACCAGCTGGTGTGGCAGAGGATGCGCAATCGGTTAAAGAGATTGTTGAAGAGTTTGGTGGATCAGAGTTTGAATGGACAAGTGATGAAGGCGCTCGCCGTAAATTATGGCAAGCACGACATAATGCTTATTGGGCAGGAATAGCAGCTAATCCAGGAAAGCGCGCAGTTAGTACAGATGCAGCTGTGCCACTTTCCAAGCTTGCCGATGCAGTATCTGTTGCAGATCAAATCCTTGCTAAGCATCCATACCCTTATTCGATTTTAGGACATGTTGCTGATGCAAATTTTCATTGCTTTGTTGTAACAGATCCAGCAAAGCCTGAGGAGTTAGAGGATGTACGTCATATAACCCATGAGATAACTATGAAGATGATTGAAATGGGTGGAACTTGCACGGGTGAACACGGAATTGGCTCAGGTAAAGATTCAGGCTTTAATTGAAGAAACTGGGGCGCCAGCGGTTAATATTATGAGATCAATTAAACTAACATTAGATCCAAATAACATACTAAATCCTGGAAAGGTATTTAACTAAGTGAGCGCTACCGTCTGGGAAGTAACGATTGCGGTTTTACTAGCTGTTTTGGCATTTGATTTAGCGCTCGCTGTAATTAGACGCAACAAAGAGACATCTATTAAAGAGGCAACTGCCTGGACAGTTTTTTATGTTAGCGCTGCAATTGCATTTGGTTACTCCCTAGGAGTTTGGAACACCACACAAGCTAGAAGTGAGTTTTTTGCTGGTTGGATCACTGAGTACTCCTTATCTATTGATAATTTATTTATATTTATTCTAATTCTTGCTCGATTTCAGATTGATAAAACAAAGCAGCAATTAGTTTTATTAGTTGGAATCATCATGGCACTTAGTTTTAAGAGGAATATTTATTGCTCTCGGCTCTGCTGCTATTTCAAGATATACCTGGATATTTTTCATATTTGGAGCTTTTTTACTTTATACAGCTTATAAATTAATTAATGAGTCTGGTGAAAAAGAGTGGAAAGAGGGCAAGTTAATTACCTTGTTTAGAAAGAAAGGTGCCTCCCCACTAGCAATTGTTTTAGTGGCAATTGCAGTTACAGATTTAATATTTGCATTAGATTCAATACCTGCGATATTCGGCTTAACTAAAGATCCATATATCGTCTTTACTGCAAATGCATTTGCGTTAATGGGACTTCGCCAGCTTTATTTCTTAATTGGTGGACTAATGTCGAGATTAATTTATCTAACTAAAGGTCTTTCAATCGTCTTAGGATTTATTGGTGTTAAGTTAATTATCGAGGCATTTCACGGTGTTGGAATCCATGACTTATTTGGTCTTCACATCCCAGAAATCTCATTGCCATTCTCACTCACATTCATTATTGGCACGCTTACGATTACAGCAATCGCAAGTCTGGTCGTAAGTTCTAAATCAAAGGTGGCAGAATAGCCCTCATGAATGAGGGTGGTAATAAGATTCAAGTTTTTGAGCCTCATCGCTCATCTCTTCCTCCACTTAAACCGTATTTCCGAGATTTTTGGCGCCGGCGTGAATTTGCAACTGAGTTATCAAAATTTTCCGATAAGGCTGAATATCTGGATTCAAAACTTGGAAAAGTCTGGTTAGTTTTAAATCCATTATTCCTAGCTGTTATTTATTTTTTACTTGTAACAATTATTCAAGGTGGTAGAGGTCAGGGTGGTGGATTTACAACCTTATGCCACATATTAATTGGCTTATTTACCTTCTATTTTGCACAAAACTGTATCCTCTTAGGTGCACAATCAATTACATCAGGTGGAAGTCTAATTTTAAATCAAGCTTTTCCACGATCACTACTGCCGTTATCTAGTGCAATAAGTGCGGCAAAACAATTTCTTCCAACAATACCTATCTATGTTTTGATAGTACTTGGTGGAAAACTATTTTTAAATGATGAATCACTACCAGGACTTTCCTTGAATTATTTGCTACTGCCAATTCTTTTTTTACTTTTAGTTATAACTAGTTTTGGATTATCACTGTCTATTTGCCGCCCTAAATGTTTATTTTAGAGATACAACTAAACTGCTCTCCTATATCATGCGAATTTGGCTTTATGCCTCACCAATTCTTTGGCAGCCAGAGATGCTAAATGCTAGCTACCGGGTAATTCTTTATCTAAATCCCCTAGGGCCAATTTTGTCTGCAAACTCTAGAATTTGGATAGATGGGCAGCTACCAACTTTGGCTCAATTAATAGGTTGTATAAGTTGGGCTCTTATTACATTTTTGATGGGTTCATACTTTTTCATATCAAGGGAGCGTGACTTTGCTGTCCGCATCTAAATCCACTAGCTCATTACCAGATAACCTTGCAATTAGAATTAATGATCTGTCTATAAGTTATAAAATTAATGTTGAGTCTAAAAAAACTTTAAAGAATGCGATCATGCGTGCTAGCAAGGGTGAGCGAGTCAGAACTAGAACAGTAGAAGCGGTTAAAAATCTAAGTTTAGATATTCCTCACGGTTCTGTTGTTGGAATTGTTGGCGCAAATGGTGCTGGAAAATCAACATTAATGAGATCAATCGCAGGCATATTGCCACCAACTAGTGGACAAATCACAGTTAATGGCAGAATCTCAACTCTGCTAGCTCTAGGAGTTGGATTTAATAAGGCTTTATCGGGTCGCGATAATATTATTTTAGGTGGCTTAGCAGCCGGTATGAGTAAAGCTGAAATCCAGTCACAAACAGATTCAATAGCTGAGTTCGCGGATTTACCTGAAGGATTTATTGATATGCCAGTTCGAACTTACAGTAATGGAATGTACAGCCGAGTTGCATTTGCGGTGGCAGTAAATATGACGCCCGATATTTTACTATTAGATGAGGCACTCTCAGCGGGAGATGCAGCATTTAAAGAAAAATCTTTTAATCGAATGCGCCAGCTTTGTGCAGAGGCAAGAACTATATTGATAGTCTCACATGCTCTTTCTTCTTTAAATGAATTATGTGATCGAGCAATTTGGCTACATAAAGGCAAAATGCTCGCTTCAGGAAACCCAGAAGATATTACTGAGCAATACTTAAAGTTTTTAAATGTTGGTGAATTGCCCTCAAGTTATGAAGATTTATAGGGGTATTACAAAAAATACTGCTGTAATTAAGGCTGCTAACGCAACAGATTTAATTAAAATTAGCACTGCTGTTTTTCTATCTGCCGTGCGGTCGACAGCAGATCCAACTTTTGAAATCTTTCCTAGCCGATCAAAATTAAAAGTACCAGCTAGGCCGTATGCAAGGCAGAACTTTGATCTAGACTGAATAAAACCAACTGAAAAAATCATTGCAGGAATGAATATAGATAAACGGGCAGATTTATTTTGATCTGTTACTAAAAGAGTTGCTATAGAGGATATTGTTAAGAAAAGTCCAAAAAGTGCTACTGCTTGCCTGACGTCTTATTTCTCCAGTACCAATGTTGCAACTACCGGGAATGTACTCACTACTCAATTAAGCGTCTTCTCGCTCTTCTTCATCACGCCACACTTCGTATTCATCATTTTCGGTGCGGGCTAACCAATTAAATAAAGTTTTGATCGCGCCAAAAGCAACCAACACACCAGCAAATAGTGCTATCAGTCTTTTAAAGGCTTTTATCATGGGATAAATCTACTCTTTATTTATCACTGGTGCTAACTAATAACCTTCGGAGGCCAGTTTTTTAAGTGAATTCCCAGTAAGACGAAAGACTGTCCACTCATCCATAGGTTGGGCCCCAAGTGATTTATAGAAATCAATTGCTAGATCATTCCAATCAAGAACCCACCACTGAAATCTTGGATAATCCTTTTCAATACAAATCTGTGCCAGCCTTACAAGTAAAGCTTTACCGTGGCCGCTGCCTCGATACTTTGGGTCAACAAATAGATCCTCTAAGTACATCCCGTGCTTGCCTAGCCAGGTTGAGTAATTTAGGTGCCAGATTGCAATACCAGTTACTACCCCTTCTAATTCAGAAAGTAGACAGTAGACCTGTGGGTTTACACCAAAAAATGATTTCTCTAAATCAGCAACTGAGAGAAGTACCTCATTCTGGTGCTTTTTCGTACTCAGCAAGGGCGTGAATAAATCGAAATATATCTGCCAGATCACTAGGTTGTGGCAGGTCGAATTACTACTGACATCTAGCTAATTTTTGCAGCAGCGAAGGCAGATTTAATATCTGACCATAAATCATCAACATTTTCGATTCCAACTGAAAAACGAACTAGATTCTCTGGAATAGTTTCACTCTCAGTCGCCCACCTACGCCGGCGCTCCCAGATAGATTCAACCCCACCTAAAGAGGTTGCGTTGGTAATTAACTTAGTTGAATCACACATCAGATCAACCTGAGCAGGTGTTCCTATTGGCTCAAATGAAATCATCGCGCCAAAACCTTTCATAAATGATTTTGCCACCACATGATTTGGATCGCTAGCTAAGCCTGGATAGCGAACTTTGCTAACCCTAGGATCACTAGCTAATCGCTTAGCTAGTTCTAGTGCATTTTCTTGCGAGCGTTGCATACGAATAGCAAATGTTCTAATTCCGCGAAGTGCAAGCCAAGCCTCAAATGGACCAGCAATTGCGCCACCATATTTTCGAGCCTGCTCTAGACTTGAATAAAGTTCTGAATCATTTGTGCTAAGTGAACCCAAAAGCACATCACTATGGCCAGATAAATATTTAGTTACAGAATGCATAGAAATATCTGCGCCCATTGTTAGTGGATTTTGATTCATTGGAGTTGCAAAAGTGTTATCAACAGATACCTCGACAACCTGCCTCTTTTGCAAACTTAATTACTTGTGGCAAATCAACAACATCAAGTAATGGATTTGTAGGTGACTCTAAATGAATAATTTGTGCACCTGGTATGGCAGCTAATATTTCTTTAGTATTGGCAAGATCTACAAATCTAACTATGAGTTTTTCATTCTCATGTAGATTTTTTAATAAAGTAGTTGTTCCTTGATAACCATTTTTAGCTGCAACTATTACTGCCTTACTTGGTAATATCGAAAGTATGGCGCCAATTGCTGCCATTCCGGATGAAAAAATTAAAGTTTTTCCACCTTCAAGGGATGAGATTGCATCTTCTAGTGCACTCCATGTTTCATTACCAGATCTTGCATACCCAATTGGGCCACCAGTATGAAAAGTTGAATTCAGTGCAATAGGTGGATTAAGGCCGCCATCTGGTTTTTTAACTGGCCTGCCTACGGAAACAACCTTAGATTCGGTAGTTAACTTTTCCCACTCATTATCTTTACTCATAGGTTAGAGCCTAACTCATTAAGGTGTAACTAGTTTTTCGCTTCTAGCACTAGCGCTACTGAATTAATACACCATCTTTGATCGGTTGGAACCGCATATCCTTCACCCGTAAAGACATGGCCAAGGTGTGAGCCACACCCCGCGCACCTAACCTCGGTCCGTAACTCTTGGGAAAAGTGAGCGGTCTTCAATTAGTTCAACTGCATCATTTTCTGTTGGTGCATAAAATGAAGGCCAGCCGCATCCAGAATGAAACTTTGTCTCTGATCTAAATAGTTCCGCGCTACATGCCTTGCACTTATAGACCCCAATTACTTCGCTATCGGTGTATTCACCGGTGAAGGCTGTTTCAGTTGCTGCTTTTCTAAGTACAGCATATGAAAGTGGATCAACTCGCTTTTTTAATTCTTCCTCATTAACTTTAATTGGGTAGGGATTCCCATTGGAATTAATCGGCGTTATTTCATTCATTAGTACTAGATGTCAGCAGTGGGTAAGCGACCCCAGTTGATGAATGACAGTCATAACCATTTGGATTCTTAATTAAGTATTTCTGGTGATACTCCTCAGCTAACCAGTAAGTGATACCAGAGGCTGGTGAAATCTGTGTAACAATTTCATCCATACCGTTTTTGGTTAACTCTGTTTGGTAAATACTTTTACTTTCAAGTGTTTTATCCATTTGCTGAGCAGAAGTAGTAAATATTGCAGAGCGATATTGACTACCAATGTCTCCACCTTGCTTATTTAGTGAAGTTGGATCATGCATTACCCAAAATTCAGCTAGTAATCTCTCATAAGAGATCTGATCTGGATCATAAATAACTTCTACTATCTCAGCATGATTTGTCATGCCGGTGCAAACTTCTTTATATGTTGGATCAGGCTTGTTACCGCCCATATATCCAACGGAAGTTTGAATAACTCCAGCTAATTGCCAGAATCTTCGCTCTGCACCCCAAAAACATCCAGTTGCAAAGTATGCGGTGTGGCTCATTTGCTAATTCTCTCTCATAAATTAAATGTGTGCAATCTCAAAAGTACTTGAAAAATATTGTTATATAAGCAACTGCTAATCTTTGATCCATTGGCTATTAACTTGGCCCCCGTAGCTCAGGGGATAGAGCACCGCCCTCCGGAGGCGGGTGCGCAGGTTCAAATCCTGCCGGGGGCACGCATTTACTCATAATGTGATGTAAATCTGAAAATATTTATATTTCATCTCAAAATATCCTTGTTTATTAATTAAATTAACGAGAGAATATCCAGGTAAATCTGGTTTTTAACAAATCTACTTTTTTCATGAAGGAGTTGACTGCCCTATGGATTGGCGACATGAAGCTGCTTGTCGCGAAGAAGATCCAGAGGTTTTCTTTCCAGTCGGCAACACCGGTCCTGCATTAGCTCAAATTGAAGAGGCTAAAAAGATTTGTAATAGATGTTCGGTTAAAGAGCCATGTCTTGCTTGGGCACTTGAAAGTGGTCAAGATGCTGGTGTTTGGGGAGGCTTATCTGAAGATGAGCGACGTGCTATGAAACGCAGAGCTGCCCGTAATCGAGCACGGCAGATCGAGAATCAAAATTCATTTTAATTAGCTTTAAAAGTTACTTCACCTCTTGTTAAATCACCATCTCTAAATAATTTTATACTTCCATTTAATTCATTTTTAGTAAGAGTATTAGCAATCTGAAGACCTAAATTAGCGGATTTCTCTAGATTAAAATCAGTGGGTAAGCCAGCTCCGTTATCGCAAACTGCGACTGTGTAAATATTGCTACTTTTTACTATCTCAACACTTAACTTATCCCCCACTTCACTTAAACCATGCTCAAGTGAGTTATGAATTAATTCAGTTACTACCAAGGAGAGAGCAGTTGCGACTTTAGAATCGAAAGCTCCAAAACTGCCTATTTTTGTGAAGTTAATTTTCCTTGGGTTTAGCTCAATTGAGTTCTTAACTATCTGATCAAAAACTTGATCAAACTCCACTGACTCAGTTGATTGATTAGATAAGGTTTCATGAACTAGTGCAATAGAGGCAACTCTTCTTACCGCCTCTGATAGCGCAGCACTAGCCACGGGATCCTCCACCCGCCTAGATTGCAGGCGCAATAATGCTGAGACTGTTTGTAGATTGTTTTTAACTCGATGATGGATTTCTTTAATTGTTGCGTCTTTAGTAATTAATGCTCGATCGCGATTTCGCAGCTCAGTAATATTGTGTAGCAAAACAATTGCACCAATTCGATCTCCCGCCTCTATTAATGGGATTACTAAAATATCAAGTACGCCATCAGTACTTTCATACTCTGCTCTACGTAAAAACTTTCCACTAAGTAATGTTTGCCAAGATTCATCAGTTGGTTGGGTATTACCTTTAGCAAGGCTTGCAAATACCTCACCTAAATTTTGCTTCTCAATCTCACTTTGATAGCCAACTCTAGATAATGCTGAGCGTGCATTTGGGCTTGCGAAAAAAATTATTCCATTGGCATCTAATCTAATTAATCCATCTCCAACTCTGGGAGTTGATTCAGAGTTGTAGATACTATTGCGAATTGGAAAACTACCTTCGGCAACCATTCGAAATATTTTGTGAGCGATTTCGCGATAATTTAATTCAAGCTTAGATGGCAATCGCATTAGATCTGCATTCCGGTGTCTTGATATAACAGCTAAAGTTTTGCCCTCAAAAATGACTGGCACACTTTCTTCTTTAATCATTATCTCGCCAACAAGTTCGGGGGCAGTATCTCTTACTATTTCACCCTCTGATAAAGCTTGATCAATCTTTGGTCTTATTCCCCAATCGATTGTCGATCCAATTAAATCATTACTAAAAACAGTAGCGGCAGTAGTTGGTCGTATTTGTGCTATTGCAATGTAACCATCTGGCCAAGATTTTTCATCTTTTCTAATTGGTAGCCACAACACTAAATCTGCAAAAGATAAATCTGCTAGCAAGCGCCACTCGGCAACTAATTGCTCAAGATGTTCAACTTGATCAGAGGTTAGTTTTGAGTTATCTGAGATTAACTCGATGAAGGTGGCCATGGGCCAATGGTAGAGGCAGTACTACTTGAGTTGATTACCAATTTTTGCTATCTGCTTACTAAATGCATTGCTGCGCCAAAATTGGTACTTACTTTGCGGTGAATTCATCGCCCTAATAGCGCCCATGTCATATGGCAGCGCCACTACGGGATAAGAAGTTGCTAGCTCAGTAAAGCGCTTCTGGATTAGCTGCCCAAATCGATCAAAGCGTTGTTGATTGAGTACGCAGATCAGACTTGGAGCACTTATTAGATTATTAAAGTCATTAATAAATTCAGATAGATAAGTAATGCCATTTTCTTCAGATTTAACCACATAAATTAAATACCGACTACAGCTAATACTTTGACTAAGCCACTGCGCATTTACTCTTCTATCTGCCAGCGTTTTAGTAAGTGAAGTAGTACTGCCGCCATCAATTATCAGCTGATCCTGACTAAAACTCTCAATCATCTTGCCCAATTGCGATGCTGGAATTTGATTCACTTTACTTAAACCCAATGGTCTTAAATTATGATGAGTTGATGTAATTAGAGTAGCTGAAAGCTTATTAGCTAGATGATTTGTGATCGTTGAAATTCCAGGTGAATCAGGTGATCCAATTACAGTCACTAAATTATCTAATCTGGCTAATTGATGAAATAGCGCAGGGCGAGTAATTTGAGCAAGATCTGAGATTAGAGAAGTAGGATTAAATTCATCATCTATTTTAATGAATTTATGTTGCTTAAATGTTTTAACTAATCTGACTAAATCTGCTTGACTTGCAAACTCTTTTGAATACAAAACACTTACTAAGGTTTTAAGTTCGGTTAGAAAATTGATTAATTTATCAAGAGTAATTGCTCTATAAATTATGTTGCAGCCTTGTGAATAAAGTAGTGATGCAACAATCTCCTCTTGATCACTACTACTTATGGCAGTAATAAGGTTAAGTTTTAATTCAGATGCTTCGGACAATAACAAACCTACTATCAGCAAGCATTGCTAGAGTCGGCATAACTAAATCACTTTTTAATATTACTAACACACTCACCTTACCTGAGTTATTTCGTTCGTTAACAGCTGAAACTGAGATATTTTCTGCAACTAATTGCGGTGAAGTAATTGTTTTAGAATCACGGTTTGGAATCGCGTAAATATCAACTATTTCACCACGTATTAAATCAACTGGTAGATCAGTAAGTTCAAGAGTTAGTGGAACAAATCTTTGATCTAAAACTTGGGAGGAGAAAGTAATTGCTGATGTAGGGATTAAATCTCCAGTGCTTATATGGGTTAAAACTAATGCTCCAATTATTTCAGCTTTTGCTGATAAATAATTCTTAGCTGACTGTGGCAGTAGTACTGAAACAGCTTTAATATCCGATTGGATAATTAATTGACCGGGGGCTAGGTCACCTTGGGTTGCCCAGACCATTACCGTGCGATTAGCTTCCTTGGCTATTAATTGACCTGATCCAATAGCAATAACAAATAATGCTAGCCCCATTGCTAACCTTGAATTTTTTAGGATATCTAGATTAGAGATATTCATATTCACTTATTTACCAGTGATTTCATCATTAAAGATCATCCGTTCGGATGATCTATCTCTCAGATTGAATATACAGAGTTAGCAAATGATAATTAATCAACCTAAGTCAGCACCAATATTTGCTAACAAGACAAAATTATATTTAGTACCAACTATTGATACTGAATTTGGTAATGAATGGTCACATCCAAAATTTTCTTCTACGCCATCGAATCTAACTGATCTTCCTAATATTAATGAGTGGAGTGAGAGTTTCATTATTACAATTATTGAAATTTGGTCAGGTAGAAGAGGTGTAATGCAATTAGCAAATAACTGCCATAGATCTGTAATCAATAAACTAATTAAACAAGGAAAAGAGTTAGATAATACTTGTAGGATCCGTAAAATATATTTAAATCAACCTATTGAAGGAGTAATTGAAGCTACGGTGACACTTAGAATCAAGGAGAGAGTGCGATCACTTATTTTAAGATTTGAAGGAGTTGATAAAAGGTGGGTTTGTACTGAATTAAATTTACTTTAAGCCTGTCCGTGACACCTTTTATATTTTTTACCTGAACCACATGGACAAGGTGCGTTTTTAGAAGTTCCACCTGCTTGCGTAGGTTCGATTTCAGCAGCGGAATATTGAAGTTGGGTAACTGGTGCTGGTGTTGGGAGTAAGTCCCTTAGCACCGACCTGATCACCTTCAACTTGTACCTCCGCGTTAAATAAGTAAGTAACTAACTCTTCTTTAATTGCATCCATCATTGCTGAGAATAAATCAAAGCCTTCTCGCTGGTACTCAACAAGTGGATCTCGCTGCGCCATAGCGCGTAAACCAATTCCTTCTTGCAGGTAATCCATTTCATAAAGATGCTCTCGCCATTTACGATCTAATACAGATAGCAATATTTTTCGCTCAAGCTCTCGCATTACTGTTGAAGTAAGTTCACTCTCTCGTTTCTCGTAAGCCAAATTAGCTTCAGTTAAGATCCGATCAAGTAAGAAATCACTATCTAAAGATGAGGCTCCACCGATTTCATTTAATAACTCTTCTGCAGTAAATGAGATCGGAAACAAGCCTTTTAGAGCTGCCCATAGAGTTTCTAAATCCCAATCCTCAGCCACACCGGTTGCAGTTGCAGCGTCCACATAGGCGGTGACAGTTTCATCTAAAAATTTACGCACTAAGTCTTTAATATCAGCGCCTTCAAGTACTTCACGACGCTCTGAATAAACAACTTCTCGCTGTTTATTCATTACATCGTCATACTTTAAAACATTCTTACGCATTTCAAAGTTTAGTGATTCAACCTGAGTCTGTGCGGATTTAATTGCATTGCTAACAATTTTTGATTCCAGTGGAGTCTCCTCCGGCATACCAGCTGCTCCTAAGAATCGCTCAACTAATCCAGAATTAAATCTGCGCATTAGTTCATCTTGTAAAGATAAATAAAATCTTGACTCACCAGGATCTCCTTGGCGACCAGATCTACCTCTTAACTGATTATCAATTCGCCTAGATTCATGGCGCTCTGTTCCTAAAACATAAAGTCCACCAAGTGAAACTACCGTTTCATGTTCTTTTGCAACTGATTCTTTTTGCTTAGCGATTTCAGCTGGCCAAGCTTTTTCATACTCTTCTGGAGTTTCTACGGGATTTAATCCCTGACGTTGTAATTCAAAATCTGCCATAAACTCAGGATTTCCACCCAGCATAATGTCAGTACCACGGCCTGCCATATTAGTTGCAACAGTTACAGCACTTACTGTTCCAGCTCTAGCAATAATTGCAGCTTCGCGCTCATGTTGTTTAGCGTTTAATACTTCATGTGCGATACCGCGGCGTTTTAGAATTGCCGATAGCTCCTCAGATTTTTCAACGCTAACAGTTCCGACTAATACGGGCTGCCCTTTTTTATGACGGGCTGCAATATCTTCAGCTACAGCGGTAAATTTACCTACTTCAGATTTATAAATTAAATCAGATTGATCAATACGTTGCATTATTTTATTGGTTGGAATTGGAATCACACCAAGTTTATAAATTTGCATAAATTCAGAGGCCTCTGTCATAGCCGTACCCGTCATACCACTTAGCTTTTTATAGAGGCGGAAGTAATTTTGTAGAGTAATTGTGGCTAGGGTCTGATTTTCATCCTGGATCTCAATACGCTCTTTTGCCTCAAGGGATTGGTGAAGTCCTTCGCTATATCGCCGCCCTGACAACATTCGACCAGTGTGCTCATCAACAATTAATAATTCACCATTCATCACTACATAATCTTTATCTCGTTTAAACAACTCTTTGGCCTTAATTGCATTGTTTAAATACCCAATCATTGGAGTATTAGCTGATTCATATAAATTACTTATATCTAGCGCTTCTTCAACCCTACTAACTCCCTCATCTAAAATACCAACTGTTCGCTTTTTTTCATCCACTTCATAATGAATATCTCGGTTTAGTCTTGCAACAATATTGGCGAATTCGACATACCATTTAGTTGCTTTATCGGCTGGTCCAGAGATAATTAACGGTGTTCTTGCCTCATCGATTAAAATTGAGTCAACCTCATCAACAATTGCAAAATTATAAGATCTTTGAACACAATCAGATAATGACCAAGACATATTGTCTCTTAAATAATCAAAACCAAACTCATTATTTGTTCCGTAGGTGATATCGGCTGCATATGCCTCTCGCCGCTCAGTCGGTGACATGCTTGCAAGAATCACTCCAACTTTAAGACCTAAAAAGCGGTGAACCCGTCCCATCCATTCACTATCACGCTCTGCTAAATAATCATTTACGGTAACTATATGAACACCTTTACCAGTAAGAGCATTTAAATATGCTGGTAATGTTGAAACTAAAGTTTTTCCTTCACCGGTTTTCATCTCTGCAATATTTCCTTTATGAAGGGCGGCGCCACCCATTAGCTGAACATCGTAGTGTCGTTGTCCTAAAGTGCGTCTTGCGGCTTCTCGTACAACAGCAAAAGCTTCTGGCAAAATTGAATCTAAAGTTTCACCTTTATTTACACGCTCTTTAAAACTATCTGTTTTAGCACGCAGTGATTGATCATCTAAGGATGAAATCTCTGGTTCAAATTTATTAACTTGTACTGAAATTTTTGCAAGCTCTTTAATCGCCCGTCCCTCACCAGCACGCAAGATTTTGTCTAATAAACCCACAAGGTGCCTCCGCTGGTGTCTAATTTTTGAATTGACTAAATACTGAGTGGCTTATCGTATTAGAGAATTACGCCCCACCGCACACGCAGTAATTATCCCATTAACGGTGATTTTGGCTTCAGTCAACGCCCTTACCCCCTCCTTAATTGATGCTCCGGTAGTTATCAGGTCATCAATTAGAAAGATTCCATCCTGGGAATTTAGTGAATTATTGACTATAAAGGCATTTTGCATATTTACCAATCGCTCACCACTATTTAAAGTACTTTGATCTTTAGACTTTTTTGCCAAACTCAATATCGGTAGGTAGTTGGCAGTAAAACCCATTCCAGATAACGCAATCTATTACTTGAGAAATTAAGTCACTTATATGATCTCGACCTCTACTCCTAATTATATTTTTTTGTGATGGAATGCTAACTAAATTAATCTGAGCTCTAAATTTTTTCTCTGAAACTGCAAAACTTAATTGATTTTGCTACTGCGTTAGCAAGTAGATTAATTGCTATTTTATTGCCGCTTTCTTTGGAGGCTAATATTATTCTTGCACTATACTCATTGTAATCTTCAACAAAATAATGATCTATACCTACTACTTTAGTTTTTCTAGGTTTTACGAACCAGCTAGCTGTCGCATTTTAAGCAAATGAAATCGCCATACTTCTGACAACTTATACAAAATCTTGGATAAATAAGGTCTTTAAGGCTAAGTATTGATTTAAGCATTTAACTTTTATAACATAGTTTTTACTCTAAAATATTAATTATTCTTTTACTGTAGATAATTTATCCTCTGGTATTAATGCAATTGGAAATGATTGAACTAAATGTTCCATGATTTTTTGGCAGTGTTAACACAAAGTGAGCACCTTGGTGCGGACTGCCCCAAGCAAGCAACTGACCTTGATGTAGTTTTGTATCTTCAAGGGCAATCGAAAGACCAAGTCCACTTCCGCCACTTGTTCTAGCTCTGGATGGATCTGCTCGCCAAAAACGATCAAATAAGAAAGGCGCATCATCTTCATTAAAACCTAATCCAAAATCACGAACGCTTATTGCTACTTCATTATCACTTTCTGCGATACGAACTTTTATACTCTTGCCCTCGCCGTGATCTATTGCATTTGAAATTAGGTTACGCAGAATTCGTTCAATTCTCCGTTGATCAGCTTGAATATGAATTAGATTCATTCGGTGAATCAATTACTAGTTTTGTAGCTTTACTTGGGTGAAGATAATCGACAGTTTTCTTCAATAAATTTACAATATTAAATGTAGTTAAATCAATAGATGCTGCTTCAGCATCAAATCTACTCACTTCAAGTAAATCTGAGAGTAATAGCTCAAATCGATCAATTTGATTAATTAACAAGCTCACTACTTCTAGCAATACTTGGGTCAAAATTTTCTTTTCCCTGATAAATGACTTCAGCAGCCATCCTTAGAGTTGTTAAAGGAGTCCGTAGCTCATGAGAAACGTCAGAGACGAATCTTTGTTGAAGCATAGAGAGATTTTCTAGCCGGTAAATCTGTTGCTGGATCGATACCGCCATTTCATTAAATGAATTACCTAAACTTGCTAACTCAGTCATTGCTAGCAACAGCCATTCGACTTGAAAAATCTCCTTGTGTGAACCGCTCTGCAACTGAAGCTGCTGCTTGAACTGGCGACACAACTTGCCGGATTACAAATTTAGTACTTAGGCCAATTAGTAAAATTAGTAAAAATCCAGTTAATACTAAAGTCCAAGTGATATTTTCAATACTTTGATACTGGGCATCTAACTTGAATAGATAATAGATCTCATAAGTACCTGAGCGAGGTATATTTAATTTTCTCCCAATTATAAAACCAGGGAATTCTTTACCATCTGAGTAGCTTATTGTGATTCTTTTGTCTAATACATCCTCACTTTTTCTAACCTGCTCTCGAAAATTTTCTGGAATAGAATCGAGAACAAGTAAGGTTGGCACAGTCTGGTAAATACTCTGATTTTTTGTTGAATTTGGTATCGGAAGAATTACAGTCTCTCTACCTGAAAAGGAACCATCTTCTCTGCTTGAAGCAATAAAATCCTGAACAACTTTATTAAGCTCTTTATCATCTTGAAATCTAGCTAAGTTGAAATGTCCTTGTGCTAAATACAACGCACTAGCCGTCTCAACTTTTGAAATACTGATATTTTTTCATTTGATTATCAGTAGATGCAACTCTGATTATGAACAACTATGCCAATAATTGTTGCAATTATTAGATATTGCCAAAAACAATATTTGTTACTAATACTTTAAGACTAAGGGATTGCTTAAATTCTTAACTTAACTAATCTATCATGGCTAAGCCTTTGCCGCTCCCGCTTTGTACCCAACTCCTCTAACTGTTAGGACATACTCTGGATTATCTGCATCTGACTCAATTTTTGAACGCAATCTTTGTACATGCACATTAACTAATCGAGTATCAGCTGCATGTTGATATCCCCATACCTCACTTAGAAGAGCTTCTCTGGTAAAGACCCTGCCTGGCTCTTTCGCCAAAGTTGCTAATAAATCAAACTCCAAACGAGTTAGCGCAATTTCTTTTCCATCTTTTAAAACTTTATGCTCTAGTTGATCAATAACTAAATCAAAGATTGAAAGTGAACCGACTTTGGTACTTCGCCGTAATCTTGTGTTGATTCGCGCTACTAACTCTTGTGGTTTAAAAGGTTTTACCATGTAATCATCAGCACCAGCCTCCAGGCCTAATACAACATCTTGAGTATCACCTTTTGCAGTTAACATAACAATTGGAACCATTGAACTTTCACGAATTATTTTACAAACTTCAATTCCATCAATTCCTGGCAACATCACATCTAATAAAACTAAATCAGGGGTATGGGAATTAAAGAGATCCATAACTTGATCTCCACGATTTACTAAATCAACCTCCATGCCAGCACCAGTTAAGACGATGCTAAGCATCTCCGCTAAGTCTTGGTCGTCATCAACGACCATGACTAATGGCATTTAAGAACCGTGTTCCCAGGAGTTTAAGTACAACTCTTGCGCTGGAGTTAATACATCCAGTGAAGATCCCATACTTTCTAGCTTTAACCTTGCCACATCTTTATCGATTGAAACTGGGACTTCATGTAATCCAGCCGGTAATCCCGTACCAGCTTTTAATAACCACTCAGCGGTAAGTGCTTGATCAGAAAATGACATATCCATAACTGATGCTGGATGTCCCTCTGCTGCGCCTAGATTTGCAAGTCTTCCCTCGGCAATTAGAAGAATTCGGCGGCCATCTGCCATTACATACTCATCAGTTTGGTGTCTCATCTTTAAATTCTTTTCTTTTGCATTCTTCTCAAGCCAAGCCACATCAATTTCAATATCAAAGTGGCCAGAGTTAGCCAAAATAGCGCCATCTTTCATCTGCTTAAAATGTTCATCGCGTAATACATCCCGGTTACCGGTGACCGTAATAAATAAATCACCAATTGCTGCAGCCTTTGTCATTGGCATAACTCTGAAGCCTTGCATTAACGCATCTAACGCCTTAGTTGGATCAATCTCTGTAACGATTACCTCTGCGCCTAGCCCTTTTGCCCGTTCAGCAACACCTTTGCCGCAGTAACCAAACCCAGCAACAACGACGATCTTTCCAGCAATTAATGTATTTGTAGCGCGGAAAATTGCATCAAAAGTAGATTGTCCTGTTCCATATCGATTATCAAACATGTGTTTCGTGTCAGTGTCATTAACTGCAATCATCGGAAACTTTAAGGCACCATCTTTAGCCATTTGGCTAAGTCGAATTACACCAGTTGTGGTCTCCTCACAGCCAGCCATTACTCCTTCAATTAATTCTGTGCGTGATGTGTGAAGTACATTTACTAGATCACATCCATCATCAAATACTAATTGTGGTTTTATATCTAAAGCTAGAGTTTAAATGTTTATAGAAACCCTCACGATCAATACCATTTTTCGCAAAAACTGAAATACCGTATTCAAAAACTAAAGCTGCTGCTGTGTCATCTTGTGTTGAAAGTGGATTTGAAGCGCAGAGGGCAATATCAGCACCGCCTGCTTTTAAGGCTAACATTAAGTTGGCTGTCTCAGTTGTGACATGCATACACGCCGCAATTCTCATTCCTGTGAATGGTTTTTCCTTTGCAAAGCGATCTTTAATTTGAGCAAGTACTGGCATGTTTCTCGCTGCCCACTCAATTTTCTTCTTTCCTTCACTTGCTAGTGCAGGATTAGCAACATCACTTTTAATCACAGTCGTTGTACTCATTACTCTCCTATAAATTTGACTACTTAATCAATGGTTTTAGTCAGTGGTTAGGGGATAAAGATACCCTGCCTGAAAGGTTTTTATCACCTTTAGATCAAGGCTAATACGGCATCCCTAATCTTAATCATCTCTTTTTCAGTATCGGCCTCGACATTTAATCGAAGTAATGGCTCTGTATTTGATGGTCTTAGGTTAAACCACCAGGTGGAAGCTGTAATGGTTAAGCCATCTAACTCATCAACTTGGTATTTACCATGATATTTATCACGAACGCGTGAAATAGATTTTGTCACATTTTTTACTTTAGTATTTATTTCACCACTAGATATATATCTGTTGTATGGCTTCAGTAACTCAGAGAGTGTGGAGTTACTACCCATTAATTCAGCTAGCGCATAGAGCGCGGCAAGCATGCCCGAATCTGCTCGCCAAAAATCATTAAAATAGAAATGGCCAGAGTGTTCACCGCCAAAGACTGCGCCAGTTTGAGCCATCATGCTTTTGATATAGGAATGCCCAACCCGGCTTCTGATACCAACTCCACCATTTTCTGCAATGACCTCGGGAACAGCTTTAGATGAGATTAGGTTATAAATAATGCTAGCTCCCGGGTTGGCCTTTAACTCCCGAGCGGCAATTAGCGCTGTTAGCGCGGATGGATTAACTAATCCACCTACTCTCATCAATTAGAAAGCAGCGATCTGCATCTCCATCAAAGGCTAAACCGATATCGGCTTTCTCTTTTTTAACTCGCTTTTGTAAATCTTTTAAATTCTTCGCCTCAATTGGGTTAGCTTCATGATTTGGAAAATTGCCATCTAACTCAAAGTACATCGGTATAAGGTCAATATCTAACTTTGCCATTACAGCTGGCGCAGTAAAACCAGCCATTCCGTTTCCGGCATCAATTACCACCTTTAGTTTTCGCTTTTTAAATGTATTTTTAGGAAATTGTGCAAATAAATAATTAGCATAATCTTTTAATAGGTTTTCTTTTCTTGAGGAGCCAACTGGCCTGTTTGAAATTGGAACACCTTTTTCAATTAATTCTCTAATTTTTAGTAAGCCAGTATCTTGCCCAATCGGGCGAGCACCACTTTTACATAGTTTCATTCCGTTGTACTTTGCAGGGTTATGGCTAGCTGTAAACATAATGCCGGGTAGATTTAATTTTCCAGATGCAAAATACAACATATCTGTTGAAGCAAGTCCTATTCTGATTACATCCATTCCTTGGCTAGTCGCACCATCGGTAAATGCATCAGCTAATACTGGTGAGGATTCACGCATATCTTCACCAACCACAATTGTTGCTGGCTCTCGTTCATACTCTAGAAATTTAGCAAAAGCTACACCAAGTGCAAAGGAAAAATCAGGAGTTACTTCATTTTTAACTAAACCTCTGATGTCATATGCCTTGATAATTTTTTCTAACATAAGACTCTTAACTTAGGCCTTGGAAGAGGAATTTAAAAATTAATTAGAGGGCAATACCCGCAAGTGGCCGCGTCGACCCAATTCAGGCTGCATTGACTTACTGCTTACATCTGTATTGGCTACTTCGCGGACTGCGTCAGCAATCGCCATTAAATCTTCTTCCGTTGGTCCGCTGTTATGATCGATTACTTCTTCTTTAATTACATTCCAACCAACGGGCACAGTTAACCGCTGACTATGTACCGCGCATAGATCATAATTATGTGGTTCTGCATAGGTTGAAAGTGGACCAAGAACTGCAGTTGAGTCAGAGTAAATATAGGTAAGGGTTTTAATTGCAGCGCTAGTACAACTTGCTCGTGAGCACCTACGTCCAGATAACTTTCTCATATGAACAGGTTAATGCTCAATTGCTATAAAAGTTGGGATTTAGCCCCGTGTAATTACGCTGGCATCGGCAAATCGGCTCTGATGCTGTTTCTAAGTTCGCACCATTATTCATTGGAATGTAGCTACTACCGATACTTCCAACCTCGGGTAAAAAGATTACACCGCCAGAAATACCCTTAGTATTTGCGGTTATTTGTAATCGATTTAATCCAACCGGTGGCCTCCAGATAGCGAAGTTAGACCCAGTGACAATTTTTGTTATTTTTTTACCGTTTGTGCCGGTTGCGCTAATTGCAACATTAATTTTTTTGCCTGAAAAAGCTAAGGTTGGTCTTGATCCAGTTAGATTCACACTCCATTTTGCCAAATCATCAGCAGCTGTAGCCCAGGCAATCTCACTACTTTTACCGTAAGTAAAAGTTGAAAGAACTGATGCAAGAAGTGGTTGATCAGAATCAATAATAATTGAAAATGCCTGATTAGTTGGAGCAAAAGTTAATGGAATATTTAACACACGCTGACTTTTTACATTTAGTTCTGCTAGACCAATTGGCACAAAGTTGCCATCATTTGAATTAATTGTGATGCTAATATTTGCATCAATTTTTCCTGGTACTAATAAGCGCATGGAGTGTGAGGCAGAATTAGCTTGGGAAACTAATTTCCCAGTTAACCCAGATACTGCAGAGATAGTTACTTTCTTACTACTAGATCCAATCGGTGCTATAAAATCTGCACCAAGTGACTTAAGTCCCTTTTTTCTTTCATCAAATAGATATGAACTAACTCGTCCAGATATAGTTTTAACGCCAATGACAATTATGTCCTCACCGGGAATTAGTGAATCAACTGATAATTTCTTTGTTGAATTTTGTGGAATAGATACACTCTTAGGCTCTAAAGCGCCGTTTGGTGTAAATATCTCAAGATCTACTACAGACTCACTAAATCCACTGTTAACAATATAAAGAAAAGACTTACTAGTTAAAGCTCCAGAGCCACCAACAAACCATTGCATGCCATTACTAACCGAACAAGGAACAACAGATTTCCAAGCATTATTTGCAAAAGTTATTGCTGTACCTGCATTACCCTCAACTAATACTGCTTCTTTCGTTAAGGACAATCACACTGCTTTTACCTGGATTAAGTTTCTTGCTCCTGCCATCTACTAGTCGTCGATTAACTTTTGAATTAGTCAAGGCAGCAATAGATGAAACTGCATTACCAATTGCAGGGCAAACTGTTGCGGGATAAGTAGAAGTTAATTTCACTTGATCATTTTTTTCTGGGGCAAAGTATGTAGCAGTAGCCAATATAAATATAGTTAAAATTAGCGCAATTACCCTGAAACTTAATGGTTTAAATCTCATACCAGCTCCTCAAGTGGAACCTCACGTCGCTTTCGCCCAGCTGGTAGAACTAGGACAATAACCGTTAAAATAATTATTAATTGCAATGAAATCCAAGCTCTACGTGAAACTCCATTATGAATCAATGAGATATCACCTTTCTCTGGAATTTTAAATATTGGCACACCAAATTGATTTTGTTCTAGCTTAATTAGCTTTCCGTTTAGTAGTAACTGCCATGACTTATCAAATTGTTCTGCCAAAATCACCACACCAGGTCCTGGAACATAAGCCGTAGCTGCTCTATCTGTTGAATTTAAAGCAAAATATTTTCCAAGATTACTTTGGTATGTAACTCTGGCAAGGGCATTATTAACCTTCCAAACCACTCCATCTTTTGTTGCAGAGCTACGGGTAAAGCCACCAATTCCATCAATTGTTCTTAACAGCCCAGCATCTGCTGGGTCTTTCATAAAAATATATTGGATACCGTAAAAGCCTAAAACCTGACTGCTAGTAGATCCAACTCCGTTAACTAATTCAACAATCACTTTATGCACCTGCTCTGGAGTTTTAACTGCAATATCAGCATTTCCTAATTGCAAATCTCCGCCACGAGTAATGAAATATTGCAATTGTTCTTTATTCTTACGAATCACTAAAGTTTTTGGTTTTTCATTGGTATTAGCCAAGTCAGAGATAAATGCTGGTACTACTTGCTCCTGATCTGTTTTTACTAAGGAATTTGCCCCCACAGTTGTTGTCCAAAGCGTTACCGCGATTATTGAGTAAATTGTTATAACGGTGGTTAAAACAGATG
Source organism: Candidatus Nanopelagicus sp. (assembly GCA_964203335.1). GTDB lineage: Bacteria > Actinomycetota > Actinomycetes > Nanopelagicales > Nanopelagicaceae > Nanopelagicus. Next base: position 27,488 of record CAXNKX010000002.1, read on the forward strand.
CTACGTGCCTTAACCCAAAATTTGATCGGCGTAGTTGTGGTATTAATCGCTCACCCAATGCAAAAAAAGATAGTAAGAGAAGTAGCTGGGCAAAAATAATTAATGGACCACTCCATACTCGTTGGGCCTCACTGCTATTTCCTTCTATGTAATAGGAGCTAAGTGTGATGGCAGATAAAAGGGTTAATAGAGCAATTATTGCTGATTTTCTTTGATCAATAGAAGCCAAGGTGACTAATAAATAAATCAGAAATGGCGCAAAAATAATAAGTGGTGGCGAAGTTAATCCACCAGGATTAAACATCAAAACAGATAACTGATCACCTGAAGCAAGGCTTAAGCCTGGCTCACGTAGTGAGGTAATTGGATTAGTAATTAATGATAATGAGATTGGAAGATTCATTAAGAATGGCGTAATTAAAAGGCTACTTCTTTTTTTAATCTCATTATTATTTAAATTTTCTAGTATTTCTTTCCATTTATTAGTCCGCCAATTACTACCACTTAGATAATAATTCAGTATAAAAATAAAATGTATTACCATCCAACCAAATAAAAATAATATTGAAAAAGCGCTAGCTAAACCCGCAACTAGGGCTATTAAATAGGTTCTTCGCCAAGTGAGATTCTCTACTAATTTGTTTTTAATTAATAATTGCAAAAGTACGGGTAGAAATATTGCAACTGCAATCGTGCCAAGGCGTCCTTGATTTATTGAGGCTACAACTACTGGTGAGAACGCATAAAGAAAAGCAACAAAAACTGATGAATAATTTGTTAAGGCATACGATCTAGCTGCTCTATAAGCTAAAAGAAATAAAATTAGTGGAGTTAAAAACATAAGTAGTGCTAGAAATATTTGAGGATTACCCGCAGTTATTAAAGATAAAATTCCAATAATTGGCTGCCAGACTGGTGCTTGATTATTACTACCCAAGCCAACTAAATGCCATGAATCTACATATGAAGTAATAAGTTGCATCGCACTGTCCGGTGCAACTGCAAGTGCACCACCTGAAAGGGAACCGAATCTATTTCGTGAATAAAATATTGAGATGGTCAAAGTAATTAAAACACCAAATAACAAAGGTTGCTTAACTAAGGCTTTAATTTTGCTAAATCTTTGAGTAGTAAATGAATCTATTTCATCAAAACTTTCATCAATTACACCAATCTCTGAATAGCTTTTTACTTTTTTAATTGGCTCATCTATTTTTCCTGGTTTAAATGCGTTAAATATCGAAGATGCAACTCTTTCAATTATTGCTCTGATCTGAGCCCCGCGAGGTGGAATGAATGGTTTTATTACTCTGGGAGTTAAAACTCTATTTCGTTTGCGATATCTTCTTGATTTAATTAAATCCCCTGGTTTAAAGATTAATAAACCAATTGCTGCAATCTCATCTGCGGCATACCCAGGTAGTTTTGCTAGTAAATAAATAAATGATCTACCCAAGTGAAGTAACTAAGAGCTGAATTGCTACCCAAGGAAGGATCCACCAACTTGAGTTGGCAAGTAAAACAAAAGCGGCATTGCGTCTATCTAGCAGTAAGCGGCCTATGCAAGATTGCATCTTTTACATCAATTGAACGCCGCTCAGATGATGAAGCTTCAGCATGATAAAGAATTGCCTCACCAACACAAATAACTGAATGCCCTGCGATATGTGCTCGCCAACCTAAATCAATATCATCTCTAAATAATTCAAGGCTGGGATCAAATCCACCTAGCTCTTCAAATAGCGAGCGCTTAATTAACATACTAGCTGTTGAAACCGCAAGGACAGTTGCAACATCATTGTGCTGGCCTTGATCATATTCACGATCTTCTAGGCCAGTCCATCTTGAGCCATTCTCAGTAATACTTATTCCGACTTCTAAAATATGTTTGCGGTCATACCAACCTAAAATTTTTGGTCCGGCAATACCAACTTGTGGGCGGCTAACAACCGCCTCTAATAATTTAGCTAACGCATACCGATCAGGTGCACAGTCATCATGTAAAATCCAAAGCCACTCTTGCTCACCATCTTTAAGATTACCTTTTGGTAACTTTGCAACAGCTGCACTAACTGCGGCGCCAAAGCCAGTGCTTCGTGATTTTTTTATTACCTCAATACCAGAGTTACTTAGTAATTTAACTGAGTTATCTTTTGAACCAGTATCAACAGCAATTATTTGATCAGCTGGGTGCTTTTGTGATGAAAGTGCTGCAACAACTTCACTAAGCCAAGTTGCACCATCGTGGGTAATGAGAATTGCACTTACATACTGATCTTCTACTTGGGCTATGCCCCCGGTGCTCTGCTTTTCAGCCACCCGTTATTTTAAGCGCTACGGCGCTTTAAGCGTCGACGCTCACGTTCTGATAATCCACCCCAAATTCCAAATCGCTCATCATGAGCTAACGCATACTCAAGACATTCAGAACGAACCTCACAGGAAAGGCAGACTCGCTTAGCCTCTCTAGTTGAACCACCCTTCTCAGGAAAAAATGCCTCTGGATCTGTCTGAGCACAAAGCGCCCGCTCCTGCCATGAAAGCTGTTCTGAGGAAACTACTAGGGCCGCAAGGGCTGCATCTTTTTCTAACATATCTCTCCTTATAAATCTGAATACCAGAAGCTCGGTAGCTGCTAGTTCCTATAGGGCCAGGGTGTGCCCGCTAATGGGTTAATTACACGCTTGTAACTCGATTAAGTCAAGTCGAGATAGGTCAAATTGGGGAAATTAAAACCCTAAATAATTCGAAATTACTACCATTCCCGCATCAATTTGAGCACCTGGAGCAATGATTGAGTCAATTATTTTGCAATTTTTACCTATTTTCGCACCTTTTCCGATGATTGATCCACTTATTTGAGTATTACTTTCAACTACAACTTCACCTTCGATGACGGATCCATTATTTATCAGTGCTGAACTATTAATAACAGCGGTATCTGAAATTATTCTATCTCCGGTGTGCTCTAAAGTGGCGCTAGATTTAATTACACCAGTAACTAGATCTGCAGATGCCTTAACTAGTGCGGCTGGAGTGCCGATATCTAGCCAATATGAGTTATCTAAATAGCCATAGACCTTACGCACCAGCATTTAAAAGTGATGGAAAAGTATCTCGCTCCACACTTATTACCTTACCTTTTGGAATACTGTCAATGATACTACGGTTGAAGATATAACATCCGGCATTAATTAAATTACTAACTGGATTTTCCATCTTCTCTAGAAAAGATTTAACACTATTATCCGCCGCTAATTCCACACAGCCATAGGCTCTAGCATCATGCTACTTCAGTTAGATATAAAGTCACCTCAGCCTTATTGTCCTATATGAGACTTTAATTGAGCTGGATAAACTATGCCCACTTAATACATCTCCATTAAAAATCATTACTTGATCACATGGACCTAGTAACTCTGCCGCATTTCTAATACCACCTGCTGTGCCAAGAGCGCTGCTTTCAACTGCGTATTTAATATTGATGCCAAATCTTTTGCCATCACCAAAATATGGCTCAAAGAGCTCAGCTTTATATGAAGTTGCCAGCACTATCTCCGTAATACCTGCGTCAGCAGCTTTTCTAATTTGGTGCTCGGTAAATGGCACAGCGGCAACTAACAACATTGGTTTTGGTGTCTGATTAGTTATTGGCGCTAGTCGAGTTCCTTTGCCACCAACTAATAAAATTGCGCTAGTACTCAAGATTTAATCCGTTCACTAGCTTTACATGATATTTTCATCAGTTGCCGTAAGTGCCACTCTGACAAAGTTATCATCTCCATAAAAGCTTCCTGGAGTAACTAAAATGCCACGGCTGGCAAACCAATCAACTGTTTTAAAGCAGTTTTCACCCTTTGCACACCATATGTATAAGCCAGCCTTACTATGTTCGATAGTAAAACCAGCAGCTTTTAAAGCTGAACTTAAAATCTCTCGTCGGTTGCTATATCTATTTACTTGCTCTACAACGTGCTTATTATCGGAAAGAGCAGCAATCATCCCCGCTTGAATAGGGCCAGCCACCATAAGCCCAGCATGTTTTCTAATCTGGCGAATCTGATCAATTAACTTTGGATCCCCGACTATAAAAGCTGCTCGATACCCGGCCATATTTGAACTTTTAGATAATGAGTGAACAGCTAACAGACCAGTGTTATCACCTTTTGCTAGCTCTAGTATTGACTTAGCATTTGATGAAAAACTAAGATAACACTCATCACTTGCAACTACTGCATTATTTTTACGGCTCCAATTAATCACTTGCAATACCTGATCATCCGTTAATACCTCACCCGTTGGATTAGATGGTGAGTTAATCCAGGCTAAATCAGCAGCACTCCAATCATCTGCTGAAGCATCTACTGCTATCGCCTCTGCCCCAGCCATCAGGGCGCCAACTAAATATGTTGGATAGGCAACTTTTGGGTATAAGACTTTTTTACTTTGCAGAAGTGTTGGCAAGAGTGCTACTAACTCTTTTGAACCAATCGTGGGTAAAACATCGAAGTCACCACTAACTTTTAAATTCTTTACTGACCAATCTCTAATTGCGCTTATTAATTTTTCACTACCGGCAGTAAGTGGATAGCTAGGTGAATTACTGGCAACTGATAACGCTTCCTGAATAAATTTTGGAGTTTGATCAACTGGCGTTCCCTGTGATAAATCAATAAAGCCGTCCGGATATCTTTTTGCTATAACTGCATAAGGCGCCAGGACATCCCAGGGAAAATCTGGCAGTTTCAGAAAAACTTATTTCTCTTGCGGAGGAAGTGCTGCAACTATTTGATGATCCTTACCAATTGCGCCAAGTTTGGCTGCTCCTCCTGGGGATCCGATCTCTACAAAAAACTTAGTATTAACTTCACTGTATTGCTTCCACTGCGATGGCACATCATCTTCATAATAAATAGCTTCAACTGGGCAAACTGGCTCACACGCACCGCAATCAACACACTCATCAGGTTGGATATAAAGCATGCGATCACCCTCATAGATACAGTCAACTGGGCACTCTTCGATGCAAGATTTGTCTTTAACATCAACACACGGTTGAGCAATTATGTAGGTCACGCTTCTCCTTACAGTTGTATTTGCCTAGATAGGTAGAGAATACTGCCAGTAACTCTCACCTGATCAAGGCATGAGTTTAATAGAGGAGAGCAGATGCAGCCATCAGCGGCGCAGATCGGAGAAAAGGTGAGTATCCGCCTGCATGATCCATCTGGTGGCTATCGGGATATTCTCGGTATTTTGGAGAGCGAAAACACAGTGAAAAAGAAGGATGGCACCATCGTTACCTTTGATCCAGCCAAAATAGCGGTTTGGAAAGTAGTGGAAAATAAATGAGCTGCCGAAATGAGTAATAATCAAATTCAATTATTTGATACTAAATCACGAAAACTACAAACAGTAGAAAGTAGTGACGGTAAGAGCTTACGAATTTATAGCTGTGGGCCAACTGTTTATCGCGATGCCCATGTTGGAAATATGCGTACTTTCTTACTCGGAGACTTAATCACTAGATTAGCGAAGCACTCTGGTTATCAAGTTAAGTTCATTCAAAATATTACCGATGTTGGCCATATGTCAGAGGATTTTGTTGAAGATAAAATATTGGCACAAGCCAAAGCTGAAGCAAAAGATCCCTATGAAGTTGCAAAATTTTATGAAAGTAGATTTCATCAAGACCTTAAATCTTTAAATATTACTGCCGCAGATTTATACCCAAAAGCTAGTGACTGTATACCTCTTATGCATGATTTAATAAAAAAATTAATTGACACTGACCATGCATATGTTGGTAGTGATAATTGTGTTTACTTCTCAGCCCAGTCATATCAAGGTTATGGCGCTATTAGTGGAAATCGGTTAGATGCACTTAAGCCTGGTCATCGTTTTGAATACACCGAAGATGGCGCTAAAAGATTTCATGCTGACTGGGCACTTTGGAAAGCAGCAGCAGGTCGCACACAAATGATTTGGGATTCACCGTGGGGGTCAGGATTTCCAGGTTGGCATATTGAATGCTCGGCGATGTCACTTCATTACTTAGATGAGTTTGTAGATATTCACTTAGGTGGAATAGATCTAAGATTTCCTCATCATGAAAATGAACGTGCTCAATCAAACTCATCTATAAATAAAGAGGCGGTAGCACTCTGGGTTCATGGTGAACATCTTTTATTTGAAGGCCGTAAGATGGCTAAAAGTACTGGAAATGTAGTTTTAGTTTCAGATTTAATTTCAAAGCATTTAGACCCACTATCACTTAGACTTTGCTTTCTAGAAAACAGATACAGAAGTCAGATGGATTTAAGTTGGGATAGTTTAAAAGCTGCTCATTTGTTAATTCAGCGTTGGCGAGATAAAACTGCAACTTGGGCGAAAGATAAATCATTAGATAAAAAACAGGCACAAGGATTTATAGATGAGATCAGTGCAGATTTTTCGGCTGATTTAGATACACCAAGGGCGCTACAGAAGTTAAGAAGTATTGAAAAAGCCCAGACTTTAAGTGATGGAGTGAAATATGAAATTTTTAAATGTGTTGATGATTTATTTGGGCTAGACCTACTTAAGCCATCGCTAGGTAAGGGTGAATTAACATCGGATGCGCAAAGTTTGTTTGATCAGCGACAAATAGCACGTAATAAAGGTGACTTTACAGAAAGTGATCGACTGCGAGCAATTACTACTTGATGTCTGGAGTAGTAGTTAGAGATAGTAAAGATGGGCAAAGTTGGGAGTGGTTAATTTAATTTTATGATCGCCTTGGTCTAACTAAGGAAATTACTCAATGTAATAAAACCTAGCAATAAGAAAAATATTTCCATAAGGTATTTCCATAAACTAATACTTCATTTCCTGATCCAGGATTTCCAGCAAATAGCACAACCGCTAGCCACGCCGCTGAGGCTAGGACTTGGTATCTTAAATAGAAGAAAGTTTTACTAACAATATTCATTCCCATAAAAGTTAAAACGATAGATCCAATAAATCCAAATGGTGGATATATGTTGTGCAGCATGATCGCACAGAATCCAATTAGTGTGCCAAGTAATAGCGAGCGAATTACCTTCATTAAATTACTCCAGCAAAAATATCTAACTCTCTACCGTTAGCTATCGAAGGGGGCAGCTTTTTCTCCTTTAACTAATGTGTAGTACTCATCCCCCCAAACCGATAAGCCAAGATTATTTGAGAGTGCAAAAAAGGGGCCATCTACTGAAATTTGAGTTGCATGGGCTTTCATAGCCGCGAGTTTTTGCGGCACATACTCTGGGGCGTTAACGACAGTTGTAACTAGTTCATCTGGTTTGGCAAAAGGTAGTTCATCAGCACTTTCTGCACCAAAGAAATCTGATCCAACCTCTTTCATTTTTTCAATTCCCATTTGAATAACCGATCTTGGCATTGTGTTCCAATAAATTTTATTTACTTGCCAACCTTGATTAGCAGCCAGTTCAGCAGCCCTCATTGCAACTCTATGAGCCTTTATGTGATCTGGATGGCCATAACCACCAAACTCATCATAAGTAATTAATACTTGTGGCTTAATTTCTAAAATGATCTTAACAAGTTCATGTGAGGCCTCATCTAGGTCAGCCTGCCAAAATACATCACCTCGCTCATTTTGGGGTGTTCCCATCATTCCGCTATCTCGCCATTTTTTATTAGGAGCGCCTAAAAATCTAAAATCATTTATTCCCAATTGCGCCATCGCATCTTTTAATTCAACTTCACGATGTTCACCAAGCTTGTCATCTTTATCACTCGCCAAGTTTGCAAGTTCAGTTACTAAGACTTCACCTTCTTCACCTCGTGTGCAGGTTACTAAAGTTACTTGCTGCACCTAACATCAGCATATTTAGCCATTGTTACTCCATTATTGATGGTCTCATCATCTGGATGGGCATGGACTAATAACAATCTTTTTGCTGCACTCACCCGCACAATATAACTGTAAAGTTATAAAACCTGACAATCTCACACTTGTTCCAATAGAATTAAAGTAGTGTCTGATGAGAAAACTAATCGCTTACCTCGCGATGAACGCAGAGCGCAACTATTAGTTGCTGCCCTTGAGGTTTTTACTGTAGCTGGTTATCACTCTGCTGCTATGGATGAGATTGCAGACCGCGCAAAAGTTAGTAAGCCTGTTTTATATCAGCACTTCCCATCTAAATTAGATCTTTACCTTGCAGTATTAGATTTGCATATTGATTCATTAGTTTTTGCAATTCAAAAAGCAATTGCTGCTAACCGAGAAAACTCGGCCAGAGTTGCAGCAACAGTTGAGGCATATTTTGGCTTTATTGATTCTGAAGGTGAAGCATTTAGATTGCTTTTTGAAAGTGATATGAATGTAGAACCACAAGTTAGAGAGCGGCTTAATCGAATGACTTATGACTGTGCTGCTGCAGTTAGCGCAGTCATCTCGATTGACACCGGATTAGGTAAAGAAGAGTCAATGATGCTGGCAGTTGGAATTATCGGTACGGTGCAGACTAGTGCTCGTCACTGGTTAGATCGAGATGGCAAAATTGACCGTCGGCGCGCTACTGAGTTAGTTATGAATCTAATATGGCGGGGAATCTCTGGGTTTCCTAAATCACAATCCTAAATTCGCATACTTATTGGCAAGTAGATAGAGTTATCTTATGGCTACAGCGAAATCAGTAACTAAGAGCTCGGTAAAAACTGAGGTAAAAGTCGGAATATCTGATAGTTCACGTGAGTTAAATATTGAGTGCACAAATACTCAAGCTGAAGTAATTGCAAAAGTAAATGAGGCAATTAAGTCATCCTCTGTTTTATCACTTAGTGACAGCAAAGGTCGAGAAATTTTAGTTCCTTATAACAAGATTAGTTATGTAGAGGTTGGCGAGGGTGCTGATCGCCGCGTTGGTTTTGCTAGCCAATAATTTAAACTGATAAAACCCTACGAGCATTAGCTCGTTCTTCAAGCTTTTCCCATTGTGCTGGCTCTGTTGTGTACTCCCCTAATAAGTTTAACTTTCCGTTTCCGTGATAATCACTCGCGCCAGTCATAACAAGTTTTGACTCACTTGCTAGCGCGATTAGTTGAGTTTTTTCCTGCGGTGAATGATCGCGGTGATCAACTTCAATTCCATCTAATCCAGCTTGGATTAATGAGCCAAATGTGTCCAGTGAGATTGTTCGCCCGCGATGAGATGCCATTGGGTGAGCAATTACAGATACACCACCGGCTTCTTTAATTAATTTGATTACTGCCTCTGGTGTTGGTGAATAATGTGAAATGTAATACTTAGAGTGATTATGGAGCATTTGTGCAAATGCTTCTTCCCTACTTGCAACTACACCTTTTTTAACTAGTGCATCTGCAAGATGCGGTCTACCTAATGTTGCGCCATCGGATAATTGTTCTAAAACATCACTCATGCTTATATCAATACCGGCTTCATTAATTTTTGCAATTATCTTTTCCATTCGGCCATAGCGATTTTCTCTAGTTTTTTCTAATGTATCAATTAATGCAGTATTACTTGGATCAAATAAAAGCCCCAAAATATGAACACTTATCCCATCTAGAGTCTGACAAGAAACTTCAGCACCTGGGACTAGGCAAATACCAGGACGAAGGGCGGAAGTAGCTTCTTGCCACCCGCTAATTGAGTCATGATCTGTTAATGCAATAGTTGTTATCCCAGCAGCAAGTGCTTTATTAATTAATTGAGTTGGAGTATCAGTTCCATCACTAAATGTCGTATGGGTGTGAAGATCAATCATTGATTTATCTTACCGCTGATTAGAAATAGGTTGACTAGAGCGTAAGACAAATAAGGTGCAACCAAAAAGTAAGCCAATTATTCCTGGAATTGTGCCAGCAGGTGGCTGCTGACCTAGCCAGAAATAAGCAATTACTGCGCTAACTGGAACTTCAAAGAAAACTATTAATGAAACTATTGCTGGTGAAACTCTTTTAAGTGAGAGATTAAATAGGGAGTGGCCAAGTAGTTGAGCAGTAAGAATTAGTGCAGCAAGTAAAATCCACTCTGAAATTGAAAATCCAGTTAGAGAATAGTTACCTAGAAAAACTATTGGCAAGACGGTTAATGAGCACGTCAGATAACATACTGCCATAAAAGTTGAGGTAGCAATTTCTTTTTGCACTTTAGAGCTAATTAATACATAAGCAGCAGCTAGTGCTCCCCCAGCAACAGCTAAAAGATCTCCTTGAAATGATCTAACTGATAAATTTAAATCAACACCAGTAATTACAATCACTGAGATAAATGCTATAAATATTCCAATAAATGATTTTTTAGGTATATGGCCACCTTTAAATTTTATAAATAAAGCAACAAATATTGGCTGAGTTGCCGTTAATGCAGTTCCTGTTGCAACTGAGGTGTATTTCATTGCCCAAAAGAAACATATAAAGTGAAAAGCTAAAAATACTCCACCTAGCGCTGACCAAAGTATTGCTTTTCGTTGATTTAAAGTTCGCCACTCTTTTCGCTTTAGGGCAAAAGGTGTCATAAATAATCCACCAATTAAGTTGCGCCAAAAAATCATGGTCGGTACCGGCATCAAGCTTTTTGCAATTATCGGACCAGAGGCTCCTATTCCGATAATCCCTAGAAGTAGCAGAGGGATATCGCGACCAGATGGTAATTTGGTGTGATCCTGATCTTTCATAGGCAAAACCTATCTGTAATTTAATTATTGTTATGAATTGGTACTGAGCCGATACCCTTTAGCCCATGAATACAAGTAAAGGTTCTAACCTAAATCGTGTATTCCTAGCCCGATTAGCTGGCACTGCGGTCTTTGACCCAAATGGTGATCAACTTGGCAAGGTTAGGGATGCGGTCGCAACATTGCGAAGCAATAACCAACCTCCAAGAATTTTGGGCTTTATTGTTGAAGTTCCACCTAGAAAACGAATATTTATACCAATTACTAGAGTTACATCTATTGATAATGGTCATGTAATCATTACTGGCTTACTTAACATGCGCCGTTTTGAACCACGAACTAATGAAATATCAGTTTTATCAGAAATGCTAGATCGCTCAGTGACGTTAATTGAAACAAATGAAAAAGTTACTATCGAAGATATCGGTATGGAATTATCAAAAACCGGCGATTGGTTTATTGAAAAAGTACATGTCATGAGACGTGGAATTGGATTGCGTAGGCGCGGTGCGTCATCAACTCTCACATGGGGTGAGATCTCTGGCTTCACAATTAATGAAACTAATCAGGGTGTTCATAATTTACTTGGAACTCTTTCAAATTTACGCGCAGCAGACTTAGCATCTGTATTACATGATTTAACAATTAAGCGCCGAGTTGAGGTTGCTCGGGCATTAGATGATGAGCGGTTGGCAGATGTATTAGAGGAAATGAATGAGGCATCTCGAGTTGAATTATTAGCAGAGCTTGAAGGTGAGCGTGCAGCAGATGTATTAGAGGAAATGGATCCAGATGATGCTGCAGATTTACTCCGTGAAGTTGGTCAAGAAAAGGCACAAGCTTTACTTGCCTTAATGGAACCAGAAGATGCTGAAGGTGTTCAGCGCTTAATGCACTATGAAGATTACTCTGCCGGTGGAATGATGACGACTGAACCAATTGTTTTAACGGCTGATTCAACAGTTGCTGAAGCTCTATCAAGGGTTAGATTATCTGAAGTTGCTCCTGGGTTAGCGTCACAGGTATTTGTTTGTCGCCAACCATTAGAGACACCAACAGGTAGATTAATGGGAGTTGTATATATCCAAAGATTACTTCGTGAGCCACCTGCAACATTGCTGGGATCAATTTTAGATAGTGATATTGCGCCATTATCAGCTGAAACTACTTTAAGTGAGGTCTCCTCATACCTTGCAAGTTATAACTTACTTGCTGTGCCAATTGTTGATGCAAATGAGCGTTTACTAGGCGCAGTTACAGTTGATGATGTACTAGACCATTTATTGCCAGAAAACTGGCGCCAAGATGAAACTAAGAGAAAAGAAAGTGAGAGTAGATAGTCATGGCAAAATCAAAGATAAATAAAAACTCACTTGAGTTTCCCCGCGAAGCTCGCAGAAGTCTTAAGCCATCTTATGATCCTGATGCATTTGGTCGCTGGTCTGAGAAGTTTGCTCGTTTTCTAGGTACTGCACGCTTTTTGGTTTATATGACAGCATTTGTATTGACCTGGGTTATCTGGAATGGGTTTGCACCTGAGAATTTAAAGTTTGATCACTATCCATTTATTTTCTTAACACTTCTTTTATCACTACAAGCGTCATATGCTGCGCCATTAATTCTGCTTGCACAAAATCGCCAATCTGATCGTGATCGGATTCAGGGTAATGAGGATCGTGAACGTGATGAACGCAATGTGGCAGATACTGAGTATTTGGCAAGAGAGCTAGCTAGCCTGCGTTCAGCGATCGGTGAGGTAACTACTAGAGATTATCTACATAGTGAAATATCTGATGCAATCGAGGAGATTGTTAAAAAACTAAATAAAAAATCTTAGGTATTTATATTTAGTCTTACCCCGATAAGTGATTTAGGTCTGATAATTATTTGATCTAAAATTTCATTAAATATTGTAGTGAATTTTTTATCAGTTAAAGCAATTGGATTACCTTCATCCCCACCCTCACGAAGGATGGGATCAAATGGTATTTTTGCAAGAAGTGGAACATCTACTCCGATTAATTTGCTTAATCTCTTAGCAGTCTCTTCACCACCACCACTACCAAAAATTGAAATCTTTTCCCCAGATTCTGGATTAATAGATTCAGACATATTTTCAATCACGCCAATGACTGGTTGCTTAATCTGGTGGGCAATTCGACCTGCTCGCTCTGCAATCTCAGCTGCGGCAATCTGTGGTGTAGTAACAACAATTATTTCTGATGTAGGTATTAACTGGCCAAGTGATATTGCAATATCACCAGTTCCAGGTGGTAAATCAAGAAGTAATAAATCTAAATCACCCCAATACGCATCACTTAATAATTGCTCTAAAACTCGATGTAATAATGGACCTCGATAGGCAACTGGATCAGATCTTTCTGGTTTAAACATCTCCATCGAAACAACTTTGACTCCGTAGTTTTCTACGGGAATAAATGTTTGATCAATTGCTGTTGGCCTTTTATCAAGAATTCCCATAAGTCTTGGAATTGAATGTCCATAAACATCCGCATCTAGTATTCCTACTTTTAGTCCACGAGCTGCTGCTGCCACTGCTAAATTAACTGTTACAGATGATTTACCGACACCGCCCTTACCGGAGGCAATACCTAGCACTCTAGTTAAAGAGTCAGGTTGAGCAAAGGGAATAAATTTTTCACGCCCGCCACGAATTAATTTTTTAACATTATTTCTTTGCTCTTCATTCATTACGCCAAAGTTAATTTCCACAGTTTTAACCTCAGAAATATTAGCTAAAGACTTAGTGATATCAGAATGAAGTCGATCCTTCATCGGGCACCCAACAATTGTTAGCAAAATGCCAATCTTTGCTATTCCATCAGTGAAATCAACAGATTCGACCATTCCTAACTCAGGTAATGGCTTATGAAGCTCCGGATCAATTACTGTGCCAAGTGCGGTGTTAATTAGTTCAACGGTACTCATAATATATCCGGGTCGATTTTTGGCTTAGGTTTTGTATTTATCTCTAAATCATTTTTATCAATAACATCACCAATATGTTTTTTAATAAATGCTTTTGGGTTTAAATCTTTAACTTGTAAATCCTCATATCCTGGTCCTAGATTCTCTTTTAGATCATTTGTGGCTTTTTGTGCAATATTCTTTAACTTTATTAAAAGTCTTGCGGCATCAGTTGCAATATTAGGCATCCGATCTGGACCAATTAAAATCATGCCTAGTATGAGTAAGCCAAGTATCTCACCTCCGCCAATATTAAACATCTATCCCTACTTTGATCCTGCAAGGGTTACTACTACCTCACGAGTTACGTTGTTTCTACTATATTCAACTTTAACTTTATCACCAATATTCTTGCTTCTAATTACTACTATTAACTCATCTGAATTATCAATAGATTTTCCATCTAGTTTGGTAATAACATCGCCAGCTTTTAACCCGGCTTTTGCTGCTGGACCGCCTGCGGTAATGCCTGCTCCTTGATTTGAAATCAATGCACCATTTCCAGTAAAACTTGTGTCAACAGTAATGCCCATGATCGGATAAGTTGCAGATCCAGTTTTAATTAACTGTTCAGCAGTTTTCTTAGCTTGATTAATTGGAATTGCAAAACCTAATCCAATTGATCCAGGTGAGTTTCCATACCCAAGGGTTGCTATTGCTGAATTAACTCCAACTACAGCCCCGGTTATATCAACTAGTGGACCTCCTGAGTTTCCAGGATTAATTGCAGCATCAGTTTGTAATGCGTTAATAAATGAACTCTCGCCAGAACTATCGCCAGTAGTAACTGCTCTATTTTTTGCACTAATTATTCCTGATGTGACAGTTCCTGATAAACCAAGTGGAGAACCAATCGCAATTACTGTATCCCCAACTAAAATGCTATCGCTATTGCCTAATTGTAGAGTTGGCGCAGAAGTTACATCTATTTTTAAAACAGCTAAATCATATGAAGCATCTCTACCAATTAATTTTGCAGGATACTTCTTGCCATTAGATAATTCGACTGTAATTTTTCCAAGAGTAGATGACTTTACAACATGATTATTTGTTAAAATAAATCCATCACTATCTAGAAAAAAACCAGAGCCAGATGAAGAATTAATTGATATTGATACAACTGCTGGAATGACTCGAGCAGCAAGTGCTGCAATTGAATCTGGGGCTCGTTCAACAATATTTTTTGTATCCACTAAATTTGCGCCAATATTTGTTGAAGAACTGCGTCCAACCATTGCTCCAATTGCACCTGCGACAAGTGCAATTACAACTGCAATAACTATAAAATTAGAATTGCTCTTGGTTTGGACTACCCGGACTTGCT
This sequence comes from Candidatus Nanopelagicus sp., assembly GCA_964203335.1. Taxonomy (GTDB): domain Bacteria; phylum Actinomycetota; class Actinomycetes; order Nanopelagicales; family Nanopelagicaceae; genus Nanopelagicus. The sequence goes on from CAXNKX010000002.1 coordinate 42,489, forward strand.
TTACTTCATCACTTGGCAGCCACCATGGGGTATTTGATGGTTGATTCATTTAAGGAAGTTTATTAGCAACTAATAGGCCTGCGCCAATTGGAATCACTGTGGCCAGCCAGCGCTCATCCTCTTTTATAACCTTAATTACATCTCGGCGAGAAATGCTCTCAGGATCGCGTTGGGTTGAATCAGCAACTCTGCCGCCACTTAACACTTGGTCAATAATTAATAAGCCATTTGGCTTAAGTAATCGGTATGACTCCGCAACCATGTCAAATAGGTCAAGAGCTGGACGAATAACTACTAATTCATATGAGTTATCAGCAAGTTTTCCAACAACTTCAATTAATTTTCCAGTAATTATTCGATACTTAGTTGAAGTAATACCAGCCTCTTCAAAAATATTTCGAGCAATTTTTGAATGCTCACGTTCAGAATCTATTGTAGTTAGAACGCCATCAATAGGCATTCCTTGCAAGAGCCATAATCCGCCAACACCAGAACCAGTACCTATTTCAACTACTGATTTAGAATTTATTAACTCTAGTTGCAAACTTTAGAAAGTTTCCTACTGCAGCACTTGGATCAGGTGCCGCAATTTCTAGGCCATTAGATCTTGCTTGTTGCATAAAATAATCTTCGTGCGCAAATTGTTCAGAAAATGCATTCATGTCACCGCGTGATGAAATGCCCTCGTTCAAAATGAAGCCAACCACTCGATAAGTAATCTTGCACCAAATCCAGTTCCACCTTTAATATTTTCACCAGCATCTGTTTCAGATCTGCCGCTACCGGCAATATCTAAGTGCACCCAAGTACGTTCTCCCACAAATTTCTCCAAAAATAAAGCTGCAGTTACTGATCCGGCTGAGAAGCCAAACTTATCGGCTAGATGGTTAAAATCTGCGATATCACTATCTAACGCCACTGCATAATCATCTAAAAGTGGCATATGCCAAACCTTTTCTCCTACTTTATTTCCTAATTCATGCAGTTTTTTTGCAAGTGGAATTTTTCGGGTATACATCGCAGCATATTGTCGGCCGAGTCCTAAGCTGGCAGCACCAGTGAGCGTTGCTACATCAACTAGGTAATCTGGGTCTAACTCTAAATCGGCATATGCAAGCCCATCTGCTAAAACTAGGCGACCTTCTGCATCAGTATTTAGTATTTCAACTGTTGTGCCACCAAATTGTTTAATAACATCTGATGGACGCGCAGAAGTTGCAGATAAAGCATTCTCTGCTGCCATTAAAAGTGCGGTAACTTTTACTTTTGGCTTAATTTTTGCCATTGCAACTGTTGCAGAAAGAACTGCAGCAGCTCCAGCCATATCGCTTTTCATAGCCGTCATGCTTTCGTATGGCCTTTTAAGTGAAACACCACCGGTGTCAAAGGTAATTCCTTTACCAACTAATACAACATGAGGCCAATTACTTGAACCTTTTGGTGCGTATGAAACCTGAATTAATCTAGGCCCCGGATTAGGTGATGAATTTCCTATTGCAATAAGTCCACCAAAATCTTTTAATGCTCGACCTGATTTAACTGAGATAGAAAGACTAGAACTTTTAGTCGCTGAAACCATTGCAGTGGCTTGCTTTGCTAGCCAGTCAGGATTTTTAATATTTGATGGGGTATGGATTAAATCACGTGCTTGCCAAACTGCGGTTGCCATTATCTGTGCACGCTCAATCTCTTCTTCAAAATCACCGTAGATAACAAACTCTGGTTTTTTATCTTTTTTTTCACTTTTTAGTGTGTATTGGTAATTTGAAAGTATAAATGAAATCACCTGATTAACTATTTGCTCTTTATCATTTGATAAGGCAGATAAAAGCGTTACGTTATTTCCTTTAATCCTGCGCCCAAGTGATGTGGCAGCTTTACGCATATCCTCATTATTAGATTCGCCAACGCCAACTAAATAAATTCGCTTTAAGTTTTCATTACCTATTGGTACCTCAATAATCTCACCAGCTTTGGCAGTAAAATCAGGCCAATTAGCTAGCTCAATATTTAAATCTAATTTCGTAAACTCAACTAAGGCTGTAATAAATCGACTTTTGATTATTTGGATTTCATCACTTGGAAAAACTGGAACGGCAACAGCAGAAAAGGGTGAGAAATCTAATTCATCTTCAGCTAGGTAACTAAGTTTTGGATAAGGATCTATGAGTTTATTGAACATAACCCGGCTTAAAGTTAGGTCAGTCGATTACTTTTTAACTAATGCAACCGCTGCTTGTAAGACATTTCCTAAGTTAGTTGCTTCCTCAACGTTTAATTCAACAACTAATCTGCCGCCACCTTCTAGTGGGATGCGCATGACCATAGAGCGAGCCTCTTTGGTGACCTCCATAGGGCCATCACCAGTTCTTGGTTTCATCGCTGCCATTTAACTCTCCCCTGCCAAATTTCAATCAATTCATTGCTAGAGGCGTAATTATCCCTTAATTCCCTGCGGGTGGGAAATCCATATAAATACCCTTATGAAATCAACCTAATTAGGCGCGATCTACCTGATGCAATAACCGTTATCACTGCTCTCTCTGGTACTCCAAGTTTTTTTGCTATTTCTGCTGCACTGATCATTTTTACTAAATGTAATGTCAAAATAAGTCGCTCTTCCTCTGGCAGAGTATTGATTAACTCAGCAATCGTCTTGCCGCCATCTTTAGAGGTCATAAGTAAAGTTTACTCAGTTCAACCAATACTTTTAGGCTTAAGCGGAAAGTTGCCTAGCAAATCTGTGAAGTGAGAGCCAAACTCCCAGTAATAAGAGTGGTTTCATGAAAATTAAAACATAAGTTGGCGCAATTAACTCCTCTTGCCAGTGGAAAACTGTTCGGTTACGTTTTCTCTTTAACTCAAATTTACCCGTTCCACGAATCACTCTGCCGATATGTACAACTTCACAAAGTAATGGAGGCTTCCACTTTGTGACCTCCATAGTGTCTAAAATACCCAAACGAAGTTTTGGATAAAGCTTTGGAAATAATCCAGTAAAAGCAAAAACTAATACTCCTTTACCATTTTTAACCGTCTTATCCTGATCAAGCTCAGACCAAACCTTTGTCTGCAGCATCCAATTACTTTGACTTTTCCAGTCAACTAATAATTTCCACACCGTTTCAACTGGTTTATTTATCTCTATAGTTAATGAAAGATGTGATAATTTTTTCATTTTATTCTTATTGCATCTAAGGTTGAGGGAATATCTTTGCACCAGCTAACTAACTCTGCTTGGCCAGTTTTCATAAAATTATGTTCAGCAAGGTGATCAAGCGCGGTTCTTAGTGGATCATAAAATCCAACTGGATCACATACTCGCAATTGGCTTACTATGAAACTTAAGATAACTACCTACCCAGATTTCGAAAAATTCTTCTAATGTTCCAATTCCACCAGGAAGGGCAATAAACGCATCTGAAAGATCTTCAATTTTTGCTTTACGAGTTCGCATATCGCTAACAACATGCATTTGGGTTGCCTCTTTATCTTCAAATTCAAGTTTGATAAGTGGTTGGGGTATTACACCAATAGTTGCAGCTCCTTTTGATCTTGCACCCTTTGCAACTGCTCCCATCATTGAAGCCTTTCCACCACCCCAAACAAGATCCCAACCTTGTTCACCAATTGCTTCACCAATTCCAAATGCCAAATCAAGAGAGCTTTTTGGAATATCTGGAGCAGATGAGCAGAAAACAGATACGCGCATCTAATTAGTCTATTACCTAACGCCTATTTTGATACCGTTGCCTAATGAGCAGTAGTCAAAACTTGGCATATGGCGTTGGAGTTGCTACCCAAACAGAATCTGGGCAAACTCTTGATTGTCATTTTCATTCAATAGGCCTGGGAAGTAAGCCAGCAAATAAACAAGGTGAGACTCTTAGCCTTCAACAAGATAGTGATTTAATTAGAAAAGTTAAGAAGCTTCCAGTTGATATCAGTATTGAACTATCAGTTGCGCCTAAAGATGTGGCAGATGTTTATTTAAGGCTTCATTTGCTCTCACATAGACTGGTTAAACCACATGGTGTAAATCTTGATAACATTTTTACAATATTGCCGAATGTAGTTTGGACCTCCGTTGGTGCCTGTGAAATAAATACTTTTGATCAAGTTAGGTTAGCGCTACAAAATAAATATGGAAATCTAACTGTTTATTCTGTAGATAAGTTCCCAAGAATGATTGATTACGTTATCCCAGAAGGAGTAAGAATTGCAGATGGTGATCGTGTGCGACTAGGAGCATATTTATCAGCTGGTACAACTGTTATGCATGAGGGCTTTGTTAACTTCAATGCCGGCACTTTAGGAAAATCAATGGTTGAAGGAAGAATTAGTTCTGGCGTAGTAGTAGGTGATGGCAGTGATATTGGTGGTGGTGCATCCATTATGGGAACACTTAGTGGGGGCGGTAAAGAGGTAATCTCGATTGGAGAGCGCACCCTTCTTGGTGCTAACTCTGGTGCTGGAATTAGCTTAGGTAATGACTGTGTAATTGAAGCTGGGGTTTATATAACCGCTGGATCAAAAATACTTCTTCCTGATGGAAAAATTGTTAAAGCAAAAGAGTTAAGTGGAGCTAATAATTTGCTCTTTAGGCGCAACTCACAAAGTGGTTCATTAGAAGTGGTTCCTAAGAGTGGTAGTTGGAGTGGATTAAACTCTGTATTGCATAATAACTAATTTTTTAAAAGATTTTTAGGCGAAGTAATAAACCCAATTCCCCAAGATATATGCATCGTTACTAAAACTATTGGCATAAGCAGGCGATCGATAAATTTTTTACCAATAACTACTCCACCAATCACTACGAGTGAAAGATATATAAGAGGTGGAATTAGAAATAAGGGAGTAACTAATATTGATAGTAAGAAAGAAAACAAATTAGCTAGAACTGTAAATGGTGGGGCAAGGTAGCGGAAATTAACTGTAGAACTGTGTTGTCTTGATATAGCTCTGCGCCAGCGACCATATTGGAAGTACTGTTTTGCCAGTTTAAAAAGTGTATTTCGTGGTCTGTAAGTCACTACTAATCTAGGATCAAACCAAATTAATCCACCTTGTTTTCGCAGGCGGTGGTTTAACTCCCAGTCTTGGGCTCTGATGTATCTTTCATCAAAACCACCAGCTGCTAATACTGCAGATTTATTAAATGTTCCGAGATAAACCGTATCTGATTCACCTGCACTACCTCCGGTATGAAACTTAGAAGGTCCAACACCTAGTTTTGATCGCATTGCAATTGCAATAGTGCGCTGTAAACCAATCTCACTATCGGCATACATTAAGCCGCCAACATTGACTGCGCCTTGCTTGCTCATAATTTCTACCGCTGTCTTTATGTAACTTCTTGAAATTTCAGAATGACCATCTATTCGACAAATTACTTCATAACTTGATTTTGCTATCGCAAGGTTTAATCCAGCTGCAGTTTGCCCAGAAGGATTACTAACTAATTTAATTCGAGAATCAAATTTTGCTAGTTCTGTTGCTATTTCTGTAGTTCTATCCTTTGATGGCCCTAGAGCTAAAATTATTTCAATATTTCCAGAGTACTCCTGCTGAAGAATTGCTGAGATGCAATTACTTAAATCCCGCTCTTCATTGAGAATTGGCAAGATTACTGAGACGGAAGGAAGTGTTAAATCATTCATAACCCCTCCAGCCAATATTTGAGCGCAGTATTTCCCTGCCCATAATCTAGGATAAGAAGATGAAATCTGCTCGAAGTGTGCGAATCTTAACTGGCATTTCGGTGACAGTTTTAGCTATATCCGCAATTAGTGCGCTGGCGTTTGGAACAGTTAACGCCTCTATAAATAAAATTGATGCATTTGCCGGACTAGATAAGCGGCCAGATAAAAAATCATCTGCAGTTAATTACTTATTAGTTGGATCTGACACTAGAGAGGGTTTGACTAAGGCTGAGCTAAAAGCGCTCAGAGTTGGATCCGTTGCTACCGCTGCTGGTAAGAGATCAGACACAATGTTGTTGGTGCATATTTCGAAGGCACGAGATAAAGCAGTAATAATTTCAATTCCTCGAGATTCATTTGCATTAATACCTAAGCACACTAATGCCTCTGGCAAGATAATTCCGGCGGTACATTCAAAAATTAACTCATCTTTTAATTGGGGTGGTGCACCTCTTCTAATTCAAACACTTGAAGAAATGACCCAATTAAAAATAGATCACTACATAGAGATGAATTTTGTTGGTTTTGCCAGAGTTGTTGACTCACTGGGTGGAATTGAAGTTTGCACAAAGAAAGATATTGATGATCCAAAGAGTCACCTAGTTCTAGAAGCTGGTGTTCATACCTTAAACGGTATCGAAGCTCTAAAATATGTAAGAACTAGAGAATTCGATGGCATGGGAGATATTGGCAGAATGCAAAGACAGCAAGCATTTATGTCATCTATTCTAAAGAAGGCAACAAGTGCTGGGGTGTTACTAAACCCAATTACTATGACTAGTTTTATTAATTCATCACTTTCAGCAGTTACAACCGATGAAGGATTAAAAAACTCAGATTTAATTACTCTAGCCAAACAAATGAAATCTCTTGCAACATCTAACGTTAGAACGCTAACTGTTCCACTTTCAGATTTAAATTATTATTCAAATGGCGTTACTGCTTCAGTGCTTTGGGATCCAGTTCTTGCGCCAGAGCTTTGGCAGCGATTACGTGAAGATAGAGCTGTAGTTGATGAGGTAATGCCATCACCTTCACCGTCTTCAACTGCTGCAGCCAAAGGTTGAAATTATTGATAAATTTAAAACTCGAACTGCTGAAGATAATATCTGTCGATAATTAACTAATATTTAGATAGGCTCACCTATATGGCATTAAAACTCTCAGTAATCGGCACTGGCTATCTTGGTGCCACACATGCTGCTTGCATGTCTAGTCTTGGCTTTGAGGTTATTGGCTTTGATACCGAAGTAAGCAAGATCGAATTACTATCAAAAGGTAAGGTACCTTTTTATGAACCAGGTCTTGAGGAATTATTATCTGAGCAAATAAAGTCAGGTCGATTAAGTTTTACTACAAATATTAAATGACTTAGCCGATTGTGATGTTCATTTTATTTGTGTTGGTACTCCCCAAATTAAAGGTGGAAATGCAGCTGATTTAACATATGTTAATTCAGCTTTAGAATCAATTGCTAAATTAGTTAAGGCTGGCGGATTAGTTGTTGGTAAATCAACTGTGCCAGTCGGTACTGCTGCAAGGCTACGAAGTAGGTTAATTGAATTAAATCCAAAAGCAGATTTAGCATGGAACCCAGAATTTTTACGTGAAGGTTTTGCTGTTGAAGACACTTTAAAACCAAATAGATTAGTAGTTGGAGTAGTAAGCGATAGCGCGGAAAAGATTTTAAAAGAGGTATACGCTTCAAATTTAAAAGAGAATACGCCTTGGGTAAGAGCTGATTTGCCAACATCTGAGTTAGTTAAAGTTGCTGCTAACTCATTTTTAGCAACCAAGATTTCATTTATAAACGCGATGGCCGAGATATGTGAAGCAGCAGATGGTGATGTAACAGTTCTAGCTAAGGCCATTGGTTATGACCCAAGAATTGGTAGCAGATTCTTACAAGCAGGTATTGGCTTCGGTGGTGGTTGCCTGCCTAAAGATATTCGTGCGTTTATGGCTAGGGCAGAAGAACTGGGTGCTAAACAAGCAGTTGAATTCCTTAAAGAGATTGACGCTATTAATTTACGCGCTAGACAAAGAATTATTGAATTAGTGCGTAAAGATTTATCAGATAATTTACAAGGAAAAAAAGTAGCAATTTTAGGTGCCGCATTTAAACCTGATAGTGATGATGTTCGTGACTCACCAGCCCTTGATATTGCAGTGCAAATTCAAGCAGCTGGGGCAACAGTTACTGTGCATGATCCAAAAGCTATTGCAAATGCGCAAAAGCGCTTTCCAGTTCTAAATTTTTCTACTGAAATTAATGACACATTAAAAGATGCAGAAATCGTTCTTCATTTGACTGAATGGAAAATTTACCGAGATATTGATCCAGTAAAGGTTAAATCACTAGTAAAAAATGCAATTATGATCGATGGTCGAAATGCCCTTGATAGGCAGTTATGGCGAAGTGCTGGTTGGAAATTTAGAGCATTAGGGCGCTCTAATAATGAGTAGTCAAATAGATCAACTACTTAAGCCTAAAAACTTGGGCGATAGTTGGACTAAGTAATAACAAAGAACGTGCCGCTTTTGGTGTAGCAAAGTTATTAATTGAAAAGGGACACACAATTATTCCAGTACACCCAAAAGCAGAGACTGTTCATGGCCAAACTGGTTACGCCAAGTTATCTGATATCCCAGTACCAGTTGATGTTGTAGATATATTCATTAACTCTGATCTTGCTGGAGATGTTGTCGATGAGGCGATTGCAATAGGAGCAAAAGGAGTTTGGTTGCAATTAGATGTCATAGATGCTGCAGCAATTGCACGTGCACAGGATGCCGGACTATTGGCAGTAATGAATCATTGCCCAGCTATTGAATATAAAAAACGTATTTAGTTACTCATTTATTTCACCACTGTAATACTGCTGGGTATGGATCACTTCAGTTAATAACTCTTCTAAATTATCACCAGTGATTCCAACTTCTTTACTTACCTGATTAAATTTAAGCTCTGGGTTGCGAGCCATTAGGTGTAAATATGGACGGTAATCATCACTCGTTGGATCAGTAAATAATTTTCCAGTAAGTATAAATTGAGAATTTATATCAGTACTTCCAAGTGGAAGGTCTAATACTGCACGCAAATTCTGTTCATAAAAATTAGTCTTTGAACCAATTTGGCTCCAATACCCAGAGTTTGGTGCTAGCCAATTAACATCTAACAGTTTCTTATAATCATTCGCGTCAACTAATAGTTCAACAGCACCAATTAGACCAATTTCATCAGCTAATTTAAGAGCAGATAATTGAATATCTTGTGATTGCTCAAAATTCATACCAGGTGCTGGGGTAATTGTTAAATTATCTGTTATTAGAGTAATTGGCCAAGTGCAGACCTGAAGATGTGCTGATCTTGCAACTAAAATTGATAAACGCTCACCACTAGTTTTACTAGCTACTTATTTTTTGAAATTGTTCTAGAGTATTTGTAGATGGATAAATCTTTATTCCTGCTTTTTCAACTGTTTTAATTGAGGCTGGTGAAATTATTTTTGGATCAACACAGGTAAGATCACAGCCTTGAGAAAAATCGATTAGCTCCTCAACTGAACACTTTTCCGATTTAAATTTAACTATTACCCCTAGTTTTAGCGCTTCAAACTCGTAGATTCCCCGCACTAGGTGGCTGGCAATGATGCCAACGGTTGGGAATGCCATGTAATAAGGTTACCCGCATAATGATCGAATTAATTCTCGCCTCATCCTCACCATCGCGGTTACGTCTGTTGGAAAGTGCTGGAATTAAGCCAACTGTATTAGTAAGTGGGGTAGATGAAGAAGGAGAAGAGTTTGACTCACTATCACCTTCTGAATTAGTTATAGCACTTGCAATTCTTAAAGCACATACTGTAAAAGATAATGCTCCGGATAATTCAATTATTCTTGGGTGTGATTCGACATTTGAGTTTGAAGGTAAATCACTTGGTAAGCCAGGTAATAGGGAAAATGCAATTACTAGATGTAAGACAACTGAGTGGAAAATCTGGATACCTTCATACTGGGCATTGCTTAATTGATTTAAAACAAGGAATTGAATTAAGTGAGAGATCAACTGCAAAAGTTGAGTTTGCACAAATGAGTAATGCAGAAATATTAGATTATGTTGATTCGGGTGAGCCTTTAAATGTGGCAGGTGGCTTTACATTAGATGGTCTAAGTGCACCATTTATTACAAATATTGAAGGTGACCCTAGTGGGATTATTGGCTTATCCCTACCTTTATTACGCAAGATGATTATTACCCTTGGATATAGCTGGCCTGATTTAAAAAATAAGTAGTATTTAGGATAAGTTTCTCACATGAGCAAACTTTATAAAGACCCAATCGGTACTGCAGAAAAAGCAGCGAAAGAGATTGCAAAAATAACTGGCCAGAAAAAGCATGATGTTGCTCTAGTAATGGGCTCTGGTTGGATTTCTGCTGCTGATGCATTAGGAAAGCCAGCTCATGAATTTGCTATAACTGATCTACCAGGGTTTCCAGAACCAACAGTTAAAGGTCATGGTGGAAAAGTAAGATCATATAAATTAGGTAACTCTGTTAATGCTCTTGTTTTTTTAGGTAGAACTCATTTTTATGAAGGTTTGGGTATGGAGCCAGTGGCTCATGCAGTTAGAACTGCGGTTAAAGCTGGCTGTAGAACTATTGTTTTAACAAACGCATGTGGTGGAATAAATACTGATTATAAAGTGGGTCAACCAGTACTAATTAGAGACCACATATCTCTTACCGCTGCATCGCCTCTAATTGGGGCAGATTTTGTTGACTTAACGGATTTGTATAGCAAAAAGCTTCGTGAAATCGTAAAGGCTGAGGACCCATCGCTGGCTGAGGGTGTTTATGTTCATTGGCGCGGACCATCATATGAAACTCCTGCTGAAATTAAGATGATGCGCACAATGGGAGCAGATCTAGTCGGTATGTCAACGGTGCCAGAGGCAATCGCTGCTCACGCACTTGGTGCACAGATTCTTGCAATTTCTTTAGTGACTAATGCTGCTGCAGGTGTAACTGGTGAAAAATTAAATCATGCAGAGGTCATTGCAGCTGGAAAGGCTGCTGCAGACAGGATGGGTAATCTTTTAGCAAAGGTATTACCTAAGTTGTGATCTCAGATCAACTAAGAGGTGAAGTGCAAAATTGGATCAAAAACGATCCAGATACGGTCACGGCAGAACAGTTAAGTAAGTGGTTATCTGAAGGTAATGAACTTGAGTTAAATCGTTGTTTTAATGGCTTTCTACAATTTGGCACCGCAGGATTACGTGGTCCAATATCTCCTGGCCCTTCTGGTATGAATAGAGCTGTTGTTAGTCGAACTGCAGCAGCAATAGCTTGCTTTTATGAAAGAAAATAACTTAACAACTGTTGTAATTGGCAGAGATGCCCGTCATAAATCAGCTGATTTTGCTAAAGATAGTGCAGAAATTTTCGCTGGCGCTGGTATAAAGACTTACCTATTTCCACAAGAAATACCAACTCCAGTGTTGGCTTTTGCCGTTAATAAGTTAAATGCAAATGTTGGAATTATGGTTACAGCCAGCCATAATCCAGCCACAGATAATGGCTATAAAGTTTATTTAGGTGCGAGTATTGGTGGGGTTCAATATCGTGGATCACAAATTATTTCCCCTATCGATAAGGAAATATCTGAACTAATTATGAAGGCAGATTTATCACCTTTACGGTCATCAAAATATGAATTAGTTAGTGAAGATATTACTTCTGATTACATCTTAGCTACAGCAAAACTAGCAACTACTGCTAATAATCTTAAAATCGTATACACCGCACTCCATGGTGTTGGTATGAAAACTTTAGTTAGTGTTTTTGAAAAAGCTAAGTTTTCTAAACCAATACTTGTTACCGAGCAGGCTCAGCCAGACCCAAATTTTCCAACTACTCCTTTCCCAAATCCAGAAGAAAATGGCGTTATGGATCTAGCAATTAAATACGCTAAAAAACATGATGCAGATCTAGTTATTGCCAATGACCCAGATGCCGATAGGTGTGCAATTGCAATCAGTGATGAGAATCAGAACTGGCGAATGTTACGTGGTGATGAGGTTGGCGTAATTCTTGGTAAATACCTGATTGAAAGCGGAAAACTTACTGGTAAGTCGGTATCTAATTCACTTGTTTCTTCTACGCTGCTCTCAAAAATTGCGAAGAAACATGAAATTAGATTTGAAGAAACTCTGACAGGATTTAAATGGATATCAAAAGTTTCTAATCTTGGTTATGGTTATGAAGAAGCAATCGGCTATTGTGTTGATCCTGCGATTGTAAATGATAAAGATGGCATAAGCGCCGCATTATTAATTGCTCAATTAGCTGGTGAATTAAAAGCGAAATCAAGTTCATTTGATAATTATTTACAAAGTATTGGTGAAGAATTTGGCTTTCATGAAACCGATCAAATCTCAATTAGATTTAGTGATGTATCTGAAATTGATAATTTACTTTCTAGAATCAGAGATAACCCACCAGATCAACTTGCAGGTCTTGCGCTAGAAACATTAGAGGACTTAAGTAAAGCGGGAAAAATACAAACAACTGGAATTCGTATGAAGTATCAAAATGATGTAAGAGTAATTATTAGACCAAGTGGAACTGAACCCAAGTTAAAATGCTACATAGAGGTTGTCTGTGATACTAAAAAAGAAGCAATATCGCTGATCTCGCAAATTAAGCAGGCTTTGACTAAAGTACTCTCATGATTATTGATGGTAGCGAGAGCTCACTTAAAAAGTTTTTATCTGACTTGCCACCTGTTGATCAAGTTGGTGCAGATTCAAGAGCAGCCATGCTTGCGACAAGAAGTATTAAAACCACAAGTAAAGCTTGGGCGATTGATATGGCAATAAGTATGGTGGATTTAACAACACTTGAAGGTGCTGATTCTGCCGGAAAAGTTAAAGCTCTTTGCGCAAAAGCAGTTAGGCCAGATCCTACGGATTTAGCTGTGCCATCAGTTGGGGCAATTTGTGTATACAACGACATGGTTAAAATAGCGCGTACGGAATTAAATTCGATTGGTGGTAAAGATATAGCAGTTGCTGCTGTTGCTACTGCTTTCCCATCAGGACGAGCCTCAATAGCAGTTAAAAAACTTGATACCCAAGATGCAATTGATGCTGGGGCTAATGAAATTGACATGGTAATTGATCGAGGTGCATTTCTTTCAGGTCGAATTGGTGAAGTATTTGAAGAAATTAAAATAATTAAACAATTATGTGGTGATCGAGCACATCTTAAAGTAATTTTAGAAACTGGTGAATTAGTTACATATGACAATGTCAGGAAAGCTTCCTACCTTGCGATGCTAGCCGGTGCTGATTTCATTAAAACTAGTACCGGTAAGGTTGCACCAGCCGCCACTGCACCAGTTGTATTGGTAATGCTTGAGGCAGTGCGTGATTACTTTGCTCTTACTGGGAAAAAAATTGGTGTTAAACCAGCAGGTGGAATTAGAACAACAAAAGATGCAATTAAGCAGCTGGTTCTAGTAAATGAGACGGCTGGACCACAGTGGCTTAATCCTGCTCTATTTCAGAATTGGCGCAAGTGCGCTATTAAATGACTTATTGATGCAGCGAATGAAGTTACGTACTGGGCACTACGCTAGTGCCAATTACGTAACAATGGATTAGGTGGGTTATGAGCAGCTTTGAATACGCAAGTGCACCTGAATCGAAAGCCATTGCAAATATTGCAACCTCATATGGTTTATTTATTGGCGGAAAATTTGTAGAGCCTAAGAAGGGTAAAAGTTTTAACACAATTAACCCAGCAACTGAAGAAATCCTTTCAAAAGTTGGATATGCCGATAAATTAGATATTGACTTAGCTGTTAAAAGTGCAAGAACAGCTTTTACTAAGGTTTGGTCCAAGATGCCAGCAAAAGAGCGTGGTAAATACCTTTACCGCATTGCTCGAATTCTGCAAGAGAGAGCACGCGAATTCGCAGTTGTTGAAACCTTAGATAATGGAAAACCAATTAGAGAATCACGAGATACAGATATTCCACTTGCTGCTGCACACTTTTTTTACCATGCTGGTTGGGCAGATAAATTAGATTATGCCGGCCTTGGTAGTAAACCAAAGCCAGTAGGTGTGGTTGGCCAAATAATTCCTTGGAATTTTCCACTACTCATGCTTGCTTGGAAGATAGCTCCAGCACTTGCTGCCGGTAATACAGTTGTTTTAAAACCAGCAGAAACAACACCATTGACAGCATTATTATTTGCTCAAGTTTGCCAACAAGCAGGATTACCAGATGGTGTGGTAAATATTGTTACCGGAGATGGCATAACTGGTGCTGCCTTAGTTAATCACTCTGATATCAATAAAATAGCTTTTACTGGTTCTACTGAGGTTGGTAAAGCAATCGCTAGATCAATTTCTAACACAAAGAAAAGTGCAACACTAGAACTAGGTGGAAAAGCAGCCAATCTTGTCTTTGATGATGCTGCTATTGATGAAGCTGTAGAAGGAATAGTTAATGGAATTTTCTTTAATCAAGGGCATGTTTGTTGTGCAGGTTCAAGATTATTAGTTCAAGAGAATGTTGCTGATGAAGTTTTAGAAAAACTTAAAAAAAGAATGAGTTTGATTAGAGTTGGTGATCCGATGGATAAAAACACCGATTTAGGAGCAATCAACTCAGCAGAACAATTAAAAAGAATTCATGAAATTTCCAATACAGGCGATGCTGAAGGTGCTAGTAGATGGTCACCTGATTGCAAATTACCAAGTAAGGGTTTTTGGTATCCACCAACAATATTTACTGGAGTATCGCAATCACACCGAATTGCTAGGGATGAAATATTTGGTCCAGTTTTATCAGTTTTAACATTTAGAACCCCTGCTGAAGGTATTGAGAAAGCAAACAACACAATGTATGGATTATCTGCTGGAGTTTGGAGTGATAAAGGTTCTAAGATTTTGTGGGCTGCTAAGCAATTAAAAGCCGGAGTTATTTGGAGTAATACTTTTAATAAATTTGATCCAGCAAGTCCATTTGGTGGTTATAAAGAGTCTGGCTGGGGACGTGAAGGTGGTCGCCATGGTCTTGCTGGTTATCTAACATCGCAAGTGAAGGAAAGTAAATGAGCCGCATAGATGTAAATAAGACATATAAATTATTTATTGGTGGCGCATTTCCAAGAAGTGAGTCTGGTCGTGTGTATGAAATTAAAGGAGCATAATAAGAAATTTATTGCCAATCCTGCACTAGCCTCTCGAAAAGATTTACGAGATGCTGTTGTAGCAGCAAAGGCTGCGCATTCTGGATGGGCTAATGCAACTGCATTTAATCGCGGGCAAATCCTGTATCGCGTTGCTGAGATTATGCAGGGGCGAAGTGATCAATTCATTGATGAGATCTGTGCTTTAGAAGGGGTAACTACTAAAGTAGCAAAAGTACAAGTAGAAGAAGCAATTGATACCTGGGTTTGGTACTCAGGCTGGTGTGACAAATTATCATCAGTTACTGGTTCATTAAACCAAGTATCAGGTCCGTTTTATAACTTTACAACACCAGAAGCCTTAGGTGTGGTTGCGATATTTGCAGAAAATAAACCATCATTACTTGGAGTAGTAAGGACACTTGCTCCAGTAATCGCTAGTGGTAACTCTGCAGTTTTAATTGCAAGCGAAAGTTATCCACTACCTGCAATTACTTTAAGTGAAGTACTGGCAACTAGTGATGTACCTGGCGGAGTTGTAAACATACTTACTGGAAAAATTACTGAGTTAGCGCCATGGGTTGGTTCACATATGGAAATAGATGGTGTAGATGTTGCCGGCCTTAGTAAAAAGCAAGAAGAGGAATTAAAGCTAGTTGGCGCAGATAATTTAAAGCGAATATTTAGATTTAGTCCAACTAATCATCCGGAGCGAATTCTTAGTTTTATGGAACAAAAAACTGTCTGGCACCCAATCGGACTTTAATTTATTCAGCAGATATTGCTGCGTATGCTGGTTTTACAATTTTTTCAATAATTTCAAGCCGCTCTTCAAATGGAATAAATGAGCTTTTAAGTGAATTTACAGTCACTCGTTGCAGATCTGCAAATTTCCAGTCAAATGATTTAACGCACTGAGTCATCTCATTAGTCATAGATGTATTACTCATTAGTCGATTATCGGTATTAAGTGTTACGCGAAAGCGAAGCTTTGCTAATTGCCCAATTGGGTGCTGTGCGTATGTTTTAGCTGCGCCAGTTTGTAAATTTGAGGTTGGGCAAAGCTCAAGTGGAATTCTTCGATCTCTAATGTATGAAGCAAGTGGACCTAGTTTTGGCGTACTACCTGAGAAATCAATATCATCAATAATACGAACGCCATGTCCGATTCTCTCAGCGCCACATATTTGTATTGCTTCCCAAATTGATGGCAATCCATAAGCCTCTCCGGCATGGATGGTGAAATGAGCATTTTCTTTTCTTAAATATTCAAAAGTATCTAATTGTTTAGTTGGTGGAAAACCATCTTCGGGGCCGGCAATATCAAAACCAACTACGCCCTTATTTCTATATTTAACAACAGATTCTGCTGCCTGTTGTGATTTATTATTTTGTCTAAGTCCACAAAGTAAAGATTCAACCCTTATTTTTTTCCCCTCTTTTGCTGCCTCGGCTACTACCTTGCTTATAACCTTCGGTAGTCGCCTCAATTACTCTGATCAAAAGTTAGACCTTGCTCAGTAAATAACTCAGGTGCTCCTCTAACTTCAGCGTAGACAACACCATCTCTTGCTAAATCAATTGCACACTCACGCGCTACCTGAATTATTGCTTCCTTTGTTTGCATCACCGCAACTGTGTGCGCGAAAGTTTCAAGATAGCGAACGAGTGAATGTGAGTTGCAAGCTTCCTCAAACCAAATTGCCAATTTTTCTGGGTCTTCAGTTGGTAGTTTTTTATAACCAATTTTTTGTGCATAGTTCAATAATAGTTTGTGGGCGCAAGTCCGCCATCTAGATGATCATGCAATAAAGCTTTTGGAACTCGCTTAATTTGTTCATCTGTTGGCGTGCTAGTTAGTGACACTTAACCCTCAATTCTTTCCACTAACCAATGGTAATCGCTTAATTGGATCATCCACGCCACCAATAGAAAAGGCACCCACTAAGGCTTCTTTAGCTCGATCAAATCTTGCTGATTCATCACTATGTAGAGTTAAAATTTTTTGTCCTGCTTTAACTAAGTCACCAGGTTTTGCATGAATTTCAATTCCAGCGCCAAGTTGGAGAACTTCACCTTGTTTTTGCCTACCTGCTCCTAAACGCCAAGCAGAAATACCAACCTTAAGTGCATCAAGAGTTAGTAATTTTCCAGACGAGTCAGCCTGAGATTTCTATTTTTTCTTTAGCCACAGGAAGTGGAGCATCATTATCTCCACCTTGTGCTTTAATCATTTTGCGCCAAACATCCATAGCCATTCCATTTTTTAATGCATCAGCTGGTGACACTTTTGGCTTAATCCCAACTGCATCAAGCATTTCATTCGCAAGTAACAGCGTTAGCTCAACGACATCACTTGGTCCACCTCCTGCTAATACTTCAAGAGTTTCCCTTATTTCTAATGAATTTCCAGCAGTTAGTCCAAGTGGCACATCCATTGCAGTTACTAATGCTCTAGTAGCTTACACCCGCTCTTTTTCCTAAATCCACCATGGTTCTAGCAAGTACGAGCAGCATCTTTTGGATCACTCATAAAGGCACCAGAGCCAGTCTTTACATCAAGTACTAACGCACTTGTTCCCTCGGCAATTTTTTTACTCATAATTGAAGATGCAATTAGTGGAATTGCTTGTACAGTCCCAGTTACATCACGTAAGGCATAAAGTTTCTTATCAGCTGGGGCAAGTCCAGTACCTGCTGCGCAAATTACTGCCCCACACTCTTGAATTACCTTTAGCATCTCAGCATTACTAAGAGATGCCTTCCAACCCTTAATTGATTCTAATTTATCTAATGTACCGCCAGTATGACCAAGTCCGCGCCCTGAAAGCTGAGGTACAGCTGCCCCACATGCAGCAACTAATGGTGCAAGTGGTAGCGTGATTTTATCTCCAACTCCTCCGGTTGAGTGTTTATCAACGGTCGGACGATCAAGCATTGACCAACTCATTTTCTCGCCACTTGCAATCATGGCATCGGTCCAACGTGAAATTTCTCGGCTATTCATTCCGTTAAGTAAAATTGCCATCAAAAGAGCTGACATTTGTTCATCAGCAATTACACCGCGGGTATAGGCATCTACCGTCCAGTCAATTTGTTCATTATTTAATTCAAATTTATCTCGTTTTGCTGAAATTATTTCAACTGCTGTAAATCTTTCACTCATTTAAGATCCTCAGGACCAAAGGCCCAAGGTAGTAATTCTGAAAATGGTTTTGCGCCCTCTGGAGTCATAAACAACATCTCATTACCACCGTGCTCAAAAAGTAATTGGCGGCATCTTCCACAAGGTGATAAATAATCACCATTGCCATCTACGCAAACTACAGCGATTAATCGCCCGCCACCTGTTGCAGTAAGTGAGGAAACTAATCCACATTCAGCGCATAACCCAACACCGTAACTAGCATTTTCACTATTGCAACCAACCACAATGCGACCATCTGATACTAGGCCCGCTACACCGACTTTAAATTTTGAATAGGGGGCATAAGCATTTTTCATTACATCTTTTGCGGCAGTATGGAGCTGATCCCAATTAATATTCATGGGGTAATTGTCCTATGAATTTTGATTATTTAACACCGCGGGTATACGCAATACCATCTGCGGCGGGTGCTCGAACTCGTCCAACTAATCCAGAAACAGCAATAATTGTTGCCACATAAGGAATCATTAACATGAATTCCGAAGGAATTGGTACCCCAGCAATTGATAAATTACTTTGAAGGCTATTTGTAAATCCAAAGAATAAAGCAGCGATTATCGCCCCCTTCGGACTCCACTTTCCAAAAATTAGGCAAGCAAGAGCTATGAAACCAGCTCCAGCGGTCATAGATTGAGAAAATATGCCAACTGCGCCGAGTGTAAATACTGCGCCACCAATTCCAGCAACTGCGCCAGCTAATATGACATTTCTAAACCTTAATTTATTTACATCAATTCCAACGCTATCTGCAGCAACTGGTAATTCGCCCACAGCGCGTGTTCGTAGTCCCCACTTAGACTTAAATAGAGCCACCTGAAGTACTGTGACTATCAAATACATAAAGTAAACAATTATCGTTTGATTAAATAAAATTGGCCCGATAATTGGAATTTTAGATAAAATTGGAATTTGAATTGCCGAAAAACTGCCGGCTGCATTCCAAGTACTTTCGTATGGCACAAGTAAAACTGTATAAAAAAAGTTTGTAAGTCCTATTACCAATACATTTATAACGAATCCTAAAATAACTTGATCTACCTGGAACTTTATTGAGAAATAAGCCAATATCCACGAAACTGCTGCTCCAGCTATAGGGGCTGATACTAATCCCCAAATTAAATTTTGTGACAGACTTGCAATAACTGCAGAAATAAAGGCAGCGAATAATAATTGCCCTTCTATAGCAATATTTATAACTCCAGATTTTTCACAAAGCAAACCAGCCATTGAGCCAAAAATTAATGGAACTGAAAGTAAAACTGTCGCTTGAAGCATTCCAGTGAGTGGAATAAATTTTCCAGCAGCAGCCCAGCATAAAAAGGCCATAATCGAACCAAAGCCAAATAGGAAGCTTCCTATGGATAATTTCTTGTCTCTAATGAACTGGGTGTAAGAAAATAGGATTCCAAGCAATGAAATAACTAGAAATATCAATACCCCAGATTTAGAGCCAACTTGCCACTCATTAATAAGTTTCCATTCATCACCTAAATAGAAACCAAAAACTACAGGTTCAACTCTTGTTGAAGAAAAATAGAAAATAAATGAGAAAAAAACAAAAAGTATTGACATAGCAATAACGCCGTTTTTTCGCCGCTTTTGCAAAGCGTTTAACTGTTGTTTCATCCGTTCCAACCTTTTGCAGCCATAGTTTTACTCTCAACAGCTTTTTTCAATCTGAATATCTTCTTGAGTAGTGCTGGAGTTGCAATGAACAACACAATTAATGCCTGGATTACTTGGATAATTTCAGATGAAGTTCCTGTATTTGAAAGCAAAGTTCTACCACCAGTTTGTAGCGCACCGAATAAAAAGGCCCCAAATAATGTACCTAAAGGAGTTGCCTGCCCTAGCAAAGCAACAGTTATTGCATCAAAGCCGATGCTTCCTGCAACACCAGCAGTCAGCGCATACTCCGTACCAATTAAATGAACTGCGCCACCTAATCCTGCGATTCCTCCACAAATAAACATAGTTACTGTTGTAACCAATGGCACTGAAATACCGGCGGTTTTTGCAGCGTTTGCATTCGCTCCTACTGCCTTAAATTTAAATCCTAAAGTGCTTCTATTTAGCAACCACCAAACTAAATAAGTTACTGCTAGGGCAATAAATATTCCAAGATGTAATCTAAGATCTGCGCCTAGTAGTTTGGGCAGCCTTGCACTTGGATTTACGTCAGGGGCAATTGGATCAAATCTTTCTGGTCTTAAAAAAGTTGAAGTTTTTAGAAGCCATAAAATAAACAATGCAGCCACATAATTAAGCATGATGGTCACAATTACTTCATGAGCTCCAGTTTTAGCTTTCAAGAGTCCAACAATTCCACCGAATAATCCACCAAATATAATTCCTACGATTAAAACTAATGGCACATGAATTAGAGGAGGTAAATCAAAGGTAAAGCCAACATAGGAAGCTCCAATTGCTCCGAAAATAAACTGTCCCTGCGCGCCAATATTAAATAATCCTGATCTAAAAGCTAGTGCGACTGCTAGTCCTGCAAAAACTAGTGGGATTGAAGTAACTATGGTTTCAGATAGTGGGTAAAAGCCTCGGACAACCCCGGACTCCCTAGCTAAATTAACATCATAAATAGAGCCTTGAAATATAGCTAAGTAAGAATTGCCAATTCTGGCCGCTGCAGATGTTAGAAATTTTCCGGGTGAATTTAACTGAGCCATAATTATTGGATCGGAAATAACGATAATAATTCCACCAATAAAGAATGCAAAGATAAATGAAAGGGTAGGTAGTAGGGTAATTCGGCGAACTGTGCCTAAAAATTGCTTCATTATTTTATTCCAGCCATCATTAAACCTAATTTTTCTCTTGAGACATCTGGGCCAACCTCACCCACTATTTCGCCTTTATAAATGACTGCAATTCGGTCTGCTAATTCAAGTACTTCATCTAACTCACTACTTATCAATAGAATTGCACGATTTGCTGAACGTTCACTTAATAATTTTTCATAAACAAACTCAATTGATCCAACATCTAAACCTCGCGTTGGTTGAGAAGCCACTACTAATTTAACATCCCTTGACAGCTCTCTTGCCAATACAACTTTTTGCTTATTTCCGCCAGAAAGTGCTGACACATTATCGAAAATACTCTGAGTTCTAATATCAAATTCTTTGACTAATTTTGTTGAATTTTGATTGATGTATTCATTATTTAATTGCCCTCTACTTGCTACTGGAGCTAGGTCATGTACATCCAAAATTAGATTTTCAGCGATAGTAAAGCTACCGATTAAACCATCTAGTTCACGAGACTCAGGAATGTAGGCAATTCCTTTACGTAGGGCATCCTGAACTGTTAAACCTAGGATTTCTTGTTCATCTAATTTAATGGATCCTTCGACATGATCTTCTAAATTCAAAATCGCCCTTGTCAGTTCAGATTGGCCATTTCCTTGTACACCGGCAATTGCCAGTATTTCACCGGCTTTTACTTGCAGTGAAAGTGAATTGATTATCTTTCTACCTAAAGAGTTTGAAACATTTAATTTATTTATATCTAAAACAACTCTACCCACCTTAACTTCACTCTTATTAGGCGCTAGATCAACTTGTCGTCCTACCATCATGCTTGCTAATTCTTCTTGAGAAGCATCCGGTGAGGCAGTTCCAACGACTTTACCTAATCGGATAATGGTGATTTTATCTGCTACTTCTTTAACTTCTCGCAGCTTGTGAGTAATAAAAATTATTGATGTGCCTTTTTCCCTCAAGGTCCGCATTATGTTTAAAAGTTCATCAGTCTCTTGAGGCGTTAGTACCGCAGTTGGTTCATCTAAAATCAATACCTTTGCGTCATAAATTAGAGCTTTAATGATCTCAACTCGCTGTTGAACTCCTACTGGTAAATCTTCAATTAAAGCATCAGGATCGATATCAAACTTAAACTCATCAGCTAAAGCTTTAATTTTTCTCTTTACTTCATCTAAGGTTAAAAACACTCCCCTAGATTCTTCCCGTCCAAGTGCGATATTTTCAGCAACTGTAAAGACTGGAATCAACATAAAGTGCTGATGAACCATTCCAATTCCATACTTAAGGGCATCTGCTGGCTCATTAATAATTACTTCTTTATCCTCAACAAAAATCTTTCCAGAATCCGCTTTTACTAAGCCATAAACTATATTCATTAGTGTTGATTTACCAGCACCATTTTCACCAAGGATTGCATGGATTTCACCGCGGGCTACTTTTAGATCAATGGAATCATTGGCAACTAAAGATCCAAACTTTTTGGTAATCGCCTTAAGTTCTATTGACATTTTTCCTCTAACTTTTTTAAATTAAAAACTGGGTAGGTTAAAATTAACCTACCCAGCAATTTATTTTTATTACTCTACTGTATTTAGAGCAATAATGTTTCCTGCAGCAATATCCTTTGAAAGCTTAGCAATTTCAGCTTTTAGGCTTGCTGGGATTTTTTTGTTCCAAGCTGGAGTAAATGCAATGGATACACCTTTGTTAGCCATTGTTCCAACATACTCTTTGCTTGTGAACTTACCATCGTAAGCTTCTTTTACGGTAGCTAATACACCTTCAGCAAGTCCCTTAACAACTGAAACTGGAACTACGTTTGCAAATTGTGCACCAGTGTTCATAACTTTTGCATCTACCCAAATAACGCTAGATTTTTTAGTCTTTTGGCTATTTGCAGCTGTTGTTGCTTGCATTCCACCGGCAACTGGGAAAATGAAATCTGCTCCCTGTTGCTCTAATGAGATAGAGGTTTGAAGTGCCTTAGTTGTGTCATCAAAACCACCTAGGAATGTTCCGGTCTTAGTCTCTGTGTTCCAACCAAGTACCTTTACGTTCTTGTTCTTCATTAGGTTGTAGTGAGCTACACCGTTAGCAAAACCTTCCATAAATATTGTCACTGTAGGAATTGGAAGTCCGCCGTAAGTTCCGACCTTTCCAGTCTTGCTCATGGCTGCTGCCATGTATCCAACAATGAATGAGTTCTCATCGGTCTTGTAGGTAATTGCCTTTACGTTATTACCTAATCCCCAGCCATCAACGAAACCAAATTTAACAGTTGGGTTAGCCTTAGCTGCTGCTGCAATTGCATCACCAAGTAAGTATCCGACGCCAACAATTACTGTACATTTTTCAGATACAAATTTGCTGATATTTGGAGCGTAATCAGCATTTGATTTTGCAGGTGCATATTTAATTGAGGCTGCATAACCCTTGCTAAGTGCCATCTTGGCACCTTCGTATGAGCTCTGGTTAAAAGACTTATCGTTAATTCCGGCTGTATCTAGTGCAACACAGACTTTTTGCTTAGTAGCACCGTGTGCGGCTGGGGTAACTGCAACAGATGTAACTAATGAAGTAGCTGCAATAGCTACTACGAGTTTGATTGATTTTTTCAAAATCCCTCCCAAGGACTAGTACCCAAAATTTCTGGGATTGTGGTAGTCGCACCCTATCGGTAAGGCAGATTTAGTAACTAACAACGCTCGAAATTGCAGATTACGATTTGTTTAGAATTAGTTCAACTCTTAATTAAGAGTTAAGAGTTATAGCCGTTTCTCTCAGTATTTAAGGCTAAGCCAGGCCAATTGCTGAATAGGCAGCTTTAAGAGTCGTGCTAGCAACCTCACTCGCCTTTTGCGCCCCATTACTTAATACCCGCGATAACTCTGCTGGATCATCCATTAACTCATTGGTGCGCTTACTAATTGGCTCAAGTTTGGCAATAACCACCTCAGCGACAGCTGCTTTAAAGTCACCGTAGCCCTTACCTGAAAACTCATTCTCTAAATCACTAACAGATTTACCTGAGAGCGCAGAGTGAATTGTTAGTAGATTTGAAATCCCAGGTTTTAGTTTTTCATCAAATTTAACCTCTTTACCATCATCGGTAACTGATGATTTAAACTTCTTTAAAGTGACTTCTGGTGTATCTAAAAGCTCAATAACACCAGCCATTGATGAAGCTGATTTACTCATCTTCGCAGTTGGATCTTGTAGGTCATTTATTTTTGCTAGTGACTTAATTATCTCCGGCTTAGGAATGTTAAATATCTCCTTATATTTACTATTAAATCGTTGAGCAATATCTCTTGTTAATTCAACATGTTGGCGTTGATCCTCACCGACTGGTACAAAATCTGGTTGATAAAGCAGGATATCTGCAGCTTGTAATATTGGATAAGTAAAAAGCCCAACATTAATTCGGTCTGCGCCACTTTTTTGTGATTTATCTTTAAATTGAGTCATTCGTGAAGCCTCACCAAAGCCAGTAATACATTCAAATACCCAAGCTAGTTGATTATGCGCTGGAACATGAGACTGAACAAAAAGTGTGCACTTATTTGGGTCAAGACCAATTGCAATTAACTGCGCAGCCGAGAGTAAGGTCCGTTTTTTCAATAATTTTGGATCAGTTTCTACCGTTAGTGCATGTAAGATCTACTACACAATAAAACGCATCATGATTTTCTTGCATCTCTACCCACTGCTTAAGGGCGCCTAAATAATTTCCTAAATGAAAAGAGTCATGGGTAGGTTGAATGCCAGATAGGACGCGTTTTTTACTCATTACTTCACATCATCTCTAGCAAGTAGTAACTGACCAACTCGTTTGCCACTCATACTGATAATTGTAAAGCGTGCACCGTTAATTCGAACTACATCATTAACCTGCGCAATTCGCCCTAAGTAATGCATTACAAAACCACTAACTGTTTCATAAGGACCCTCTGGCAATGTAATACCAGTTGACTCCTGTAAATCCTCCAGAGATATTAAACCATCAACTTCAATATCACCGGTTCGAGGCTGCGCTATGGGAGCAGACTCATGTCCGTCATACTCATCATGAATATCACCAATTAAGCATTCAACTAAATTTTCTAAAGTAATTATTCCGTCAGTACCACCATACTCATCTAGAACAATTGCAATATGTTGCCTCTTACTTCGCATCTCCGTTAAGGCAGGTAATACTCCTTTAGTACCGGGTAGGAAAATATTACATTTCGCACTATCTCCATGATCGTCATTTGGGTATCATCTAATTTTGGATTAAGTAAATCTCTGACATGTAAAAATCCAATTACCTCATCACTGCTACCACGAACAACTGGATATCGAGAGTGAGCAAGCTCAACTGCTACTTTTCGTGCTTGTGAAATAGTTAAGGATGCATCTAAGAAATCGACCTCAGTTCTAGGCACCATTACTTCATGGATAAGTCGATCACTTGAATTAAATACCTCTTCAACAATATCTCGCTCTTCCTTAGTTAAATCGGCATGACCACTAACTAAATCCATTAACTCAGCCTCTGAAATCTGTGTTCTAACTGACTTTGAGGTAATTCCAAATAATCTAACTACTAAATCAGTTGAATGAGATAAAAGCCAGATAATTGGCCTAAATAAATTTGCAATTCGATCAATTGTGGCAGCGAGCGCGAGCGCAATCGCCTCTGTCTTATATAGCGCTAATCGCTTTGGAACTAACTCACCAAATACTAATGAGATATAGGCAATCACTAAAGTAATTACAACTATTGAAATTACCTCACTAGTACCTAGCTGATAAACCAATCTCCTCTAGCCTTGGAATTACATACACACCAAGTTGTTCCGCGCCTAAGGCAGCGGATAAAAATCCACATAATGTAATGCTGATCTGAGCAGCTGCTAGAAATCGATTAGGATTTTTTGCTAGGTGGGCAACTCGTGCACCACGTTTTCCTTTAGTTGATATTTGTTTAACTTGAGAATCTCGTAGGGAAATAAGTGCGATTTCAGCGGCAACAAATATTGCGCCCAACGCAATTAGGCCTAAAACGATTGCGATACTTTGCAGAGCACCTGAAGCCATATCTCCAATGATATCTACCTGCCCACTTAGTGGCTGCGGTGAGCGTATAAACCCATGACCCCTTCCCATTTCACCCCTGCTTGTTCGTAGCCTTTGCCAACTCTCACAACCGTGAGACCTTCATCCAACGGATCGTCGGGTACGTACCTACCCGGAGAAGGAGTAAATAACCATGGCCTCAGTTGTATTTTCACAGGCTTCTCGAATCTATCCTGGCACTACAAAACCTGCGGTAGATAAATTAGATCTCACTGTTAATGATGGTGAGTTTTTAGTACTAGTCGGACCATCTGGTTGCGGTAAATCAACATCACTACGTATGTTGGCCGGACTTGAAGAAATTGATACCGGATCAATTCGAATCGGTGATAAAGATGTAACAAATGTTGCACCAAAAGATCGTGATATTGCAATGGTGTTCCAGTCATATGCTCTCTACCCACATATGTCAGTAGCTGAAAATATGGGCTTTGCATTAAAAATTGCCGGCATTGCAAAAGAAGAACGTGATCGCCGGGTTCGCGAAGCAGCAAAATTATTAGATTTAGAAGATTATTTAGATCGCAAACCTAAGGCTCTCTCTGGTGGACAACGCCAGCGAGTTGCAATGGGACGTGCAATCGTGCGTGAACCACAAGTTTTCTTAATGGATGAGCCATTATCAAACTTAGATGCCAAGCTTCGTGTTGCAACTCGTACCCAAATCGCAGCGCTTCAACGCCGACTTGGAATTACAACTGTTTATGTAACACATGATCAGGTTGAAGCGATGACTATGGGAGATCGCGTAGCAGTTCTTAAAGATGGCTTGCTACAGCAAGTTGATACGCCAAGAAATCTTTATGAAAAACCACAGAATGTTTTCGTAGCCGGCTTTATTGGTTCACCTGCTATGAACCTACTAACTGCTTCTGTCTCTAGTGGGAAGGCAATGCTAGGAAATCTTGGTATTGCTGTGCCATCAAATGCCGGATCATCTATCACGGTAGGAATTAGGCCAGAGTCCTTAGCACCAGCATCAACTGGCTTTGAAGTACTAGTTGAAGTTGTTGAAGAGCTTGGCTCTGATGCTTTTGTTTATGGAAAGCCAGTTGATAAGTCGCTTAAGTTTGCTAACACTTCTGAGGAGCTTGGTCAGATAATTATTAGATGGGATCCAAAGAATCCACCTAAGGCTGGGCAAACTGTAACTGTTGGTGCTAATCCTGATGCTGTTCATTTATTTGATGCTGCTTCTGGTAAGCGTTTAAATTAAGTAAGAAATTAAAAAGCCCCACTTGAACTCAAGTGGGGCTTTTTGTTTTAAGTGTTAAACCATTTCCTTCTTTAAATTATCATCAATTGCAGCTAAAAACTCTTGGGTGTTAAGCCATGGTGCATCTTTACTAATTAGCAACGCTAGATCTTTAGTCATTTTTCCACTCTCAACTGTTTGAATACATACTCGCTCAAGTGTCTTTGCAAACTCTGCAACTTTAGGAGTGTTATCTAATTTAGCTCGGTGCGCTAGCCCCTGTGTCCAAGCAAATATTGACGCAATTGGATTTGTAGAGGTTGCCTTACCCGCTTTGTGATCGCGATAGTGGCGAGTAACTGTGCCGTGAGCTGCCTCTGCCTCAACTGTTTTTCCATCTGGTGTCATAAGTACTGATGTCATAAGTCCAAGTGAGCCATAACCTTGAGCAACTGTGTCAGATTGAACATCGCCATCATAATTCTTACAGGCCCAGATATAACCGCCCTCCCAGCGCAATGATGTTGCCACCATGTCATCGATTAATCGGTGGTCATACTCGAGATTGTTTTTAGCAAACTCAGCCTTAAACTCTTTTTCAAAAACTTCTGCGAAGATATCTTTAAAGCGACCATCATAAGCTTTTAAAATTGTATTTTTTGTGGATAGAAATACTGGATATTTTCTAATTAATCCATAGTTAAATGAGGCTCTTGCAAAATCACGAATTGAATCGTCAAGGTTATACATCGCCATAGCAACACCAGAGGACGGAAAATCAAAAACGTTAAACTCCATTGGCTTTGAACCATCTTCTGGAGTGAACGTAACGGTTAGTTTTCCAGCACTTGGTACACGAAAATCAGTTGCTTTGTATTGATCACCATAAGCATGGCGGCCAATTACAATTGGCTTATTCCAGTGGGGAATTAATCTTGGGACGTTTTTAATAATAATTGGCTCACGAAAAATTACTCCACCTAGAATATTACGGATTGTTCCATTTGGTGATTTCCACATCTTTTTTAACTTAAATTCTTCAACTCTTGCCTCATCAGGAGTAATAGTTGCGCACTTAACACCAACACCATGCTTTTGAATTGCATGAGCTGAGTCAATTGTTACCTGATCATCAGTTTTATCACGATATTCAATGCCAAGATCGTAGTACTCAAGATTTATATCAAGGTATGGCAAGATCAAGGAGTCTTTAATAAATGACCAAATAATTCTGGTCATTTCATCACCATCTAATTCAACAACAGTGCCAACTACTTTAATCTTATTCATATCCTTATTCTCCCTTATAAATCTTTGACATCTGCTTGTTTGGTGCGAACTGCCTCAGCGGCAACCTTTAATGAGGCTAACTCATCGGCGGTTAATTTAGTTTCAACAACTTTATTCGCACCATTCTTACCGATCTGTGCTTCAACTCCCAGATAAACACCATTAATTCCATATTCACCATTTACCCAAGCACACACTGGCATTACCTCATTTGAATCAGTAATTACTGCTCTTGCCATTCGAGCTGCTGCTGCAGATGGTGCATAGTAAGCCGAACCTGTTTTAAGTAACGCCACAATCTCAGCCCCACCATTTCGAGTTTTATCAACTAAATCTGCAATCTCATTAGCAGATAAGACCTCAGATAATGCTTTGCCATTTACAGTGCAGCGGCTTGGTACAGGCACCATAGTCTCACCGTGTGAACCAAGCGTTAATGTTTTAACGCTAGCGATCTCTACACCACATTTTTCAGCAACAAAATTAGTAAACCTGGCAGTATCTAACATGCCAGCTTGGCCAATCACTTTGTTGTAAGAAAACTTTGTTGCCAGCTGAGTAAGAGCGGTCATCTCATCAAGTGGATTTGAAACCACAATAATTACAGAGTTGGGTGAGTGTTTTGCAATATTTTCTGCAACACCTCGAACAATGCCAGCATTAACACCGATTAAATCCATTCGGCTCATGCCAGGCTTTCTCGGAAGACCAGCAGTTATTACTACTACATCTGAGTTAGCAGTTTTCTCATAGCCATCGCCTTGAGCATTAGTTGTTGCGCCAATTACTTTGGTCTCAAAGTTTTCAATTGATCTAGATTGATTTATATCTAAAGCTAAGCCTTCAGATTTTCCTTCGACAATATCTGTTAAAACTACCGTTTCAAAAATATTATATTCAGCAAGTCTAAGTGCGGTGGTTGATCCATAGAAGCCGGCGCCAACAACTGTTACTTTTCCAGATCTACTCATTTAATCCTTTCAGGGTGCATGGCTAATATTACTGATTACTTCTAATAGTTCTAAATCGGTGATTTATCTAGCGTTCGGCAGGGATAAAGCCAAGATAAATAACATAACGCAGATAATAATCGGTAAAACTAGTTCAATGTTCCGCTTAACTTTAACTTGAGAGTGCCTAGCTAAAACAAATGCACTAGCGCCAAGGGATAAAATCATTGAGCCAGTTCTAACTGCCCCGCTAATTGAAATGATTAGACCAATTACTACCACCGCAAGTGAAAAGCGGCGGATCTGATCTAGTGTGAAATTTTCTTTCATTACTTTGCTAACTCAAGTAGATTACTCAGCAACATAGCTCTTGTCATTGGTCCGACTCCACCTGGAGTTGGTGTGAAGTAAGCAGCAACTTGTGCAACTGATGGGTCAACATCACCAAGTAGTTTGCCATCTTCTCTGGTAATTCCAACATCAACTACGGTACAGCCTGGCTTAACCATATTTGGCTTAACAAAATGTGCTACTCCAATAGCTACAACTAATACGTCGGCTACTTCAATTAAATCCATCAAGTTATTTGTTGCTGAATGTGCCAGCGTAATGGTGGCATCAATTGGTTTTTGAGATAGCAAGATTGAAAGTGGCCGGCCCACAGTAGTACCTCGACCAATGATTAAAACTTTACTGCCGGATAACTTAATTTTATATTCATTTAATAATGTCAAAATTGCTTTAGGTGTGCAGGGAATTACTTTATTTGCTGATAAAACTAAACTACCTAAGTTAACTGGATTTAGGCCATCTGCATCTTTTTTTGGATCAATTGCTAATAAGACTTTTTCAGTATTAACAGATTTTGGCAGTGGTAGTTGAACAATGAAACCTGTGCACTCTGGATTATTGTTTAAATCATTTACAGCTTTGATGATTTCTTGCTCACTTGCAGTTTTAGGTAATTTAACTCTAATTGAGTTGATACCAACCTCAGCACAATCACTGTGCTTTCCTTCAACATAGGCTAGTGAGCCTGGATCATCGCCAACTAAAATAGTGCCAAGTCCTAATTTTTTATTACTCTGTTTAATTTGAGTAGCGATGTCATCTTTAGTCTGCTTGGCTAATTTTTTGCCATCCATTATCACTGCGCTCATATGGCAAGCCTACCCTTGCTATCTTTCTTCTTAAACACCTTTGGTAACAAGATCATTAGTAGCAGCACAAGCAAGAGGTGCGCTGTTACTACTGCTCCAATTCGTAGAGGATTTACACCAACTGGTGACATATTGCTGGAGATTAATGATCCTGAAGTAATAAATGCAATAATCATTACACCTAAAATTGAAAGAATAAAAAATCTTAAAATTAATTGGCGCTTACTTTTTGTATCAATATTTAATTTAAATATTAAAGTTAAGTTAATCCAGCCGTAAATTGCGATCATTAATGTGGGCAGGAGGAACCAAATATTCTTATCAGAAGGTAGACCAGCTAATACTGGAATTGCTGGAATCTCTCTTAAGTTAAATAAAAATGGTGAGATATCAGTAGCTTTTCCTAATGAAAAACCAGAGCCTAGAATATAACTTAGAGTGGTAAAAATAATATTTGGTAGGTATAACAACTGCAGTAGTAATAAAAGTAGGCCACCTAATATCCCTGGATTTAGCACAATAGTTAAGTTTTTTGCAGTTGAAAAATTAAGCATTAAAGAAATAGAAAATAAGATACCGGCAATACCTAACATGATCTGGAAAATTTGCATTGGCAACTTTATAGAATTTTCAACCTTAAGATCTGTGGTAGCGGTTAGAAGTAGAATAAATAAAATTCCTAACCCCCTAAATAGATCAGTTGAAACTTGTGAATTACTAGAAATTAAAGTGAGAAGTAAATAGATTAATAAGTAGGCGATAATAAAATATGCTCGGCTAACTTTTTTATTTTCAACTGCTTCAAGAACTCTTTTATACCCTAGGCGCATAGTTAGCCAAGGTAAAACAACTGCGCCAAGTGGTAAATAGGAGAGATAGCCACTTACTTCATTACTTGTTATGTTAAATGGGGTTAGGTGTGAACCTAACCAAAGCCAAACAGCTGCCCGCATTGGATCAGAAGTAGTGCCGTAAGTGCTACCAGCAGTTGCCCAAGCAAATAAAGTTATAAATGCAAGTGGAAATAGAATTATTAGAACTGAACGAATCACTTGTTGCAGCGCTATCCATAACCTACGCGCAACCATTATTTTCCTATCTGCTTTTTATCCATTCAATATCTTGCGCATCAAGTTAGCGGTTTCACTTGGTGTTTTACCAACCGCAACACCGACAGCCTCTAATGCTTCTTTTTTAGCTGCTGCAGTACCAGATGAACCTGAGACAATTGCGCCAGCATGACCCATCGTT
This sequence comes from Candidatus Nanopelagicus sp., assembly GCA_964203335.1. GTDB lineage: Bacteria > Actinomycetota > Actinomycetes > Nanopelagicales > Nanopelagicaceae > Nanopelagicus. Next base: position 74,353 of record CAXNKX010000002.1, read on the forward strand.
TTACCTTCAGGTGCGGTAAAGCCAGCAACATATCCAACTACAGGTTTTGTTACATACTCCTTAATAAATTGCGCAGCACGCTCTTCTGCATCCCCACCTATTTCACCGATCATCACAATTGCCTTAGTTGCTGGATCATCTTGGAATGCACGCAAACAATCAATATGTGTTGTACCAATAATTGGATCTCCACCAATTCCAACTGCAGTAGTAAAACCAAAATCTCTTAATTCAAACATCATTTGATATGTAAGGGTTCCAGATTTTGAAACTAAACCGATTGGTCCACTGCCTGTTATGTCTGAGGGGATAATTCCAAGATTAGTTTTGCCTGGACTAATTATTCCTGGACAGTTTGGGCCAAGGATTTGAGTTGTACCTTTTTCAACTGAGTATGCATAAAAAGCAGCAACATCATGGACTGGAATTCCTTCAGTTATTACAACTACTAATGGAATCATCGCATCAATAGCATCTATTACAGCAGCTTTGGCAAACTTAGGTGGCACAAATACAACTGATGCATTAGCTCCAGTTGCTGAGATAGCCTCTTTAACTGAATTAAATACTGGAATTATTTGGCCGTCCATATCAACAGATTGACCACCTTTACCAGGTGTTACACCAGCCACAATTTTTGTACCAGCTTTAAGCATACGTTTAGTGTGCTTAGTTCCCTCAGAGCCAGTCATACCTTGCACAATTACTTTAGTACTTTCGTTAACAAAAATTGTCATTTATTCGCCGCCAACTCTGCTGCTTTTGCTGCTGCGCCATCCATTGTTTCTATCTGCTGAATTAATGGATGATTTGCTTCACTTAATATCTTTCGACCTAGTTCAACATTATTACCATCAAGTCTTACAACAATTGGTTTAGTAGCTTTACTACCAAGGATTTCAAGAGCCTGCACAATTCCATTTGCAACTGCATCGCAAGCAGTAATTCCACCAAAAACATTTACAAATACACTTTTAACATCACTATCTCCTAAAATTATTGATAAACCATTTGCCATTACCTCAGCAGAGGCACCCCCACCAATATCTAAAAAGTTTGCTGGTTTAACGCCATATTTCTCTCCAGCATATGCCACAACATCTAACGTACTCATTACAAGACCTGCGCCGTTACCAATAATTCCTACTTGACCGTCTAATTTAACGTAATTTAAATCTTTTTCTTTTGCTAATTTTTCTAGTGGATTAGTTGCATCATGATCTACTAGAGCCTCATGCTCTGGATGCCTGAAAACAGCATTATCATCTAAAGTAACTTTGCCATCTAAAGCAATTACTTTGCCATCAGTAGTTTTAACTAATGGATTAATCTCCATTAAGGTGGCATCTTCTTTAATAAATGCCTGCCATAGTTTTACTAACACATCACCAACCTGATCTAAAACATCTGCTGGAAATTGTCCGCTCTTTGCAATCTCTAATGCTTGCGCCTTGTCAATGCCTTTATTTGGATCAATACCAACTCTCGCTAGCTTTTCTGGAGTTTTATGGGCAACCTCTTCAATCTCCATACCACCAGCTACTGATGCCATTACTAAAAAGTTTCGGTTAGCACGATCTAATAAAATTGCTAGGTAATACTCAGATTCAATTGGCGCTGCTTGAGCAATCATTACCTTTTTTACAATATGTCCTTTTATATCCATTCCTAAAATTGCACCAGCTTTTTCTTTAGCATCTGTAGCATTTTCTGCCAGCTTTACCCCACCAGCTTTTCCTCTGCCTCCAACTTTTACCTGAGCTTTAACAACAACTTTGCCGCCAATTTTTTCAGCCGCTGAATATGCCTGATCTGCTGTGGTGGCAACTGCGCCGGCTAACACTGGAATTTGATGAGATTCAAATAGATCACGTGCTTGATACTCAAAAAGATCCACTAATTTCCCCGATCAAATTTAGGAAAGTGCAAGGTAGTAATACTAATGAGAAAGTGAGTAAATTTATAATTTCTCAACTGGTGCATAACGAAGTAGTAGTCGCTTCTCACCAAATGAGCCAAAATTTATGGTTGCTTCGGCTCGATCACCCTCACCACTTACTGAAACTACAGTTCCTAAACCAAATGTGTCATGTGATACGCGCTCACCAACTTCAAGTTGCATGGTGGTATTTATTTTGCCAGTTGCTTTAACTGGGGCGAATGTGCGTCGTGATGAAGTTTTAATTGAAGGAGCTTTTTCCTGCGCTTGATTCCATTCAATTACTGAATCTGGTATTTCACTTAGAAATCTAGATGCTGGGTTGTAATTAGGTGAACCCCATGATGAACGATATTCAGCTCTAGTAATAAAAAGATTTTCTCTAGCCCTCGTTAGTCCAACGTAAGCAAGCCGGCGCTCTTCTTGTAATTCATCTGGATCACCAAGTGTTCTAGAGTGCGGAAAAATACCTTCTTCCATACCTGTTAAGAAAACTGTTGGAAACTCAAGTCCTTTTGCGGTGTGTAATGTCATCATCGTTACTACTCCGCCATGATCTTCACCCTCTGGTATTTGATCAGCATCTGCGACAAGTGAGACATCCTCTAAGAAACCTACTAGTGAAATTTCTTCTCCATCATCAACTTCACTCTCTTCATACTCTGTTGCAACTGCGACTAACTCCTCTAAGTTTTCAACTCTAACCTCATCTTGTGGATCTTTACTCTCTGATAACTCAGTAAGTAATCCTGATTGTTCAAGCACTGCTTGTGCAATAACAGATGGCCTAGTTTTTGCCTCAACTAATGTTTGTAATGATTGAATTAACTTAACAAACTCAATTAAAGAGGCGGCAGATCTTTGAGCAATCTCTTGATTTTTTTCAACTTCACATAATGACTGCCAAAAAGTTAAGTTATTGCCCTGGGCGTATAGGTCTAGTAAATCAAGGGCTCGATCACCAATACCCCGCTTTGGTGTGTTAATAATTCTTCTAAGTGAAACTTCATCATTTGGATTAACAATTACCCTTAGATAGGCAAGAAAATCTTTAATTTCTTTTCGCTCATAAAACCTAACTCCACCTACAACTTTGTATGGAATTCCTACTCGCATGAATACTTCTTCAAAAACACGAGATTGTGCATTAGTGCGATAGAAGATTGCGGTATCTCCTGGATTTGATTTTGCTAAGTCACGAAGCCGGCCAATCTCGCGAACTACAAAATCAGCCTCATCATGTTCACTTTCTGCCACATAACCAACGATTGTTGAGCCAGCGCCATTTTCAGACCATAAATTTTTCTCTTTCCTGCCTTCATTATTTGAAATAACTGCGTTAGCTGCACTTAAAATATTTTGAGTTGAGCGATAATTTTGTTCTAATAAAATTGTTTTAGCCTCTGGGTAATCAGCTTCAAATTGTAAAATGTTTCGGATATTAGCACCACGAAAAGCGTAAATAGATTGGTCAGCATCTCCCACAACACAAAGCTCAGCTAAAGTGAAGGAATCAGAGGCACTTCCTACCAACTCTTTAATTAAGACATACTGGGCATGATTAGTATCTTGATATTCATCTACCAAGATATGTTTAAAGCGTGAGCGATACTTAGCTCTAGTTTCTGGATGGCGTTGTAAGACTTCAACAGTTTTTGCAATTAAATCATCAAAATCCATTGAATTAGCACTGCTTAATCGCTTTTGATAAATAGCAAAGACTTGGGCAACAATCTCTTGGAATTGATCTTTGCTTTGATTTAAATAATCTGCTGGACCCATTAGTTCATTTTTAGCCTGCGAAATTAAGGATGCTACTGCTCTTGGTGCATAGCGCTTAGCATCTAAATTTAAATCACGCATCACTAGAGTAATTAGCCTTAGTGAATCACTTTGATCATAGATTGTGAATGAGTTTGTGTAACCAAGTAATGAAGCCTCTTTACGCAGTATCCGCACACATGCTGAGTGAAATGTTGATACCCACATAGCTTTCGCGCGATCACCAACTAATTGCGCAACTCGCTCTTTCATTTCACCAGCTGCTTTATTTGTAAAGGTGATTGCTAGTACCTCATATGGGGCAACATTTCGCTGCGCTAATAAATAAGCAATTCTTCTTGTCAGTACTCGGGTCTTTCCAGAACCTGCACCTGCTACAACTAATAATGGTGAACCCTCGTGTTTAACCGCTGCTATTTGTTGAGGATTTAAACCTTCGATTAACGCGGACATATTGGTAAGTCTATCGGTCGGTATGATGAGGTGAATTGCTGCGGTAACCTTGCCAATGATGGAGCCATTAAATGACAGTGAGATTGAGCGAGTTTTAGTTGTAACTGCGCACCCTGATGATTGTGACTTTGGAGCCGCGGGAACTATTGCGCTTTGGAGTGCTAAAGGAATTAAGGTTTCATATTGCATCTGCACAAATGGTGATCAAGGTGGTGAAGATCTATCTGTACCACGTGAAGAAATGCCTAAAATTCGCCAACGTGAGCAACGTGAGGCAGGTCTAGCAGTTGGAGTTACCGATATAACGTTTTTAAATTATCGAGATGGTTGGTTAGTACCAACTATTGAATTACGAAAAGATATTGTTAGACAAATTCGTATTACTAAACCTGATCGAATGCTTATCCAATCACCAGATAGGAACTGGGATCGCTTATTTGCATCCCACCCAGACCATATGGCTGCAGGTGAAGCGGCAATTCAAGCTGTCTATCCAGATTCTAGAAACCCATTTGCATTTGAAGATTTACTAAAAAATGAAGGATTACAACCATGGCGAGTAAAAGAAGTTTGGGTAATGTCTAATTCAAACCCAGATCACTTTATTGATATTACTTCAACTTTTGATAAGAAAATGAAAGCACTTCATAGTCATGTTAGCCAAACTGCTCATAATGAAAACTTAGAAAATATGGTCCGTGAGTGGGGTGAGCGAAATGCTCAAGCCAATAATCTGCCAACTGGATCAGTTGCTGAAGTATTTAAGATTGTAAATACTAACTAACGAACCTTTACCTTTTCAATTCCAATTTTTTGCTTTGGTGAACCATCTTTCTTTCCATCCATTACTCCACTTTTTGCAACCATTTGAACAATTTCCAAACCTTTTGTTACTTTGCCCCAAATTGTGTAACTAGGTGGTAAAGATGTGTCTGCGTAAACAATAAAAAATTGACTACCGTTTGTATTCTGTCCTGAATTAGCCATTGCAACTACACCCGCTGGATAGTTACCTTCAGCATTAGTAGGTAGGTTTTCATCTCGGTAAGTAAAATTTGGTCCACCTAAGCCCGTTGCAGTTGGATCTCCGCACTGCAGAACATAAATATTTTCAGTAGTTAGTCTGTGACAAAGTGTTTGATCAAAAAAACCACCGGTTGCTAAAGCTGATAATGCAGTAACTGTAATTGGAGCACCTTTCCCATCTGCTTTAATTACAATATTTCCGCAGTTTGTTGTGAAGGTAAAAGTTCTATTTTGAAATGGTCCCTTAATTTCAGGTGGATCAATATTTTTTGCAGTTTGACTTTTTGCTTTTGTGTTCTTGCAATTAATTTTATCTAAAGATTTATTAGGCGCAGCATTTGAAACTGGCGTAAGTATGGTAGAAAAAATAATCAGTGAAGAAGTTGCTATCACAACCTTAAATATTTTTCTCATGGTTTAAGTTTACTCAATACTCTTGATTTAACAAAAGAAATTTATAGATATCCCTTTATTACTGACAAACTTTAAGTGATTTCACAGATTACAACTAAGGCTGAATTACCACTTCAACTCGCTGGAACTCTTTTAGATCAGAATAGCCGCAAGTTGCCATTGACTTTCTGAGTGCTCCAAATAAATTCATTGAGCCATCTGAGGTGTTCGAAGGGCCAGTTAAAACTTCATTTAAAGTACCGACTGTGCCAACTTGCACACGGTTACCTCTTGGAAGTTGTCCATGATGTGCTTCAAGTCCCCAGTGCCAACCTTTACCGGGTGCTTCAGATGCTTTAGCAAGAGGTGATCCCATCATTACTGCATCCGCTCCACATGCAACAGCTTTTGCAATCTCACCACTGCTACCAACTGAACCATCAGCAATTACATGAACATATCGGCCACCAGATTCATCTAAATAATCACGGCGTGCAGATGCCACCTCTGCAACTGCTGATGCCATTGGAACAGAAATTCCTAGAACTGTTTTCGTAGTGTGAGCAGATCCGCCGCCAAAACCAACTAAAACACCAGCAGCTCCTGACCTCATTAAATGCAGTGCACCTTGGGCAGTAGCGCAACCACCAACAATTACTGGTACATCTAATTCATAAATAAATTTCTTTAAATTAAGTGGAGCTGTTTTTTCTGAAACATGCTCGGCAGAAACTGTTGTGCCACGAATAACAAAAATATCAACACCTGCATCAATGACTGCTTTATGAAACTCAGCAGTTCTTTGTGGTGAAAGCGCTCCAGCAACCGTTACACCAGCTGCTCTAATCTGTGCTATTCGCTCTTTGATTAAGGTTGGTTGAATAGGTGCTGAATAAATCTCTTGCATTCGCCTTAATCGCTTTATCTTCAGGAAGTTTTGCCATATCTGATAACTGTTTCTGCGCATCTTCATACCTTGTCCAAATACCTTCAAGATTTAAAACACCAAGTCCACCCGCTTCTCCAATTGCAATTGCAGTTTCAGGAGAAACTACTGAATCCATTGGAGCTGAGATAAATGGTAATTCAAATTTATATGCATCGATTTGCCAACTAATTGAAACTTCTTCAAGGTCACGAGTTCTTCTTGATGGCACAATTGCAATCTCATCAAAAGAATAAGCTGCTCGTGCGCGCTTGCCTGGACCTAATTCAATATCGGACATATAACTAATCGTATCTGTTGTGAGTAATCTATGAAACTTACGCTCTAAGGTCCCAGGCTTTTACGCCACCTGAAACCCCAGCTGAATTTGGAATTATCTTCACTTTATAGTCAAAGCTTTTAAGTGCTGATTTACTAATACGTTGTGCGTTGCCTCCACCGATATATAACTTATCCCAGATAATCATTGGGTATAACTCACCAATTAAAGCCTTAACTCTGCGAGACCAGAGTTGATTTCCCATACGCCGTCTTGATATCTCACCAATCCAAGCATCAATTGTTTTTCCATATCTGATCGTGGCATGAGAGATCTCAAGATGTGGAGCTAATTTACCTTCACTAAATATTGCGCTACCCAAGGCCAGTACCAAAGGTAAGTACGCACTCTAAGACCTTTTCCAGTAATAACTGCGGCGGCATGAACCTCTGCATCATTTAAAACTAAAATTGGCATCTTTAGTTTTTTATGAAGTGTATTTTGTAAATCAAAGCCATGCCATAACTTTTTTAAGTGGGGATCTGGCATAGTGCGAGGGCCACGCTTATTAATGTAATGAGGAATAAATACGATTTTTCCGTTACGAATCATGCCAGGTAAGCCAACAGTCACTCGATTAATACGATGATCTGCTAAAACATAATTTGAAATGATTTCAACTAAAGAGTTTGGCGACATTGGATATGGGGTTTTTAGGTAAGGAAAATCAACTAAAACTTTGCTGTGCTGATCAAATACAGAAGCCTTGATTCCAGTTCCGCCGCAATCAACAGTTAGCGTTACATTTCCCACTAGTTAATGCTAGTCGATTATCTAGTAGTTTAGAACCAAGGCTTGTGTTTTAACTTATATTAGTGTGAGTGCCCACCTGCTCCATGTGAGTGACCATGACCGGCGGCCTCTTCTTTCTTCTCTTCTGGAGTTTCAAAGACAAGTGCCTCTGTTGTAATAAACATTGCAGCAATTGATGCAGCATTTGCAAGTGCTGATCTAGTTACCTTAACTGGATCAATTACGCCCTCTTTAACAAGGTCTGTGTACTGTTCTGAGTAAGCATTAAAACCTTCATTAGGTTTCATTGCGCGAACTTTTGAAACAACTACATAGCCTTCTTGGCCAGCATTTTCTGCAATCCAACGAAGTGGTTCATCACATGCTTTGCGCACAAGACGAACACCAACAGCTCGATCTCCTTCAAAGCCCAAATCATTATCAAGTGCTGCTGCAGCATGTACTAATGCCGCACCTCCACCAACAACAATTCCTTCTTCAACAGCTGCTCTAGTTGCAGAGATAGCATCTTCAAGACGATGCTTTTTCTCTTTTAACTCAACCTCAGTATGTGCACCAACTTTGATTACGCAAACTCCACCAGCAAGTTTTGCTACTCGCTCCTGTAGTTTTTCGCGATCCCAATCAGAATCAGTATTTTCAATCTCGCGGCGAATCTCAGTAACTCTTGCTGCTACATCATTTTTATTTCCAGCACCATCAACAATTGTGGTGGCATCTTTTGAAATAACAACTCTGCGAGCCTTACCAAGGAGTGCGATATCAATTTGCTCAAGCTTTAAACCAACTTCAGCAGAGATAACCTGACCGCCGGTTAATATCGCAATATCTTGCAACATTGACTTACGTCTGTCACCAAAGCCAGGTGCTTTAACAGCTGCTGAGGCAAAAGTGCCACGCATACGGTTAACAACTAATGTAGAAAGTGCTTCACCCTCTACATCTTCAGCAATAATTAATAAAGGCTTACTTGCCTGAGCAACTTTTTCTAGTACTGGCAAGATTTCACTTAATGCTGAGATCTTTTGGCCAGAGATAAGAATGTATGCATCTTCTAAAATTGTCTCCATGCGGTCTGCATCAGTAACAAAATAAGGTGAGATATAACCCTTATCAAATTGCATACCCTCAGTGAATTCAAGCTCTAGTCCAGTAGTTGATGACTCTTCAACTGTAATTACGCCATCTTTGCCGACCTTATCCATAGCTTCAGCAATTAGATCACCAATTGCTTTATCTTGAGCTGAAATTGTTGCAACATCTGCAATCTGAGATTTACCACTAACTGCAGTTGAGTTCTTGCGAAGTGCTTCAGTAATCGCACTAACTGCTTGCTCGATTCCATACTTAAGCTCCATTGGTTGAGCACCGGCCGCTAAGTTTCGCAGACCCTCTTTAACCATTGCTTGGGCAAGTACAGTTGCAGTTGTTGTGCCATCTCCTGCTACATCATTAGTCTTCTCGGCAACCTGCTTAACAAGTTGAGCGCCCATGTTTTCTGCTGGATCAGATAGTTCGATCTCTTTAGCAATAGTTACACCATCATTGGTGATTAAAGGTGCGCCGTAACTTTTTGCAATAACTACGTTACGACCCTTAGGACCAAGGGTTACCTTTACAGTGTCAGCCAGGATGTTTACGCCACGCTCCATAGCCCGTCTTGCAGCTTCATCAAATTGAAGTGATTTACCCACGGCTTACTTCTTTGCAATAATTGCTAGTACATCACGGGAGGAAAGTACTAAGTACTCCTCATTGTTGTACTTAACTTCAGTGCCGCCATACTTTGAATAAAGCACAACATCACCTTCTTTAATATCTAATGGGATTCTGTTTCCGTTTTCAAAACGACCTGGGCCTACCGCCATCACAGTTCCCTCTTGTGGCTTTTCTTTAGCAGTATCTGGAATTACAAGACCAGATGCAGTCTTCTGCTCTGCCTCATTTGCTTTAACAACAATGCGATCTTCTAGTGGCTTAATTGAAATTGCCATCTGATATCTCCTTCTTTTATTTTTATTAATCCCTCTGAAGTAACCCGAATGCTTAATTAGCACACGGGGGCTTAGAGTGCTAAAGCCAACTTTAAAGGGCGTACTGCGCTAGGGCAAATTACCGTCTACTTCCAGACCACCTGAGTAACAGGTGCTGCTGAATCAGCTGATATGCCTATCTCTGAGGCCGCTACGCCCTCATTAATGGCCAAAGAGCCCAGAGCAGCCACCATCGCCCCGTTATCGGTGCACAGGTTAGCCGGTGGTATTCGAAGCTGGATTTTTGCACTTTCACATCGTTGTTTGGCTAATTCGCGCAACCGGTGATTTGCTGCAACGCCACCAGCAATTATTAACTTATCTATTCCACTTTCTTTGCAGGCAGTAAGTGATTTAGTGATTAATACATCTACGACTGCCTCTTGAAATGATGCTGCAACATCTGCTTTTTTATAATTTGGAGTTTGTGCTAAATATCTAGCAACCGCTGTTTTTAAACCAGAAAATGAAAAATCGTATTTATGTTTTTCGAGATCAGCTGGCGCCGTTAACCCTCTTGGAAAGTTAATCTCAGTTTTATTTCCTGCTAATGCTTCTTTATCAATTAATGGCCCACCAGGAAAACCTAGGCCCATTAAGCGAGCAATTTTATCAAATGCTTCACCCGCCGCATCATCAATAGTTGCACCTTTAACTATTACATCAGTTGCTAAATTATTAACCTGCAAAATAGAGGAGTGTCCACCGCTAACAAGTAAAGCAATGGCAGGATGTAATTGATTTGAATTATTTAATTGATCAACAGCAATATGTGCTGATAGATGATTAACGCCATAAAGCGGCTTATCTAATGCAAGGGCAAGTGCTGATGCACTACTAACACCAACTAAGTAAGGCACCAATTAAGCCAGGACCTGCCGTAACTGCAATTGCATCAATATCTTTGATTGAAACTGATGCATCAGTAAGTGCTTGTTTAATTACCTGCTGCATGGCCTCTAGGTGGGCTCGGCTAGCCACTTCTGGAACTACGCCACCAAAGCGCACATGTTGATCAACACTTGATGAAATCACATTTGCTAGTAATTTGCGATCATCGACAATACCTACAGCTGTTTCATCACATGATGTCTCAATACCAAGTACTAAAGCCATTACTTAAGCTCCTTACGCATTACAACTGCAGTAAGGCCAGGACCATAGTAATTTTCTCGCTTTGAAATCTCTACAAAGCCATAATGTTCATACAGCGGGCGGGCTTGATCATTACCAAGACGCATCTCAAGCATGATTGCGTCAGCTTTTTTAACTCTTGCCCAATCAATCATTCTTTTTAGTAACTCCCGGCCAATCCCCTTACGACGATGATTCTCGACAACTGTAATTGTGTGAATATCAGCTACATCTGCTGCAAAGAAAATACCGGCGTAGCCAATTAATTCACCATCTACTTCAGCAGCTAAGTAATTAGCATTTTTTGGAGCCTTAGCAAACTCCTCTTTAAACTGCGCACTACTCCAAGCGGCTTTTCCATAAACATCCTTTTCAATTCCAACAGCTGAAACTAAATCAAGTGCGCTCATTGCTCTAAATTTCACCCCATCTGGAAGTGGGTATGCATCAGGTTTTCTAATATAAATTGGCTGAGTAACTGAACTGAGTATGTTAATCCAAGATTAGCAATTGCTACTGCCTCTGGAAAATAATCGCCTTCTGTCAAAAATCTGCACACCAAACTTCTCTAATTCACTCGCCTTACTTACTGCAGGCTCTGTGATTTGAACACCGTTTTTATATCTTGCCCAAAATCTCTCTTTGCGACGGGCATCTGTTGAAACAATAAATTCTTCCTCAGTTATATTTGCAGCCATAGCATCTAGTGAACAAACCCCTACCCAGTTAATACCAGCAGCGAGAGCGTAACTTTGCGCAAATGTAATTCCAACGCGCAAACCTGTAAATGGACCAGGCCCCATACCCACTGCAACTAAATCAATCTTTGAGTTTACCTTCAATGCTTGTGCTACTAACTTAGGCAAGACTTCACTATGAGCGAGTGGATCTAGATGAGATTTATTAAATAATACTTTTCCATTTTCAACTAAAGCTACGCATGTCTGCGAGGTTGAGGTATCAATTGCTAAGACGGTGCTCATAGATTAAATCCTTGCCAACGATCTCCAACTGCGGTGATCACAAGGTTGCGAGTATTCTCATTTTCACCTGGCATGATATTTATATCTAAGTATTGATCAGTCAGAGTTTTAACAAATGGGGCTCCCCATTCAATAACAAATACGCTATTCGGCAGATAACTTTCAAAATCTAAATCAGTGAAATCACTTATGTCAGAATCTATTAATCTATACGCATCGATATGAATGAAGTTTGGTTTTCCTTTATGAATTCTACTAATCACAAATGTTGGTGAAGTAATATCTAAGAATCCTAAAGCGGAGGCTATTCCCTGCGTTAAAACTGTTTTGCCAGAACCTAAATCACCACTTAATACAACTACATCACTTGGCTCTAGTTGGGCGCCAATTTTTGCGCCAAACTGATGCATTTGGTCAATCGAATTAATTTGAAGTTCCATAGCATTGAGTAGTTTATAGATATAAAAAGGGCCCCAGTTTCCTGAGGCCCTTTTTGCTTAAATTGCTAAGCGTTATTGACGATACTTAAATAATGGAGCCGTGTAATTAGGATCCACAAATAAGTTCTTGTCTTTTTTGATTGCAGCTGCCACTGTCTTAGCGGTAGGAGCTTTTCCTGATTTAGCTGAATCAGTAAGCATCTTTGCAATCATCAAGTACTGACTCTCTGTGAAGTTGCAGTGTTGAGTTCCATTAGTTGGTTTTGCTGGGGTTATTGGACTTCCAGCAGCATTAAACTTGGTGTACTCATCAGCAGGCTTATTCCAAATGTTTACAAGTAAACCTTTCTTACTGTCTCCACTTGCAATTGCACTGTTATATTGGTTAATCAGATATTGAGTAGCACCTGGAGGTGTGATGTGATCTGCAGTTGCTGTAAGTGTGATTGTAGGAACTGTGATCTTTCCTGAAATCTCACCCAGTGCTTTCATAGCTGTAACCGCTGAAGGATTAGCAGTAACGCGTGGAGCAGCAGGATTTAGTGCACTTAAATAACCTAGCATTCCTGCGGTTGCAGTTTTACCAGATAATCCAGCAGCATAAACATCGCCATCATCGCCTAAGCGAGCTGCGTAATTAGTCTTTGAGTTATCAAAAACAACTCCACCAGCGCGAAGCTCCATATCATAATTAGCAACTACGGCAAGAATTGCAGCCTGAGCTCCATTTTCAAGAACTGCAAGTGCTGGACTAATTACTAATCCAAATGATGTCTCAAGAGGTCCCTTTGGTCCACTTGATGAATCAAAAGTACTTGACTGAGTTGAAACCCCAGAAATTAAACCAAGAAGTAAAACAGCACTTCGTACTGGAATTCCTTTTAGTGTTGCTGGAGCAGTTGATGTAGCAGGCCATGCTGGTGCTGTTGGATTTGCCGCAATGGCAGCAGATAATGTACCAAATACTGTTAGTACTTTACCGATATCTCCGACCATCTCCATGTATCCAGTAGTGCCTGAAGAGTAATTAGATAACTTAATTGTTGGGTCAAATAAAGTCTTAACACCCCAAAGGAAGTCACCAGCCATTGTTATCTCAGAAAGAGCTGATTCTGCTAAGCACAATGGCGCAACAGCTTCAACTAGTCCTGGATTTGATTCAGCAAGGATTTGTGATGAAAGTCCACCAAGGGAATTACCCCAAGCAGCTACTCGATCAATTGCTGGAAAAGTTGCAATGGCTTGATCAATAACAATAGTTGTAGCAAGAACTTGCTCTGCAAGGTTCCAACCCTGTACTTGAACCCCTGAACCAGCAAGTGCAAAACCTTGCTTAAGTAGTGAGGCAGCAATTGCAGGAGATGGAGCTATATCAGCTGAGTAATCAACAAGATAGCCCTTGGGTGATACAACTGGGATTGGAGGTAAATTGGTGTTGTATCGAATACCGTGAGACCAAACCAATAATGTTCCGTTGAACTTCTTTGGCATTGCAATTTCATACTTTGCGCCAAATTGGTCTGTTCCTTTGCATAACTGAACGTCATACACAGGATATTTTGGTAGCGCAGTGCCAGAGCAGTCTGGTCCAGCAGCTCTTGCAGTTGTTGGAATAACTACTGCTAGTGCTGCAACAAGTGCTGCAGTTGTAAGAGCTACCAGGCTCTTTTTAAGGTTTATATTTTTCATGAGTTTGTTGGTACCCCATTCTTAGGAACTGGCTTACGCTCGTATGAGGAAGCAGTTGGTGCTGAAGTTGAAGCTGAGTCAGTGGTGTAAACAGATAGCTTGCCACCAAATGGCTTTAGCTCTCCCTTTTCATTTAACTGACCAAACCAATATCCGTTGTAACCAACTCGGCTACTAGCTGAGTAGTTAAGTGGGACAAGTCCTGCGCTAGCAAAACTTGCACCCTTGCTTTCAATCGCCTTAATTAAGCCGGCACGAGTTAGATTCTTACCAGCGGCGCGAAGTGATTGCACAGTTAGCATTGCTGAGTTCATACCTTGTAGAACAACGTTGTCGAATGTGACACCTTTGTTGTACTTGGTATTAATCTTCATGAATTCCCTAACATAAGAATCAGTCGCATCCTTTGCATCTGGGAAAAATGATGCAGCGAGTGCTCCATTAATGGTTGCAGGCTTAACACCTAGTGCTAGCAATGTGTTGGCATCTCCACCAACAGATCCAGCGATCCAAGTGAATTTAGAAACAAGTGATAATTTCTCAGCAGCTTTTAGAATTGTAGCTGTTGAGTCAGTTGTTCCAAATAAAACTAGAACTGGCTTGCCAGGGACTGCACTTAACTTAGTAAGTGCTCCTTCAGCAAGTGCTGCGCTTAACCCACCCTGTGGGTAAAGAGTTGCTGGTGCTGCAAATGTGTGTCCGGCTAACTTAAATCCGTTAACACCATCTACGCCAAACTCATCATCTTGAGCGATCAAGAATGAGGCTTGTGGAGCAAGTGTTGGTGTGTCCTTAATAAACTTAGCCATAATCTTTGCTTCCATCGCATAGCTTGGAAGAATTGTGAAGGCAGTTGGATATTTGGTCTTATTAGCAAAACCACTAAATCCAGTGTTCACAAATAGATCAGGGACGTTGTTTTTAGCAAGTTGGGCTGCAACGTAAGCCTTGCTATGAGTTGCAGTGCCTAGAGCGCCAACTAGCGCAAAAACTTTGTCATTTAAAACTAAATTTGTAGTTTGAGTAGCAGCAAGAGTAGGTAAGTACTTATCATCTCTTGAAACTAATTTAATTTTGCGACCATAAACTCCGCCATTAGCGTTAATGTGATCGAAGTAAGCCTTCATGGCTCCTGGTAATTTTCCGTAAACTTGACCGGCTGAGCCAGTAAGTGGACCGGAGTAACCCAGTTTAATTTCTTTTGCGCTAACGCCTGGGTCAGCAGCTTGTGCAGGAAGAGTGCTAAAAACTAGCGCTCCTACTGTGGCTACCACCGAAACGATTGAAAATCGTTTCATGCGAGTATTTCTGATCATTTATTTCCTCTCCTAGAGTTGTCTTTAATGTTTAAGGTGCTTTTTCTTATGAAGTAAGTGTCCTGGCCCATTTGGTGTAAAGAGAACTGCCAGTATCAATAATGAACTGACCATGAACCCAGGCAAACTTGTGGTGAATCCTTCAGAACCTCCTATGCGTGATACTACTGATTCTGCTATTTCAGGTATAGCCACTAGGACTAGAGCCCCAATAATCACACCTTTTAGGCTGTACACACCAGTAACAACGGCGCCTGCAAGCAATAAAAAGGAGAGGCTAAGCGGGAAAGCACTGGGTGAGACCCCACTAATTAGCATTACCAGCAAACCCCCAGCAAGGCCGGCAATTCCGGCACTTAGGGAAAAAGCTAATGCTTTTTGGCGCCCGATATTTATACCAGCTAATTGAGCAGCTGTTGGGTTATCTCTTAATGCTCGAAACTCTCTGCCATATCTTGAGTTAAGCAAATTAACTAAAAACCAAATCATGATTAGGGCAGATAAACAACTTATCCAAAAAAACCATTGATACTGGGAGAAATCTTCACCCAAGCCTGGCAGGTGCTACGCCGATATCAAATGCTAATCCTTGCTCGCCACCTAAAACTGGAAATTGATTTGCAATTGTAGGAAGAGATACTGCAAGTGCCAATGTAGTACCAGCTAAATATGGTCCACTTAGGCGAGCTGCTGCATAACCAAGAAGTAAGCCAAAAATACCTGCAACTAAAGCTGCCATAACCAATGCAATGACAGGATGTAATTTAAAGTTATTTACTGATAATGCTCCTGCGTATGCACCAACTGCCATTAACGCACCGTGACCAAGTGATAACTGACCGGAGTAGCCTGTAAGTAAAATAATTGAGGCAATTGCAAGTGTATACATAGCAACAAATGCACCTTGGTATTGACGCAGTTCACCAATTCGATCACTAATTAATAGTAAAACCCATCCCAAAATAATAAATCCAAATAATCTCTTTTTAGTTGCAGATATCTTTAACATTAATCTCTCCTTCCCTTACTACTTGAGAAGATACCTTTTGGCTTAATTAGTAATACTAAAATTAAAATTACAAATGCTGTTGGGAAAACTAATTTATAACTAATATATGAAGCTGAGAAATTAACAGCAAAACCTAAAATCATCGCACCAGCTACTGCGCCAAATAAACTATCTAAGCCACCAATTACTGCAGCAATAAAACCAAAAACTAATAAAACATCCATGGCATTTGGATATAAGTTAGTGCCTGGTATATAAAGCATCCCAGCTAAGCCACCTGCTGCTCCAGCCAGTGCCCAACCTAAAGTTCTAACTGCATCAACTCTTATGCCAGATAGTTTTGCAATCTCAGGTGCGTATGCTGAAGCACGAAGAGCTAATCCAATATTAGTTTTTTGGAACAAAATAGTTAATAAAATCATACTTAATGTAACTGCTATTAATACCATTAAATTAAATGGGCTAAAAGCGATAATTGAGCCAAATATATTTAAGTCCACCGGTTGATATCGGTGCCTCTATAATTTGATAACTTAATCCCCAAATAAATCCAATTACTGCTTGAATAATTCCTAGTAATGCCAATGTGGCAACAACTGGTGCAATCATTACTATTGGCCCTGAATTTACTCGTTTAAAAATTGGTCTCATAAAAAATCTATCAATACCAGCCCCTAGTAATGCCCCGCTAATTACTGCGCAAATTAACCCAACCCAATATGAACCACTTCTAGTGACCGCTTCATATCCAATATAGGTTGTCAGGATTGCTTGACCTGCTTGAGCAAAATTAATTACCCGAGTTGATCGCCAAACTAATACAAGTGCAATTGACATTAATGCATAGATGGCGCCACTTGAAAGTGAGGTTAGACACTGCAGTTATAAATTGATTCATATTAAAATCCCAAATAAGCAGTGCGAACTGCTGGATCATTTAGAAGTGTTTGGGCTGAATCAACTGCCACAACTGAACCTAAACTTAAAACAATACCCTCATTAGCAATTTTTAGATGCACCCATCGCATTTTGTTCAACTAATACAACCGTTAAATTCAATCGCTTTACTAAATCTTTAATTGATTGAAATATTTGCTCAACAATTAAAGGTGCTAGGCCAAGAGAGGGTTCATCTAAAAGCAATAATTTTGGCCGAGCAATCAAAGAACGACCAATAGCTAACATCTGTCGCTCACCTCCTGATAAAGAACCAGCTGTCTGCGCCATTCGCTGGCCAAGAATTGGGAAAAGTTCTACTACCTCCGCAGTTGCAGCTGCCACATCTTTTTTATCTTTTCGCCATAAACCAGTTAAGGCTAAGTTTTCCTTAACACTTAACTCAGCAATTACTGATTTACCATCGGAAACATGCATGATGCCTGACCTAGCAAGATCCTCTGGTTTTTTTTCTAAGATCGATTGACCATTCCAACTGGCAGTGCCAGATACTGATTCTTTTAAGCCAGATAATGTTCGCAGTAATGTGGTCTTACCTGCACCATTTGCGCCAATGATTGCAGCTAATTGACCTTCGGGAACTTTAAAAGAGACATTACTTATTGCTCTTATTGCGCCATGATCAATAGTTAAATTCTCAACAACAAGGCTCAATTGTTCACCCCCAAATATGCAGCAACTACCGCTTCATCTCTGCGAACTGTTTCAACATCTCCAGAGGCGATAACTTGACCAAAATTTAATACATATAATCGATCACAAACTGACATGACTACATCCATATGGTGCTCTACTAAAATTATCGAACATTGTGAAGCTAAATTGTGAATTAATGAATTCATCCACTCAATATCTGATGATCCAAGTCCACCAGCAGGCTCATCAAGTAAAAGAATTTTTGGTTCACTAACTAACGCCCTAGCTATTGCAACTCTTTTTGTAACTGGATAAGGCAGAGAATCTGCTCGCATATCAGCAATACCAGAAGCATAAACACGCTCAAGTGCGGTCATACTGCGTTGTTTAAGTCTTTCTTCATCACGCCCACTTAAACCAAGGGCTGATGAAATTAAACCACTGCTAGCACTCTTGCTTGCACCAATCATTACATTCTCTAAAACTGTTAACTCTGGAAATAAACCAACTCCTTGCAGGGTGCGGGAGATCTTAAGATCAATTAGCTCATAAGGTTTTGGCCATTTATGAGATTTTCCATTTATTTCAAGTGAGCCAGATTCAACATCAACTAGTCCAGAGAGTGCGTTAAATAAAGTTGTTTTTCCGGCACCATTTGGCCCAATTAAACCGACTCACTTCATTTTTATGTAAATCTAAATTTACATCTGCTAACGCCTTTAATCCACCAAATGAAACTGATAACGACTTTATTGAAAGCAGATTTGAATCACTCACGAGGGTAGATTCTAGGCACACGTGGGCCGATTCGGGTGATAATCTCATAATTTATTGTGTTAGCTGCCTTAGCCCACTCATCTACTGTGTACTCACCACTACTACCATCGCCAAAAACAATTACTTCATCCCCAGTTTTTGCGGTAGAGGTGATCCCTAAATCCACCACAAATTGATCCATAGAAACCCGGCCAATTATTGGAGCACGTTTTTTATCCACAAATACTCCAGCTAGATTATTTGTGTTTCGAGGAATTCCATCTGCGTAACCGAGAGCAACCACGCCAAGTTTAGTATCACTTTTAATTACTGCAGTACCGCCATAGCCAACACTTGATCCTGCCTTAACATCTTTCACTAAGTTTAGTTTTGCTTTTAACTTCATAGCTGGTTTTAATCCAAGGGAGGAAGAATCTCCAATAGTTTTTATATCTGGACTTAATCCAAATAAGGCTATGCCTGAGCGAATGATATTTTTATGTGAACTCTTATTTGTAAATAACGCCGCAGAATTTGCTATATGAATAAATTGAGCATCTATACCAGCCGCCTTAGCCTGATTAACTTTTTCCTCAAATAAACTTAATTGCTCTTGATTCATTAATTCATCTGGCTCATCCGCCCTAGCAAAATGTGACCAGATACCAATAACTTTTAGTTGCTTTAAATTAACTCCTACTAAGACAGATTTAATTAATTGATCCCACTCTGATAAGACGCCACCCCGGCTCATCCCAGTATCAATTTCAAGATGAATACGAGCAGCTTTACCGGTTAGGGATGCAGCTTTAATAACTTCATTTAGTAGATCAATAGAGGGAATACCTAAATCGATATCTAAATCAATTGCGCTTTTAAAATCCTCACCTAAAGGCGTAAGCCAACTAATTATTGGTTTTAATATTCCGGCTTTGCGAAGATTAATTGCCTCTTCAAGTAAGGCAGTACCAAACCAATCAACACCAGCTTCTTCTAAGGCTTTTGAAACTGGGATTAAGCCATGACCATAAGCATCAGCTTTAACAACGGCAAGCACATCAGCAGTAGTTTGACTTTTTATTGATTTAAAATTTTGTGCAATTGCAGAAAGATTTACTATCAACACATGCCGCGACTCATGCAATTAGCCTACCTGCCCCTTATGAGGGTTGGCGATCTGAGGTAATTGATCGATCAATTGCAATAACTGCTACTAAAAGTGCAGAGCCTATGAATAGGCCACCTAATAAGTCTGAGAACCAGTGAGTATTTCGATATAGCGATGCTAAACAAACTAGTGTGCTAATTATTGAAACAAACCAAGTTAACCTTAAACCTTCAAACGGCTCTTTATGTGAGTAACGAAAGATTAAATAGGCAATCATTCCCCAAGAAAGAACCGCATTTGCAGCGTGACCACTTGGGTAGGAAAGACCACTATCTGTGAAGAACAAGTCAAAGCCGGTGCTGGGTTTAGTGCGACCAAATAACAACTTTGAAGCACCTACTGCTAAATTAAGTAAAAGTAATGCAAGTAAAGATAAATTAATTGGCCGCCAAGATTTAAATCTCCGGCTGATTAGAATGGCAGTGATAAGTAAAATTGCTGAGGTTATACCTCGTAATCCCAAATCATCCATAAGAATAACTATGGTGGGTGTCTTTCCTGGAGTGACTAATAAAATATCTCTTTCATAAATCCATTCATCTAATCTTCTAATCCAAGAGTTAGCCACCACTTGCTGGGTGATTAATGCATAAGTAGATATAAAAGCAATTGATAATTTGAGAGCAGAGTTCATCTGCTTGCGTCTTTTTTCGGGCATCTACTTACTCAACTGCTACCAGACCATAAGGTACGGGAGTAATTGTGGAGTTTTTTCCGGTATAACCAACTATTCCGCACACTCACTTACTCCTTTTATTGCTTAAGTTCTGATCTTACTAGTTGAGCCAATGAATCTGCGACCTTTTGAGCTAATTCTAAATCATTTGCTTCAACCATTACCCGAACAAGTGATTCTGTGCCAGATGCACGTAGTAGTACTCGCCCACTACCTGCTAATTCTTTCTCCGATTCTAAAATAGCTTCCTTAATTTTTACTGAGGATTCAAGTTTTTCTTTTGCTACATCTTTAACATTTATCAAAATCTGTGGGTACTTCTGCATTGCTGATGCTAACTCTTGAAGTGACTTTTTTGATTTCACAACAACTTGCATTACTTGTAAGGCAGTTAATAAGCCATCTCCAGTATTTGAGAATTGGCGCATAATAATATGTCCTGATTGCTCACCACCAAGGGTGTAATCATTTTCAAGCATCTTCTCTAATACATATCGATCACCAACTGCAGTTTTTTCAACTTTTATATCAGCTGCTTGCATAGACTTAATAAAGCCAAGATTGCTCATAACTGTTCCAACAACGGTCTGTTTATTTAACTTACCTTCTAGCTAAATAGGCGGTGGCTAAAATATTTAAGATCTGATCCCCATCTACTACTTCACCATTTTTTGCAATCATTAAACATCGATCTGCATCACCGTCATGAGCAATTCCAATATCAGCACCAGTTTTTTTAACCTCATTAATTAGGTTTTCTAAATGGGTAGAGCCACAATTCTCATTAATATTCCAACCAGTTGGGGTGGCAGAAATTGCAGTTACCACCGCACCAGCCTGCTCATACGCACCAGGTGCCACAGTTGATGCTGCCCCGTTAGCGCAATCCACAACTACCTTAAGTCCAGTTAATTTTGTACTCATAGTGGAAAGTAGGTGCTCTATGTAT
Source organism: Candidatus Nanopelagicus sp. (assembly GCA_964203335.1). Taxonomy (GTDB): domain Bacteria; phylum Actinomycetota; class Actinomycetes; order Nanopelagicales; family Nanopelagicaceae; genus Nanopelagicus. The sequence goes on from CAXNKX010000002.1 coordinate 95,710, forward strand.
CTCTTTTTTGCATTTTCATCAAATATTATTCGGCCAACATTTACTCCAGTAGGCCTATTCCAACTCTCACCTAACCTAGCTTCAATTTGTGCTTCAACCTGATCAGCTAATTTATCTCCACCTTTAGCAAAAAACTTAATACCGTTATCTGGCATTGGATTATGAGATGCACTAATCATTACGCCAAGATCAGCATTACTTTCTTTTACTAAGAAGGCAACTGCAGGTGTTGGCAATACGCCAACTCGGTAAACATCAACACCGGCGCTAGTTAAACCAGCAACAACTGCTGCTTCTAAAAAATCACCAGAGGCACGAGAGTCTTGAGCAACAATTGCTTTTGGTCGATGTCCGGCAAATGCACCAATCTCGCCTAAAACATGTGCGGCTGCAATTGCTAAATCAACTGCAAGTTCCGCTGTGAGATCAACATTAGCTACACCTCGTACACCATCGGTGCCGAAGAGGGCCATATTAGATTTAATCGAGTTAAGAAATTAGCGCTTGCTATATTGTGAACGCTTACGAGCTTTCTTAAGACCATACTTCTTGCGCTCAATTACGCGCGCGTCTCGAGTTAAGAAGCCAGCCTTCTTAAGTGTTGGACGATTTGCATCACTATCAATTTCATTTAAAGCACGTGCTACACCTAAACGAAGTGCGCCAGCTTGACCAGATGTTCCGCCACCATCAATGCGAGCGAATACATCATATGTACCCTCTGCACCTACCGTGCGAAATGGTTCTGAAACTGATTGTTGGTGAACCTTATTTGGAAAATAAACCTCAAGTGGCTTGCCATTTACAACCCATCGACCAGATCCTGGAACTAAGCGAACTCGAGCAACTGCCTCTTTACGACGACCAACGCCTCCACCTGGTGCGGTGATTGCTTTGCGATTAGTTGCTGCAGCTGGTGTGCTTGAACTGTATGAAGTAGGTAGATCCTCTTCGGTAGTTTCAATAATCTCGTTAGACATTACTCTCCTATTACTTCTTTGCGATCTGGGAAACTTGGTTAAATTCAAAAACCTTTGGATTTTGTGCTGCGTGTGGATGCTCAGATCCTGCATAAACCTTTAGTTTGGTTGCAGCTGATCTACCAATTGAATTCTTTGGCAACATTCCTTTAATTGCTTTCTCAACCGCGCGGGTTGGAAACTTCTCAAATAAATCTGCATAAACAGTTGAGGTCATACCACCTGGATAACCAGAGTGTTGGTGAGCAAACTTTTGTGAACTCTTTGATCCAGTTAAAACTACCTTCTCAGCATTAATAACAACTACAAAATCACCCATATCCATATGAGGAGCAAATGTAGTTTTATGTTTTCCGTAAAGTAAATGTGCTGCATGTGTAGCAAGACGACCTAGCACTACATCTTGTGCGTCAATGACATACCAACTGCGGGTGATATCACCAGCTTTTGGTGTAAAAGTGCGCACAGTTATCTCGCTTTCTTATTAAAGGATTTTCCCTATTGGGTCATTTCCAGAGGGGCAAGATTACCTTTAGGTGAGCCTTCGGGTCAAAACCGCTTTAACACCCCGCTTAAAATCAGCCCTCATCCTCTGAGTTCTCTTGGGTCGCTAAATAATTCTCATAATTGCTCAAATATTGCTCTACTGGTGGATATTGCACTGAAATCAAAGTCAAACCTTTTGCTGGAAATACATAACTATCTGGAATTCTTTCCTTATTTTTTAAAGTATCAAGCATCCACTCTGGTTTAAATCTACCTTCGCCCACGCAGACTGCTGCTCCTACTAAATTCCTAACCATGTTATATCTGAAAGAATCAGCTGATATCTCACAAATTACAACATCTTTTTCATCACGGTGCCAATTAAATTTAAGTAGATTTTTAACGGTGCTACCACCTTCACGAAACTTACAAAAAGCAAAGAAATCATGCTCTCCCAGAAGTAATTTAGAACCAGAGTTCATTAATTCAATATCTAATGGGCGAAACCATTCAGTACTGTCATGTCTATCTAGGGGCGCAGTTACTTTACCCGCGTCTATTATTTTGTATTGATAGGTGCGCGAAATAGCAGTAAATCTGGCATGAAAGTTATCAGGTGCCCACTGCAGCGTTAATACCCTTATATCTGCATCTAAAATCTGATTTAATTTAAATGCTAAATTATTTATATCAGTTAGCGTTGGTAAATCAGTGTGAATCACTTGATGCTTTGCATGCACACCAGCATCAGTTCGCCCAGCCACAATTGTTGCAACTTTAGTTTGGGTAATCGTGCTTAAAGCTTTTTCTACTTCTTCTTGAATAGTTCGCTCATTTGGTTGTTTTGCCCAACCAGAAAAATTTGTACCCTGATAAGTTAAATCAACTCTTAAACGAGAAAACCCACTCTTAACTTCAAGAGTGGGTTTAGTCATAATCTTTTTTAACTTTGTGTTTTACTCAGCTTTCGCTGCTGCTTTTTTAGCTACCTTTTTTACCGGCGCTCCTGCTTCAACCATTTCAATCACTGCCATTGGTGCGTTATCACCTTTGCGTGGACCGATTTTGGTAATGCGGGTATAGCCACCATCACGAGTAGCAAAACGTGGTGCGATCTCTGTAAATAAGGTATGAACAACTGATTTACTAGAAATCCTTGCCATTACTCGACGACGTGCAGGTAGATCACCTTTTTTTGCATGAGTAATTAATCGCTCAGCAAGTGGACGAAGACGTCTTGCCTTTGCCTCAGTTGTTGTTAACTTTCCATTTTCGAAAAGTTGCGCAGCTAATGTGCCCAGCAATAATTTCTCATGTGCTGGTCCACTACCTAGGCGTGGGCCTTTACTTGGTTTTGGCATGATCTCTCCTAGACCTCTTCAGCATCGACAAGTTCATCATCAACACTGCTTCCATAATTAGCATGCTTTGTTGGATCAAAACCTGCTGGGCTGTCCTTAAGTTGCATTCCCATAGATTGTAATTTCGCTTTAACCTCATCAATTGATTTAGATCCGAAATTACGAATATCCATTAGATCTGCCTCTGAGCGAGATAGTAATTCACCAACTGTGTGAATTCCTTCGCGCTTTAAGCAGTTATAAGAACGAACTGTTAGATCAAGATCTTCGATTGGAAGTGCCATATCTGCAGCGAGTGCTGCATCTTGAATGGAAGGTCCCATCTCAATTCCTTCAGCGTTAGCATTTAATTCACGTGCAAGGCCGAATAGCTCAACTAATGTCTTACCAGCAGATGCCATAGCATCAGATGGCTTCATTGATCTCTTGGTCTCAACATCTAGAACTAATCGATCAAAGTCGGTGCGTTGTTCAACACGTGTTGCCTCTACTTTGTAGGTAACACGAAGCACTGGTGAGTAAATTGAATCAACCGGAATCCGGCCAATCTCTCCCCCTGCTGCTTTGTTTTGCACCGCGGTGATGTAACCACGACCACGCTCAACAGTTAACTCGATCTCAAACTTTGCCTTTGAATTTAATGTTGCAATGTGAAGCTCTGGATTGTGTACGGCAACTCCTGTTGGAGCAGCCACATCTGCGCCAGTAACAATTCCTTCACCATTTTTACGTATATAAAGAAGTGATGGTTCATCATTATCTGAAGATAAAACTAGGTTTTTGATGTTTAAGACGATCTCAGTTAGATCCTCTTTCACACCTTCTAAAGCAGTGAACTCGTGCAGCGCATTATTTACTCTAATACCAGTAACAGCTGCTCCTGGAATTGAAGATAATAAGGTGCGACGAATTGAATTACCAAGTGTGTAACCGAAACCAGGTTCTAGCGGCTCAATAATGAACCGTGAACGGTATTCGCTTACTACTTCCTCAGTGAGGATTGGGCGTTGTGCAATTAGCACTTTGTTCCTCCGTATGTTCTGAAAGACCCTCTATTTGATCTTTCGGTTGGCTTACGATATTTAGTTTTACTGCGGTAAATCTTTACTGCTTAAGTACTTGATTACTTGGAGTAAAGCTCAACAATTAGTTGCTCTTGTACTTGAGTATCAATAATTGGGCGGGTTGGAACGGCGTGGACCAAAATTCGCATTTTAGAACCCACAACCTCCATCCATGCTGGAACAGTTTTCTCACCAAGCTCTGCACTTGCAACGATAAATGGTGTGGTGTCCAATGAAGCTGGTACAACATCAATTATGTCCATAGGTGTAGTTCTAAATGATGGAATGTTCACGCTCTTGCCATTAACTAAGAAGTGACCATGGCGCACTAATTGGCGTGCCATATCGCGGCTCTTAGCAAAGCCAGCGCGGAAGACAACATTGTCTAGACGAGTTTCAAGTAGTACCAAAAGATTCTCACCAGTCTTACCTTGCAGACGGTTTGCTTCCTCGTAGTAACCACGGAACTGCTTCTCAAGTACTCCGTAAATACGTGCACACTTTTGCTTCTCACGCATCTGTAGTAAGTACTCAGAATCTTTTGAACGAGCACGGCCATGTTGTCCTGGTGGATATGGACGTGACTCAATTGGACACTTTGGTCCATCGCACTTAGAGCCCTTAAGGAAGAGCTTTACTTTTTCGCGACGGCATCTTTTGCAATCTGCACCGGTATAGCGAGCCATAGTTTTCTCCCTTTCCTTATACTCGACGTGGTTTACGTGGACGACAACCGTTATGTGGTGCTGGAGTTACATCTGCGATGGCTCCAACTTCAAGACCGGCTGCTTGTAATGAACGAATTGCAGTTTCCCGGCCAGAGCCAGGTCCCTTAACAAATACATCAACTTTCTTTAAGCCGTGCTCTTGTGCTTTGCGAGCAGCAGCCTCAGCAGCCATTTGCGCAGCAAATGGAGTTGATTTACGAGAACCTTTAAATCCAACCTGACCAGATGATGACCAAGCAATTACGCCACCTGCTGGATCTGTGATTGAAACAATGGTGTTATTAAATGTGCTCTTAATATAAGCATGACCGAAGGCAACATTTTTCTTATCCTTCTTACGTGCTTTAATTTTCTTTGGTGCAGCTTTTGCTGCAGCTTCTTTAGCTGGTTTAGCTTTTTCGGCGGCCATTACTTGGTCTCCTTCTTCTTACCAGCAATTGCAACACGTGGACCCTTGCGAGTACGAGCGTTGGTATGGGTACGTTGACCGCGGACTGGTAATCCTTTGCGGTGACGAGAACCTTGATAACTTTGAATTTCAACTTTGCGACGAATATCGCCAGCGATCTCACGGCGAAGATCACCCTCAATTTTGTAATTGGCTTCAATGAATTCACGAAGCTTTGCCAATTCTGGCTCTTGTAAATCTTTAACTCTGATGTTTGGTGAGATACCAGTTGCTGCAAGTGTTGCTTGCGCACGGGTAAGTCCCATTCCAAAAATATAGGTAAGTGCGATCTCTAACCGCTTTTCGCGAGGAAGATCAACACCAACAAGACGTGCCATATCGTTAACCTGTTTCTAATATCCGAAAGGTCCTCCGCAATGCCCCCAGATAATTTCTTATCTGGCCTCAGCCTTTCGGACTGAGGGTCATAATTAAGTTTTACCTTAATTACGTCGCATCACGCGTTTTTTAAATTAACCCTGACGTTGTTTATGACGTAGGTTGTCGCAGATCACCATAACGCGGCCATTACGACGAATAACTTTGCACTTGTCGCAAATCTTTTTCACGCTAGGTTTGACCTTCACGATTACCTTTCTAACAACTACAGTTTAAAAATTATTTATTTGTAACGATAAATAATTCGACCTCTAGTGAGGTCATACGGACTAAGTTCTACAATCACTTTATCTTCTGGCAAAATACGAATGTAGTTCTGTCGCATCTTTCCACTGATATGTGCTAAAACTTTATGTCCATTTGTTAACTCAACTCGGAACATTGCGTTCGGTAGTGCTTCAGCAACAGTGCCTTCGATCTCAATAGCACCGTCTTTCTTGGCCAAGCGATACCTACTTATCTGTTCTAAATCAGGTTTACCCCTTACGAGGCAGGAGGGATAGTTTATGCGCAGGCGGTGAAAAAGGAAAATCCGCTAACTTGCTTCTTAATCCACGCGGGAAAATCCCGCAGTATTTAGAGCAAATCAGAGATTGGGATACCCAATCTAGCTAGCTGCTCCTTGCCACCATCTAGTGCGGTTAGAACAAAGGCTTTTCCATCTGGTGCGATTGTATAAGTATGTTCAAAGTGAGCACCTTTAGATGAATCTTGTGAAACCACTGTCCAATCATCACTTAATACTTTTGTTCGCTCATTACCTCTAGTAATCATTGGCTCAAGTGCTAATGCCATGCCAGGAACAAGTTCAGGTCCATTGCCAGCCGGACCAAAATTTAGGATATGTGGCTCTTGGTGCATAGCGCTACCAATTCCATGACCACCATACTCACGCAAAATTCCATACTTACCTTGAGAATTAATATAACTTTCAATAGCTTCAGAGATATCAGTTAATCTGCCACCTTTTTTACCTGCAGCAATTCCTCGCCACATTGACTCTTCACACACATCCATTAATTTTTGATCAGCAGGATCAACCTCACCTAATCCAAATGAAATTGCAGCATCACCATGCCAATCTTCAATAATTGCGCCAAAGTCAATAGATAAAAGATCTCCTGAAACAAGTTTTCGTTTGTTGGGAATACCGTGTACAACCTCTTCATTAACAGATGCACATATCACTGCTGGAAATCCGTGGTAACCAAGGAAAGAAGATTTAGCACTATGTTTAGCTAGGTTAGTAACTGCTATTTCATTTAATTCAAGAGTAGTCATGCCTACCTGAGCGCTCTGCTTAAGTAGTTGTAATGTGTCAGCCACAACTAATCCTGCTTTGCGCATAGATTTTAGTTGGTCTAAGTTTTTTAATTCAATTGCCATATTTTATTTTAGAGCCGCAATCGCATTATCAGTTATCTCAGTAACATCACCTAAAGCTGAGATATTTTTTAATAAGCCAAATTTTTCATAATATTTAATGATTGGCATTGTCTGCTCACTATAAATATCTAATCTACGAGTTAATACCTCTTCTTTATCATCTTCTCGTTGGTAGAGCGCGCCTTGGCATTTATCGCAAACTCCAGCCACCTTTGGTTTTTCAAACTCTACGTGAGATGGTGCGCCACACTCTTGGCAAGTCCTGCGACCAGATAATCGCTTAATGATTTGTGCATTATCTATTTTTAACTCAAGTACAGCATCTAGTGGCATTTTTTTATCTGCCAAAATCTGATCAAGTACCTGTGCTTGATTTGTATTACGTGGAAAACCATCTAACAAAAAGCCATTTGCTACATCAGAATTTCCTAGGCGATCTTTAACCATCTCATTAGTTACTGAATCTGGCACCAATTCGCCACGATCCATAAAAGTTTGTGCTTGTTTTCCTAATTCTGTTCCATTTTTTAAGTTGGCACGGAAAATATCACCGGTAGAGATATGTGGGATTTTAAAGTACTTAGCTAGATGAACTGCTTGTGTTCCCTTACCAGCACCTGGTGGTCCAACCAGGATTAATCGCATTAGCGCAAGAACCCCTCATAGGATCGTTGCTGTAGTTGAGACTCAATCTGCTTTGCAGTATCTAAGCCAACACCAACGATAATTAAAATTGAAGTTCCACCAAATGGGAAGTTTTGTGAAGCTTGGAAAAGAATTAAAGCAATAAAAGGAATTATTGCCACAATTGAAAGATAAAGCGCACCTGGCGCAGTAATTCTTGATAGCACATACTGTAGATACTCAGATGTTGGCCGGCCCGCTCTAATACCTGGAATAAAGCCGCCATACTTCTTCATGTTTTCAGCAACCTCATCTGGATTAAAAGTAATTGCTACATAAAAGTAAGTAAAGAAAACAATTAAGAGCGCATAAACACCGATATAGAAGAAGTTATCTCCTGAAATAAGATTCTTTGAAACCCAGTTTGCCCAACTAGCTTGGCTACCACTGAAGTTAACAACTAGTGATGGAATATAAAGTAATGAAGATGCGAAAATAACCGGAATCACACCTGCTTGGTTTACTTTAATTGGAATGTAAGTACTAGTTCCACCATATTGCTGACGTCCTACTTGACGCTTAGCATATTGAACTGGAATACGACGTTGAGATTGCTCAACAAAAACTACCGCAGCCACAATTAATACACCTACTGCCATAATAAATGAGAATGCAAACCAGCCTTTTTGTAATTTAATTGACCAAAGCTGACCTGGAAAAGTTGCACTAATTGAGGTAAAAATTAAGATCGACATACCGTTTCCAACACCACGATCAGTGATTAACTCACCTAACCACATGATTACTGATGTACCAGCGGTCATAACTATAATCATCGTGATAACACGAAGTAATGATGTATCAGGAATAATTGGTAGCGAACAATTTGCAAAAATTCTTCCTTGAATTCTAGCTACTGCGATTAATCCAGTTGACTGCAAGATTGCAAGGCCAATAGTTAAGTAGCGGGTGTACTGAGTTAACTTTGCAGTTCCTGATTGTCCCTCTTTCTTTAAAGCTTCAAATCTAGGGATTACTACAGTTAACAACTGCACAATAATTGAGCTAGTGATGTAAGGCATGATACCGAGAGCAAAAATACTTAGTTGGAGTAATGCACCACCACTAAATAAGTTGATTAAGCCAAATAAACCACCAGTATCCGCTGTCTTTAAACACTCCTGCACATTTACATATGAAACTCCTGGAGTTGGTACAACTGAACCAAATCTAAATAGAGCCATAATAGAAAGGGTAAACAAGATCTTCTTACGCAGGTCCGGTGTTCTAAACGCCATTGCGAATGCTTTTAACAAGATCTTTTCCTCTCTACTAAATAATTATTAAAGTGTTTTTGCAGCTCCGCCAGCAGCTGAAATCTTCTCAGAAGCAGAACTTGAGAATGCATGAGCTAATACAGTCACCTTCACTGATATCTCACCATTACCAAGTACCTTAACTGGAAAGCCTTTACGGGCAGCGCCTTTTTTAACTAAATCATCAACTGTTACGTCCCCACCCTTTGGGTATAGTGAATTAATAGTTGAAATGTTAACCGCCTGATACTCAATTCTTTCTGGATTTTTAAATCCACGAAGTTTTGGTAAGCGCATAACTAATGGCAATTGACCGCCTTCAAATCCAGCACGAACTACGTTACGAGCACGTGTTCCTTTGCCACCGCGACCAGCTGTCTTTCCCTTTGAAGCCTCACCGCGACCCTTACGAGTCTTAGCTTTCTTAGCTCCGGGAGCTGGACGTAAATGATGAACCTTAAGCACCATTGTTATTCAACCTCCTCAACTGCAATTAAATGACGAACTGCATAAACCATTCCGCGGATCTCTGGTCGATCTTCTTTCACAACTACATCACCAATTCGCTTTAAACCAAGTGAGCGAAGTGTGTTGCGTTGATCAGGAGGATTGCCAACCTTTGATCTAACTTGAGTAACTTTTAATCTTGGCATTAGGCACCAACCTTTACTTGCTCAGCAATTAATCTTGTTATTGCTGCAGGTGCAACATCTTCAAGGGGGCGGCCACGACGAGCAGCAATAGCAGTTGGATTCTCCAGCATTTTTAATGCTGCTGCTGTTGCATGGACCATATTAATTGGATTACCTGATCCTAAAGATTTTGTTAATACATCAGTGATACCAGCACACTCAAGTACTGCGCGAACTGGTCCACCTGCAATTACACCAGTACCAGGAGAGGCTGGGCGAAGTAAAATAACTCCGGCAGCTTTTTCACCTTGTACAGGGTGAGGAATAGTTCCATTAAGAATTGGAACCTTAAAGAAATTCTTTTTGCCATCTTCAACTGCTTTAGCAATAGCTTGTGGAACTTCTTTGGCTTTTCCATACCCAACGCCAACCATTCCTTTGCCATCGCCAACAACAACTAGAGCAGTAAAGGAGAAACGACGTCCACCCTTTACAACTTTGGCAACACGATTAATGAAAACTACTCGCTCGGTATATGGAGACTTTTCCTTTTGGAAATCACCATCACGACGTTCGCGTTTTTCACGACCGCCCTTTGGCTTATTCTCACGGCTACCGGTGGTAGGGGTTGTAATACCGGCCATTAGAACTCCAATCCATTTGCACGAGCACTTGTTGCAACAGCTGCAACTCGGCCGTGGAACTTATTACCACCGCGATCAAAAACCACAGTAGAAATTCCTTTTTCTTTTGCACGCTTTGCGATTAACTCGCCAATCTGCTTTGCCTTTGCTGTCTTATCGCCAGTAAAAGTTCGCAATTCTTTCTCCATAGTGGAGGCAGATGCCAAAGTAGTTGAGGTTGTATCGTCAACAACTTGCACAAATAAATGGCGAGCAGAGCGAGAAACAACTAAACGTGGGCGAAGTGCTGTTCCAGAAACGCGCTTGCGCAAGCGGAAGTGACGACGGGCGCGAGCTTTTGTAGCAGAGCCCTTAACGACTTTATAACCGATAGCCATTATTTTTTACCTGTCTTTCCTTGCTTGCGGCGAATGTGTGCGCCTTCTAGATGCAAACCTTTACCTTTATATGGATCAACCTTGCGAAGTTTTTGAATCTTGGCAGCGGTCTCACCAACTAATTGCTTATTAATACCAACTACAGTGATTTCAGTTGGAGAATCAATCTTAAAAGTGATTCCCTCATCTGCAATAAAGTTAATTGGATGGCTGTAACCAAGTGCAAACTCTAGGTTTTTACCCTTTGCTGCAACCTTGTAACCAACACCAACAATATTTATCTTCTTGCTATATCCATTAGTAACACCTTCGATCATGTTAGAGATCATGGTGCGAGACATACCGTGAAGTGAGCGAGCCTCTCGACTCTCATCTGGGCGAGTAATAGTAAGAGTTGAACCCTCTTGCTTTGCAGCAATTGGTCCAGCTAATACATGAGTTAAAGTTCCCTTTGGACCCTTAACTGAAACAGATTGTCCAGCAACATTTACCTCAACTCCAGATGGAATTGTGATCGGCATTTTTCCAATACGTGACATCAGATCACCATACGTAGGCGAGAACTTCTCCGCCTACTCCTTGTTTGTTGGCTTGCTTATCAGTTAGCAAACCAGATGATGTTGAAATGATTGCAACGCCAAGACCACCTAAAACTTTAGGTAGTGAAGTTGATTTTGCGTAAACGCGAAGTCCTGGTTTTGAAACACGGCGCAAACCAGCAATTGATCGCTCACGGTTTGAACCAAACTTAAGATCTAAAACTAAGGTTTTGCCAAACCCAATTGGGTTGCTCTCAATATAAAAACCAGCGATGTATCCCTCTTGTTTTAATATTTCAGCAATTCGAGCTTTAACCGATGATGAAGGCATTGAAACCTTGTCATGGTAAGCCGAGTTGGCATTACGCAAACGTGCAAGCATGTCTGCGATCGGATCTGTCATTGTCATTACTTTGGCCTCTGGCCTTTCTCGAAATGGTTTCCGCAATTAAGCGGACCTGCTCCGTAGTTGATAGTTGGGTTTTGTATTACCAAGAAGCCTTGGTGATACCTGGTAACTCTCCAGCATGTGCCATTTCGCGGAAGCAAATACGGCATATACCAAATTTTTGATAGACAGCATGTACACGGCCACAACGTTGGCATCTTGTATAACCGCGAACCTTAAACTTTGGTTTACGGCTAGCTCTTACTTTTAGTGATGTCTTTGCCATTTGTAGTTAGCCCCTTACATTTCTCGGAAAGGGAAACCAAGAGCACGTAGTAACTCTCTTCCCTCTTCATCTGTTTTAGCAGTGGTTACTAAAGTTATATCCATTCCGCGAGTGCGATCAATCTTGTCTTGCTCGATCTCAGGGAAAACAACCTGCTCAGTTAAACCAAATGTGTAATTACCTTTACCATCAAATTGCTTTGGTGAGAGTCCGCGGAAATCGCGAATACGTGGCAATGCAATTGAAAGTAATCGATCGGTAAATTCCCACATACGATCATTGCGCAGTGTTACGTGAGCACCAATTGGCATATTCTCACGAAGCTTAAATTGTGCAATTGATTTACGAGAGCGAGTTACCTGCGGACGTTGTCCAGTAATTGTGGCAAGGTCGCGGATTGCTCCTTCAATTAACTTTGAATCACGCGCAGCTTCACCAACACCCATGTTTACAACAACCTTAGTTAAGGTTGGAATCTGCATTACATTCTTATAGCCAAACTTCACTTTAAGAGCTGGTGCAATCTCAGACTTATAACGTCCCTTAAGACGTGGTGCTAAATCAGTAGACATTAGGCATCCTTTCCAGAGCGGCGAGAGATACGAACATTCTTGCCAGCTTCATCTTTGCGAGCGCCAATTCGAGTTGCCTTACCATCGCCATCAACTAACATCACATTAGAAAGATGAATAGCAGACTCAACAGTGGTAATTCCGCCAACCTTAACTCCACGCTCAGAGGTAGTTTCCTTGGTGTGACGCTTAACCCGGTTAACACCCTCTATTAAAATACGTGACTTAACTCGGTCAACTGAAAGTACTGTGCCAGTTGTTCCTTTATCTTTTCCGGCAATCACCTGCACGGTGTCACCTTTGCGAATATTTGCCATTTTTTATAGCACCTCCGGAGCTAATGAAATAATTCTCATAAATCTCTTATCGCGAAGTTCGCGCGCAACTGGACCGAAGATACGTGTGCCACGTGGCTCGCCATCATCTTTAACAATTACGGCAGCATTCTCATCAAAGCGAATATATGAACCATCGGCGCGACGGCTCTCTTTAACGGTGCGAACGATTACAGCTTTAACAACCTCACCCTTTTTAACTTGGCCACCAGGAATAGCATCTTTTACAGAGCAAACGATGATGTCGCCAATACCGGCGTAACGACGGGAGGTGCCACCTAAAACTCGGATGCAAAGTAATTCCTTAGCACCGGTGTTATCGGCAACAGCTAACCGCGACTCTTGTTGAATCATCTCTTTTTACCCCTTACTTAGCCTTCTCAAGAATCTGAACCACACGCCAGCGCTTTGTTGCTGATAGTGGACGAGTTTCCATGATTAGAACGCGATCGCCGATGCCAGCAGAGTTGCTTTCATCGTGAGCTTTTAGCTTGCGAGAGCGGGTTAAAACTTTGCTATACATTCCATGCTTAATTCGATCTTGAATTGAAACCACAACAGTTTTATTCATCTTGTCGCTAGTAACAATTCCCTCACGTGTTTTACGGAATGGGCGGTCAACAGAATTAGCTAAATCTTTTGCTTTACTCATGCGCTGACTCCTATTCCTAGTTCACGTTCACGTAAAATTGTGTAAATTCGCGCGATCTCCTTGCGAACTGCAGTAAGGCGGCCATGGTTTTCTAATTGACCAGTTGCTGCTTGAAAGCGAAGATTAAATAACTCTTCCTTAGCCTCACGCAATTTATCGTTTAGTTCATCAGTTGAACTAGCGCGTAATGTTTCAGCAGTTGTCGTTGACATTAGAACTCCTCTCGGCGAACAATTCGGCACTTCATTGGCAGTTTGTGCATTGCCCTAGTCATTGCCTCTGAGGCAACAGCTTCGGTAACACCTGAAATTTCAAACATAACTCGACCTGGTTTAACGTTGGCAATCCACCACTCAGGTGAACCTTTACCAGAACCCATACGTGTTTCAGCTGGCTTCTTAGTTAATGGACGATCTGGATAAATATTGATCCAAACTTTTCCACCACGTTTAATGTGACGAGTCATTGCAATACGAGCAGCTTCAATTTGGCGGTTTGTTACATACGCCGGCTCCATTGCTTGCACGCCATAATCACCAAATGCAACAGTTGTGCCGCCCTTTGATTTTCCAGCACGCTTTGGATGATGTTGTTTACGATGCTTAACTCGACGTGGAATTAACATTAGTTAGCTCCGCTCTCATCAGGTGTTGAAGATTCAGTTGCAGCAGCAGCTTCAGCACGAGCAGCAACAGTTGTAGTTGTTACTTCACCCCTTGGAGCTCTTGGTGCACGAGATCCACCACGACTTGGCTTTGGAGCTTTAGCAGCAGCAATTGCAGCAGCAGCTCTTTCGGCGCGAGATTCAATTACTTCACCCTTATAAATCCAAACCTTTACGCCAAGGCGTCCAAATGTTGTGTGGGCTTCTGCAAAACCATAATCAATATCAGCACGAAGTGTGTGTAGTGGAACTCGTCCTTCACGATAAAACTCTGAACGAGACATTTCAGCACCGCCAAGACGTCCACCGCACTGCACACGAATTCCTTCTGCTCCTGCTTTTAATGCAGTTTGCATTCCCTTACGCATTGCTCGGCGGAATGAAACACGTGCTGCTAATTGCTCAGCAATACCTTGGGCAACTAGTTGCGCATCCATTTCAGGATTTTTAACTTCAAGAATATTTAATTGAACCTGCTTACCAGTTAGGTTTTCAAGATCAATACGAAGCTTGTCTGCCTCTTGACCACGGCGACCAATAACAATTCCAGGACGAGCGGTAAATAGATCAATACGTACTTTCTCGCGAGTACGTTCAATTTCAATCTTAGATACGCCTGCTCTTTCCATCTTCTTAGCCATAAGGCGACGGATAGCAATATCTTCTTTAACGTAAGCACCATAAAGTTTGTCGGCATACCAACGTGATTTGAAATCAGTTGTAATACCAAGGCGGAAGCCGTGTGGATTTATTTTTTGACCCATTTACTCGGCCTTCCCTTTAGATGCAGCTTTTTTAGCTGGCGCTTTTTTAGCAGTTGCCTTCTTGGCCGCCGCTTTCTTTGCTACTGGCTTATCAGGTAATGCATCCGCTGCTTTTGTAGCAACAGGTGCATCTGCAATTACCGTTGGCTTTCGAAGTGCCTTTGGCTTTTGCATTTGAGAAGCTTTTAAATTCTTATTTGTACGAAGAGTTTTATCATCAGATAACACAACAGTTACTTGTGATGATCTCTTGTTAATTGAAAAACCGCGTCCTTGTGCACGTGGACGGTATCTCTTCATTGTGAAACCTTCATCAACTAATGCTTCAATAATCCAAAGCTCAGATGCATCACGAATTGATGGATTCTTTTGCTTAGCATTTGAAACAGCTGATGCAATTAATGTGTAGATAGCCTCGCCAAGCTCTGGCTGATTAGCAAACTTCATCATGTTAAGTGCGGTATCAGCACGTTGTCCACGAACTAGGTTTACAACTCGACGAGCTTTTTGTGGTGTGGATCGGAAGTCACGCAGTACTGCGCGAGTTACCAATGCTGTAGTGGTGTCAGTATTACTCACTTACAACCACCGCCTTTCCATCAGCTCGGGAGTGACCTTTAAAAGTACGTGTTGGAGAAAATTCACCAAGTTTGTGACCGATCATTGCTTCAGTAACAAAAACTGGCACATGCTTGCGTCCATCATGAACTGCAATGGTGTGACCAATCATGTCTGGTGTAATCATTGAGCGACGTGACCAAGTTTTAATAACATTCTTAGTGTTCTTCGCATTTTGCTCTTCTACCTTTTTTGATAGATGAAGATCAACGAAAGGACCCTTCTTTAAACTACGTGGCATCTTAAGATCCCCCCTTATCTCTTCTTATTGGACTTGCGTCGACGGATAATTAAAGAATCACTAGCTTTCTTTTTGCGTGTGCGTTTTTCAGGTAAGCCCCAAGGTGAAACTGGATGACGTCCTCCAGAAGTTTTACCTTCACCACCACCATGTGGGTGATCAACTGGGTTCATAACAACACCGCGAACAGATGGGCGCTTGCCTTTCCAACGCATGCGGCCAGCTTTTCCATAATTTCTATTTGATTGTTCAGCATTACCAACTGTGCCAACTGTGGCACGGCAACGAACATCAACATTTCTAATTTCACCAGATGGCATACGAAGTTGTGCGTATGGTCCATCTTTTGCAACTAACTGCACAGCAGATCCAGCAGAGCGACCAATCTTGGCGCCCCCACCTGGGCGAAGTTCAATTGCGTGAATCATTGTTCCAACTGGAATATTACGAAGTGGTAAATTATTTCCTGGCTTAATATCTGCAGATGGACCGTTTTCAATTGGAGATCCTTGAACTAAACCATCTGGGGCAATGATGTAACGCTTCTCGCCATCGGCAAAGTGAAGTAATGCAATATTTGCAGTGCGGTTTGGATCGTATTCAATCTGTGCAACCTTTGCTGGTACACCATCTTTATCGTTACGAATAAAATCAATTAAGCGATAGGCGCGCTTGTGTCCGCCACCTTGATGGCGCATTGTTACTCGCCCAGTTGCGTTACGGCCACCTTTAGAATTAATTGGACGGACTAAAGATTTCTCTGGCTTTTGACGAGTGATCTCTTCAAAATCAGGAACGCTTGCTCCGCGCTGACCAGGTGTGGTCGGCCTCAGATTACGCAGTGCCATTTATCTTCTCCCTATTCCGTAAGAGCCAATCTCCTTAAGAGACTGGTCCTCCAAAGATGTCGATCCGTTGTCCGGCTGCCACATGCACAATTGCACGCTTTGTATCTTTACGCTTTCCAAAACCGAGTGCAGTGCGCTTGCGCTTACCCTCACGGTTCATGGTGTTAACACTTAATACCTTTACGCCAAATACTTTTTCAACAGCGATCTTGATCTCTGTTTTATTAGCATCAGGTGCAACTAAGAATGTGTACTTATTTCCATCTAGTAATGAATAAGACTTCTCAGAAACAACTGGAGCTAGTAATACGTCGCGATAGTTTTTCATGCTGATACTCCAACTTCACTCTCGCGAGCAACCGCAGTTGCTCCCTTGCCAGTTGCAGGACCTGCAATAAAGTCGCGAAGTGCACCCTCTGAGAAAATAACATCATCGGCTACTAAAACATCGTATGCATTTAATTGATCATTAACGATTAAGTGCAGATCATCATGATTTCTTAGTGCAAGCCAAGCAGCATTTTCAGTTCGTGATAAAACAACTAATAAATTCTTACGATCAGAGAACTGACGCACTGCAGAAATTGCTGCTTTAGTTGTGCTTGCCTCAACGATGCCACTTACTGCGTGAATACGAGAAGCGCGTTGGCGATCAGAGAGCACGCCTTTAAGAGCTGCTGCAATCATTTTCTTTGGTGTGCGTTGGTCATACTTACGAGGTACTGGACCGTGTGCAACTCCACCATGACGTTGGTTAGGTGAACGAGTTGAACCCTGACGAGCACGACCAGTTCCTTTTTGTTTAAATGGTTTCTTACCGCCACCGGAAACTTCACCACGATTTTTAGTCTTGTGAGTACCAGCGCGAGCAGCTGCTAATTGCGCAACAACTACCTGATGAATTAATGGCACATTTGCCTGCACATCAAATATTGCGGCAGGTAAATCAACTGAACCAGTTGGCTTACCAGCAATATCTTTAACCTCAATCTTTAATGACATTAGGCACCAACCTTCGTGTTAACTGTTTCAGCCGCGGCTTTCTTTGCAGCTGAGCGAATAAAAATAGTTGCACCAATTGCGCCCGGTGTTGCGCCACGAATTAATATGGTGTTATTTACTGGATCTACTGAGTGAACTAAAAGATTTTGTGTAGTGACAGTGTCAATACCCATACGACCCATCATGCGCTTTCCTTTAAATACACGTCCAGGTGTAGTTCTGTTACCAATTGAACCTGACATACGATGCTTCTTATCAACACCGTGGGATGCACCAATTCCAGAGAAACCATGGCGCTTCATAACACCAGCAGTTCCTTTTCCTTTTGATGTACCACTGGCATCAACAATCTCACCGGATGCGAATACATCTGCCTTTAATTCTTGACCAACTGAATATCCTTCAGTACTTGAGATGCGAAGTTCAGCAACTTCAAGACGTGGTGTTACTCCTGCTTTTGCAAACTGACCAGCTTGTGGCTTAGAAACTTTACGTGGCTCAATCGCACCAAATGCTAATTGCACAGCGGTGTAACCATCTTTTTCAATTGTACGAATTTGAGTGACCACACAAGGACCAGCCTGAATAACAGTTACTGGAACAATTTTATTTTGGGAGTCAAAGACCTGTGTCATACCCAGCTTCTTACCCAAGATGCCCTTGATGGCAGAAGACTTTGATTGCGTAGTTGTCATTTGATTTTCCCTTAGAGCTTGATCTCAATGTCAACGCCAGCTGGCAAATCAAGACGCATCAATGAATCAACAGTTTTAGGTGTTGGATCGATGATGTCGATTAGGCGCTTATGGGTGCGCATCTCAAAGTGCTCGCGGCTATCTTTATATTTATGTGGAGAGCGAATAACACAGTAAGTGTTTTTCTCAGTAGGCAGCGGAACTGGGCCTGCGACGGTTGCACCAGTGCGCTCAACAGTTTCAACGATTTTCTTCGCTGAAGTGTCAATCACCTCATGGTCATACGCCTTAAGCCTAATGCGGATCTTTTGTCCGGCCATTTTGCTTCTCCTTTTTTCTAGTTAAAACTTTTAGTTATTTCTGGGCCACTTATTCAGCAGCCCAGAAATAATTCTTTTTTTACTTAACGATCTTTGTTACGCGACCTGCACCAACGGTGCGGCCACCTTCACGGATCGCAAAGCGAAGTCCCTCTTCCATAGCAACTGGCTGAATAAGAGCTACGGTCATAGCGGTGTTATCGCCAGGCATAACCATTTCAGTACCAGATGGAAGTGTTACCACACCAGTTACATCCGTTGTACGGAAGTAGAACTGAGGACGGTAGTTGTTAAAGAATGGTGTGTGACGACCACCCTCATCCTTTGAAAGGATGTATGCAGAGGCTTCGAAATCTGTGTGAGGTGTAATAGTGCCAGGCTTACAAACAACCTGACCACGCTCAACATCTTCACGCTTAGTTCCACGAAGAAGAAGACCAACGTTTTCGCCAGCCTGACCCTCATCAAGTAACTTACGGAACATTTCAACGCCAGTAACAATTGTCTTTTGTGCATCTAAACGGATACCAACGATTTCAACCTCTTCGTTGACCTTAACAATTCCGCGCTCGATACGACCAGTAACAACAGTTCCGCGACCAGTAATAGTAAATACATCTTCTACTGGCATTAGGAATGGCTTTTCAATCTCACGTACTGGCTGAGGAATGAAGCTATCAACTTGATTCATCAACTCAAGTAGTGCATCTACCCACTTCTGATCACCCTCAAGTGCCTTAAGCGCTGAGATGCGAACGATTGGAGTTGTATCTCCTGGGAACTCATACTTGTTTAGAAGTTCACGAACTTCCATTTCAACAAGCTCAAGAATTTCAGCATCATCAACCATGTCAGTTTTGTTTAATGCAACAATGATTGAAGGAACGCCAACCTGACGAGCAAGTAGTACGTGCTCCTTAGTTTGTGGCATTGGTCCATCAGTTGCTGCTACTACCAAAATTGCGCCATCCATTTGCGCTGCACCAGTGATCATGTTCTTGATGTAGTCAGCGTGTCCTGGACAGTCAACGTGTGCGTAGTGACGCTTCTCTGTCTGGTATTCAATGTGTGCGATAGAAATAGTAATACCGCGTTGACGCTCTTCTGGCGCCTTATCAATTTGATCAAAATTCATCAGCGGATTTACATCCGGGAACTTGTCATGAAGCACCTTGGAAATTGCCGCAGTAAGAGTTGTCTTACCGTGGTCAATGTGACCGATGGTGCCGATGTTTACGTGCGGTTTATTCCGCTCGAACTTCGCCTTTGTCACTTTTTCCTCCTGTTTTAGCTGTTAGTAGTTATTTCGGATTTTCGCTCTGGTCGTTGCGGTTTTACTCGCCGCGAACCTTTGCAATGATTTCTTTCGATACCGCTTGTGGAACTTCGGCATACGAATCAAATTGCATGCTGTAGCTCGCGCGACCTTGTGTCCTGCTGCGAAGATCTCCGACATAGCCGAACATCTCTGACAGTGGCACTGTTGCCTTAACGATTCGGGCACCTGACCGCTCATCCATGGCCAAGATCTGACCACGACGACTATTTATGTCACCGATTACATCACCCATGAAATCTTCAGGAGTAATTACTTCAACTGACATAACTGGTTCCAGCAGTACAGGACCAGCAAGTCTTGCTGCTTCCTTAAATGCTGCGATTCCAGCAATCTTGAAGGCAAGCTCTGATGAGTCAACATCATGGTAAGCGCCATCAAGAAGAGTTACTTTCACATCAACTAATGGATAACCAGCAAGTGGTCCACTAGCGAGTGCTTCCTGGCAACCATCATCAACAGATGGGATGTACTCCTTAGGAATACGTCCGCCAGTAATTTTATTTACGAATTCATATGATTGCTCAGAACCAGCTGGTAGAGGCTCTAATGCGATTTGAATCTTTGCAAACTGTCCAGAACCACCAGATTGCTTCTTGTGTGTGTAGTCATAACGAGCAACTGTTTT
This sequence comes from Candidatus Nanopelagicus sp., assembly GCA_964203335.1. Lineage (GTDB taxonomy): Bacteria > Actinomycetota > Actinomycetes > Nanopelagicales > Nanopelagicaceae > Nanopelagicus. Next base: position 116,043 of record CAXNKX010000002.1, read on the forward strand.
GCGAAGTGTCTCTCGGTATGCCACCTGAGGCTTACCAACATTTGCTTCAACTTTAAATTCACGCTTCATACGATCTACTAAAATTTCTAAGTGAAGCTCACCCATTCCAGAAATAATTGTCTGGCCGGTTTCCTCATCTGATTTCACATGGAAAGTTGGGTCTTCCTCTGCTAATGATTGGATTGCAATTCCAAGTTTTTCTTGATCAGCCTTTGTCTTTGGCTCAATTGCTACTGAAATAACTGGGGCTGGGAAATCCATTGATTCTAAAATTACTGGCTTATCAACATCACATAATGTTTCACCAGTTGTTGTGTCCTTAAGACCCATTACCGCGATAATCATTCCGGCTCCGGCTGATTCCATCTCTTCACGCTTATTAGCGTGCATCTGGTAAATCTTTCCGATTCTTTCTTTTCTATCTTTAGTTGAATTAAGTACTGCAGTTCCAGCCGTTAATGAGCCAGAGTAAATCCGAACGAAGGTTAATTTACCTAGATGGGGATCTCGCATAATTTTAAAAGCAAGTGCTGAAAATGGTTCATCATTATTTGGTTGGCGCTCAATTGATACTGACGCATCACCTTGTTTGTGTCCAACAATTGCTTTGATATCTAATGGGCTTGGTAGGTAACGATTTACCGCATCAAGCATTGGCTGCACGCCCTTGTTTTTAAATGCAGATCCGGTTAATACTGGAGTTGCCTTATCAGCAAGAGTTGCCCTGCGAATTCCTGCAATAATTTCATCCTCAGTTAGTTCAACACCCTCTAAGTACTTCTCCATAATGGTGTCATCACAGTCAGCTAATGTCTCTAGTAATTCATGACGAGCTTGTTTTGCTTTCTCAGCTAAGTTAGCTGGGATCTCCTCTATTAAATAATCTTCACCTTTTTTAGTCTCACCTGGCCATACCAATGCTTTCATCGCAATTAAATCAACAACTCCAAGGAAGTCACCTTCTACGCCAATTGGAATTTGTAGTATTAATGGTGTGGCATTAAGACGAGACTTAATCATGTCTACACAGCGATCAAATGAAGCGCCGGTGCGATCTAGCTTATTAACAAAACAAATACGTGGAACGTTGTAACGATCTGCCTGGCGCCATACTGTTTCAGATTGTGGCTCAACACCGGCAACACCATCAAATACTGCTACTGCGCCATCTAGTACGCGAAGTGATCGTTCAACTTCAACGGTGAAATCTACGTGTCCTGGTGTATCAATGATGTTGATCATGTGATCTTTCCAGTGACATGTTGTTGCTGCAGATGTAATTGTGATTCCGCGCTCTTGCTCTTGCTCCATCCAGTCCATAGTGGCTGCGCCCTCATGAACCTCACCAATTTTGTAGTTAATACCGGTATAGAAAAGAATTCGCTCAGTTGTTGTGGTTTTACCCGCGTCAATGTGAGCCATGATTCCAATGTTGCGGACCTTGGCTAGATCGATTGCGGTTGCAATACTCACGTTTTCTCTTCTCCTGTTATCTCTTAATTACCAGCGATAGTGAGCAAACGCCTTGTTTGCTTCAGCCATCTTGTGTGTGTCTTCGCGCTTTTTAACTGCTGCGCCTAATCCATTACTAGCATCAATTAATTCATTTCCTAAACGCTCTGCCATTGATTTCTCACGGCGCTCTCTTGAATTATCTACAATCCAACGAAGTCCGAGTGCAGTAGCACGAGCTGGCTTTACTTCAACTGGTACTTGATATGTTGCCCCACCAACTCGGCGAGAGCGAACCTCAACCGTTGGCTTTACGTTATCTAGTGCACGCTTTAATGTAATTACTGGATCAGTATTTGTTTTAGTACGGCAATTCTCAAGTGCGCCATAAACAATTGCTTCTGCAGTTGATCTTTTGCCATGCATTAAAATCTTATTAATTAAAGATGTAACCACAGGGGATGCATAAACCGGATCAGCTATTACCGGTGCTTTTGGAACCGAACCTTTACGTGGCATTACTTCTTCTCCCTCTTTGCGCCATAGCGAGAACGTGATTGCTTACGATCTTTAACACCTTGGGTATCGAGAGAGCCGCGAACAATTTTGTAACGCACACCAGGTAGATCTTTAACACGACCGCCGCGAACTAAAACAATTGAGTGCTCTTGTAAGTTATGACCTTCACCAGGAATATATGCAGTTACTTCCATGCCACTTGTTAGACGTACACGTGCAACTTTACGAAGCGCTGAGTTTGGCTTCTTTGGTGTAGTTGTGTAAACACGTGTGCAAACACCACGACGTTGCGGGCTACCTTTTAATGCAGGCGTGCTCGTCTTATCTGTCTTCTCGGCGCGGCCCTTACGGACCAGCTGCTGAATAGTTGGCACTACATATCTCCTAAACATTTAAGTTTAAATAATTTTTTTAAAATTATTTATCCTGTTTTCCTACATAATTCGCTGCACTCTCCGACCCACGAGGTCGGGCGTGTTGCCCGTTCCTTGCAGATAACATGCAAATAAATTTGCATATTGATGCAGCTCTTATGAAGAAAAGAGCAGGACGGGAAGGGTAGCCCAGTCATATCGCTCTGGTCAAAACGGTGCTTTTACTCCTTCAACCAGCAATCTCACCCCACGACACGCCGAATTACCCAGCACTATCACGCCTATGGTTAATAGATGGAAAAGCCAAAATTACGCGGAATCGTGCATTTGGTTATGTCCCCACTTAGCTTGGTGGCTGGGCTAATACTTATTACTTTGGCAAATGAACTTCGAGGGCGAATTACCCTCGGCATATTCACGCTAACTGCAGTTACTTTATTTACCTGCAGCGCTTTATATCACCGGGTGGCCTGGAATGATAAAAATAAAGCAATCTGGCGAAGGATTGATCACTCAAATATTTCAATTTTAATTGCCGGTACCTATACCCCTTTTGCAGTTTATTTATTACAGCCAAGTCAAACTAAAACATTGTTAATTGTTGCTTGGGGTGGAGCAATTCTTATTTCACTGCTTAGAATTTTTTGGCTATCAGCTCCTCGTTGGTTATATGTTGCCGGATATATTTCATTAGGTTGGGCAGCAGTCTTTTATATGCCTACGTTTTTAAACTCCGGTGGGGTTGCAATATTTATTTTGATTCTAACTGGTGGGCTTTTATACTCTGCTGGTGGTGTTATCTATGCCCTTAAAAAACCAAATTTTTCAATTAGCTGGTTTGGCTTTCATGAATTATTTCACGCCCTGACGGCTGCGGCATTTATTTGCCACTTTATTGCAGCAATACTGACAGTATTTTCTAATAGATAATTGCTAATCAAGAAAAGTGGCCGGCGCAATAATCTAGCGCCGGCCATTTTGAATTACTTTTATTTAGCGAACTTCGAACTCATCCAAACGAACCGCTTCACCTGAACCTTGTGATTCAAATGGTGTGAACTCATATTGATCATAAGCAGCATAGACAGCAGCCTTTGCTTCCTCAGTTGGCTCAACTCGAATATTGCGGTATCTAGCAAGTCCAGTTCCAGCTGGAATTAACTTACCGATAATTACGTTTTCCTTCAGTCCAAGTAGTGGATCACTCTTTTCAGACAATGCCGCATCAGTTAACACACGAGTTGTCTCTTGGAATGATGCTGCTGATAACCATGATTCAGTAGCGAGAGAAGCCTTGGTAATACCCATTAACTCAGGTCGACCAGATGCAGCTTTACCACCAGTTGAAACAACACGACGGTTCTCTTCTTCAAAGCGACCGCGCTCAACTAACTCACCTGGTAATAGATCAGCATCACCTGGCTCTAGCACAGTAATTCGCTTTAACATTTGGCGAACAATAATTTCAATGTGCTTATCGTGGATAGAAACACCCTGCATACGATAAACCTCTTGAATTTCACTTACTAAGTGAATCTGAGTTTGACGTGGTCCTAAGATACGAAGAACTTGCTTAGGATCAATTGCGCCAACAACTAATTGCTGACCAACGCTTACACGCGATCCATCTTCAACTAGAAGTTTTTGGCGACGAGTAATTGGATAAGCAACTGCTTCACCACCATCTTCTGGGGTAACAACAATCTTCTTACCTTTAGCATCCTCTAGGAATGAAACAGTTCCAGCAGCTTCTGCAATTGGTGCTACACCCTTTGGAGTTCTTGCTTCAAATAATTCTTGAACGCGAGGTAGACCATGGGTAATTTGAGTCTCGCCAAGTAATTGAGCACCACCAGTATGGAAGGTACGCATTGTTAGCTGTGTTCCTGGCTCACCAATTGATTGAGCAGCAATAATTCCAACAGCTTCACCGACATCAACAATCTTGCCAGCGGCCATTGAGCGGCCGTAACACATTGCGCATTGTCCAACCTTGCTATCGCAAGTTAGAACTGAGCGAACCTTAACTTCTTCAATCCCAGCTGCAACTAATGTATCAATGTTGCGATCACCTAGATCAGTTCCAGCAGTAAGTAATACCTTGCCGGAGGCTGATACATCTTCAGCTAAGTTACGGCCGAATAATGATGTCTCAACATGATCATCACGAACTAATGTGCCTGTTGAATCTTTTGCTGCCATCTTCAGAGTAAGGCCGCGATCAGTTCCGCAATCTTCCTCGCGAATAATTACATCTTGAGCAACATCGCAAAGACGACGAGTTAGGTAACCAGAATCTGCTGTACGAAGTGCGGTATCGGCCAAACCTTTACGAGCACCATGTGTTGAAATGAAGTACTCAAGAACGGAGAGACCTTCACGGAAGTTTGATTTAATCGGACGAGGAATAATTTCACCCTTTGGGTTAGCTACAAGTCCGCGCATACCTGCAATTTGGCGAATCTGCATCATATTTCCACGAGCACCTGAATAAACCATCATCCAAACTGGGTTGGTGCGAGGGAAGTTATCTTCCATCTCCTTAGCAACCTCATTGGTAGCAAGTGTCCAAATTTCAATTAACTCTTGGCGTCGCTCATCATCAGTAATTAATCCTTTTTCATACTGTGATTGAACCTTATCTGCCTTAGTTTCATAACCTTCCAAGATCTCTCGCTTACGTCCTGGTGTTACAACATCGTTAATTGAGATAGTCACACCAGCGCGAGTAGCCCAGTAGAAACCAAGTGACTTAAGTGCATCTAGGGTTTGCGCAACTGTTACTTTGGCATAACCTTCAGCCAAGTTATCAACAATTAAACCAAGAAGCTTCTTAGTAACATCGTAATCAACAAATGGAAAATCAGCTGGTAGTACTTCATTAAATAAAGCACGACCTAATGTGGTCTCGCGAGTTTCAGCAACGCCGCTCTTATCAATACGAAGTTTAATTTTTGCTTGTAGTGAAAGGCTGCCTTGATCAAATGCCATGACCGCTTCAGCAATTGATGAAAATGCTCTGCCCTCTCCTAATTCTTTCTCACGTAGTGAGGTTAGGAAGTAAAGACCAAGCACCATGTCCTGTGTAGGAGATGTAATTGGTCGACCAGAAGCTGGCGATAAAATATTATTACTTGAAAGCATTAATACTCGAGCTTCAGCTTGTGCTTCAGCTGATAGTGGTAAGTGAACAGCCATCTGATCACCATCAAAGTCTGCGTTAAATGCAGTACAAACTAATGGGTGAATTTGAATAGCCTTACCTTCAACTAATTGTGGCTCAAATGCTTGAATACCAAGACGGTGCAGAGTTGGTGCACGGTTTAGTAGCACTGGATGCTCAGCAATTACCTCTTCTAATACATCCCAAACTACTGGACGAGCACGCTCAACCATTCTCTTTGCAGATTTAATGTTTTGAGCATGATTTAAATCAACTAAGCGCTTCATAACAAATGGTTTAAACAATTCAAGTGCCATTTGTTTTGGCAAGCCGCACTGATGCAATTTAAGTTGTGGTCCAACTACGATTACTGAACGACCTGAGTAATCAACACGCTTTCCAAGTAAGTTTTGACGGAATCGTCCTTGCTTACCCTTAAGCATGTCAGAAAGTGATTTAAGTGGACGATTTCCTGGTCCAGTTACTGGACGTCCGCGACGACCATTATCAAATAGTGAATCTACCGCTTCTTGTAACATACGCTTTTCGTTGTTAACAATAATCTCAGGAGCACCAAGATCAGCCAGGCGCTTTAGGCGATTATTACGGTTAATTACACGACGATATAAATCATTTAGATCGCTGGTAGCAAAACGGCCACCATCTAGTTGAACCATTGGGCGAAGATCTGGTGGAATAACTGGCACGCAATCTAGAACCATTGATGCTGGTTTATTACGAGTATTAAGGAATGAGTTAACAACCTTTAATCTCTTGATTGCACGAGTCTTCTTTTGACCCTTACCGGTTTGTGATAACTCATTTAACTTATCAAACTCAGCTTTTAGATCAAAGGTTTCAAGACGAGATTGAATTGCCTGCGCACCCATTGATCCTTTGAAATACACGCCATAACGATCGCGAAGTTCACGGTATAGCAACTCATCGCCTTCAAGATCTTGTACTTTAAGATTTTTGAAACGATTCCATACTGCATCAAGACGATCTAACTCTTTTTGAGAGCGATCACGAATTGTCTTTAACTCTCGCTCACCAGACTCGCGTACTTTACGACGAGCATCTGCTTTAGCACCCTCATCTTCAAGATCAGATAGATCAGATTCCATCTTCTTGGTGCGAGTATCTAATTCAAGATCACGACGTGACTCAATCTTCTTAACATCAGATGAGTACTTCTTCTCCAGTGTTGGCATATCTTCAGCGCGAGCTTCAGTATCAACCTCTGTGATCATGTAAGCAGCAAAATAAATGACCTTTTCTAAATCTTTTGGAGCAAGATCTAGTAAGTATCCAAGACGGCTTGGCACACCTTTGAAGTACCAGATATGAGTTACTGGCGCTGCAAGTTCAATATGTCCCATTCGCTCACGACGAACTTTGGCGCGAGTTACTTCAACTCCGCATCTTTCGCAGATAATTCCTTTAAATCGTACGCGCTTGTACTTACCGCAATAACATTCCCAGTCACGAGTTGGTCCAAAGATCTTCTCATCAAATAATCCATCTTTTTCTGGCTTTAGTGTTCGGTAGTTAATTGTCTCTGGCTTTTTAACCTCACCAAATGACCACTCACGAATATTGTCGGTTGAGGCAAGACCAATTCTTAACTCATCAAAAAAGTTAACGTCTAACATGGTTATCCTCTCCTCACACTTCTTCTACAGAGCTTGGTTCAACTCGGGATAAGTTGATACCTAACTCCTCGGCTGTTCTAAATACTTCTTCATCAGTATCGCGCATTTCAATTGCAACACCCTCTGATGAAAGAACTTCAACATTTAAACAAAGTGATTGCATTTCTTTAACCAAAACCTTAAATGACTCAGGAATTCCTGGCTCTGGAATATTTTCACCCTTAACAATTGCTTCATAAACCTTAACTCGACCAAGCACATCATCTGATTTAATGGTCAGCAATTCTTGTAGTGTGTAGGCAGCTCCATATGCTTCAAGTGCCCAAACTTCCATTTCACCAAAGCGCTGTCCACCGAATTGTGCTTTTCCACCCAACGGTTGTTGCGTAATCATTGAGTAAGGACCGGTTGAACGAGCATGAATCTTGTCATCAACTAAATGGTGCAGCTTTAAGATGTACATATAACCAACAGAAATTTGTTGCTTATATGGTTCACCAGTTCGGCCATCAAATAATTGTGCTTTACCATCTGGACCAATTAAGCGCATGCCATCTTTATTTGGCAAAGTAGAACCAAGAAGACCAGATAACTCTTCTTCTTTAGTTCCATCAAATACTGGTGTTGCTACCTTGGTATTAGCTGGTGCTTCGGCGTAACCGTTAGCACGCAGTGATTGTTGCCAATCTTCATTACCTTCTAATTTCCAACCAGACTTAGCAACCCAACCTAAGTGAGTTTCAAGTACCTGACCAACATTCATGCGTCCTGGTACACCAAGTGGATTTAAAACAATATCTACTGGAGTTCCATCTTCTAGGAATGGCATATCTTCAACAGGTAAAATCTTTGAAATAACACCCTTGTTACCGTGACGGCCAGCAAGTTTGTCACCATCTTGAATTTTACGTTTTTGCGCAACGTAGACTCGAACAACTTGGTTAACACCAGCTGCTAATTCAAATCCCTCTTCAGAATCTTGAATGCTAACGCCAATTACTTTGCCTGACTCACCATGTGGAACCTTAAGTGAAGTATCTCGAACCTCTCGAGCCTTCTCACCAAAGATTGCGCGAAGTAAGCGCTCTTCCGGTGTTAATTCAGTTTCACCCTTAGGTGTTACTTTTCCAACCAAAATATCACCTGGAACAACATCTGCTCCAACACGAATGATTCCGCGTTCATCAAGATCTGCTAATACTTCCTCAGAAACGTTTGGAATATCACGAGTGATTTCCTCTGCTCCTAGTTTGGTATCGCGAGCATCTACTTCATACTCTTCAATATGAATTGAGGTAAGCACATCATCTTGAACAAGGCGCTGTGAAAGAATAATCGCATCTTCATAGTTATGACCTTCCCATGACATAAATGCCACAAGTAGATTCTTACCAAGTGCCATTTCACCCATTTCGGTGCTCGCACCATCTGCCACAACTGCGCCAACTTCAATCTTTTCTCCCACGGAAACAACTACCTTTTGATTACGGCTAGTTCCTTGGTTTGATCTAACAAACTTCTCAACAAAATAAGTTTCAGTTGTACCGTCATCATTTTTAACAGTTACTTCATCAGAGTTAACCTCAGTTACCACACCAGATTTGCGAGCAAGTAATACATCACCAGCATCTACTGCAGCACGAAACTCCATGCCAGTTCCAACTAATGGCGCCTCAGCTCTAACAAGTGGCACAGCCTGACGCATCATGTTTGCACCCATTAGCGCACGGTTAGCATCATCATGCTCTAAGAATGGAATCATTGCAGTTGCAACTGAAACCATCTGACGAGGTGACACATCCATGTAATCAACCTCAGATGCTTGAATATTTTCAACCTCACCACCACGACGGCGAACTAATACTCTGGCTTCAGCAAAGAAATTATCATCAGTTAATGGTGCATTTGCTTGCGCAATAATGTGTTCATCTTCTTCATCAGCAGTTAAGTAATCGATGCGATCAGAAACCTTGCCATCAACAACTTTGCGATAAGGAGTTTCAATAAAACCAAATGGTGTAACACGTGCATATGTTGCAAGAGATCCAATCAGACCAATGTTTGGGCCTTCTGGTGTTTCAATTGGACACATACGACCGTAATGAGATGGGTGAACATCTCGAACCTCAAAGCCAGCACGTTCACGAGAAAGTCCGCCGGGCCCAAGGGCTGATAGACGACGCTTGTGTGTCATACCAGATAGTGGATTTGTTTGATCCATAAATTGTGAAAGTTGTGATGTTCCAAAGAACTCTTTAATAGATGCCACTACTGGGCGAATATTTATCAAAGTTTGTGGAGTAATCGCTTCAACATCTTGAGTAGTCATACGCTCACGAACTACGCGCTCCATTCGAGAAAGACCGGTACGAACCTGGTTTTGAATTAACTCACCAACGGTACGAAGACGACGATTACCAAAATGGTCAATATCATCAGTTTCAACACGTACTTCTTTGCCGTACTCCATTAACGCATCACCGCGGTGAAGTGCTACTAAGTATTTAATTGTTCCAACAATATCTTCGATAGTTAATAGGCCACGGTTTAGGTCAAGCTCTAGTCCTAGCTTCTTATTAACTTTAAAACGGCCAACTTTTGCTAAGTCATAACGCTTTGGATTGAAGTAAAGGTTTTCAATTAAGTTTTGAGCAGCTTCTTTAGTTGGTGGCTCACCTGGACGAAGTTTGCGATAAATATCTAACAATGCCTCATCTTGAGTTTCAACATTGTCTTTTTCAAGTGTTAATTTAATTGATTCAAATTCTCCAAATTGCTCAAGAATTTGTGCACTACTCCAGCCAAGTGCTTTTAAGAAAACTGTAACTGATTGTTTACGCTTGCGATCGATACGAACACCGACCATATCTTTCTTATCTACTTCAAACTCAAGCCAAGCACCACGGCTTGGAATAATTTTTGTTGTGTAAACATCTTTATCAGATGTTTTTTCAATTGTGCGTTCAAAGTAAACGCCAGGTGAGCGAACAATCTGTGAAACAACTACGCGCTCAGTTCCGTTAATTACAAATGTTCCACGAGGTGTCATTAATGGGAAGTCGCCCATAAAAACTGTCTGAGATTTAATTTCACCTGTTATGTTGTTTGTAAACTCTGCAGTTAAGAAAAGTGGAGCAGCGTAAGTAATGTCGCGCTCTTTGCACTCTGCAATTGTGTACTTAGGTGGTTCAAAGCGATGGTCACGAAATGAGAGTGACATTGATCCTTGGAAATCTTCAATCGGTGAGATCTCTTCAAAAATTTCTTCAAGTCCAGATTGCTTAGGAACTTCACCACGATTTGATTTCTCAGCGGTGCTTAAGCGAGCGCGCCATGCTTCGTTACCAAGTAACCAATCAATACTTTCTAGTTGTAGTGAAAGTAGATTTGGAACTTCAAGTGGTTCGCGAATTTTTGCAAATGAAACACGTGCTGGTGCTTGAGATTTAATTTTTGAAGCGGCCAAAGTTTCCTCCAGTAATAAACTGCATTAAAACACACGGCTACCGCTAGGTCTTAGCCGCTATATGCCTGACCCTTTGGATTGAAAATTATGAAGGGGCAGAGTATCTAACCTCTGCCCCTTCTGTCTAATTCAAGTACTTACTTGATAGTGACCTTAGCGCCAGCAGCCTCAAAAGCAGCCTTCGCTTTATCAGCGGTTGCCTTATCAGCCTTCTCCATGATGGTAGCTGGTGTGGCATCAACTAGATCCTTTGCCTCTTTTAGGCCAAGGCTGGAGTTAAGTGCACGTACCTCTTTAATAACTGCAATCTTCTGAGAACCAGCATCCTCAAGGATGATGGTGAACTCATCTTGGGCAGCATCTGCTGCGCCGCCAGCTGCGCCACCGGCTGCTGCTGCAGCAACTGGAGCTGCTGCTGTTACATCAAACTCTGTCTCAAATGCTTTCACAAACTCTGTTAGTTCAACCAAAGTCATATCTTTGAACTGACCTAATAGATCTGGGGTATTTAGCTTTGCCATGTTCGTTCCTTTTCTTTTTGTTCCCGACTCCAACTCTTGAGTATGAGTACGGGGGTTGGGGGTCGGTTTAGTTTTCTGTGCTTTCAGCAGCAGGTGCTGCTTCGGCTACAACTTCAGGTGTTGCATCTTGTGCAACGACTGCTTCTACAACAACTTCAGGAGCTGCTTCAGCAACTGGTGCCTCTGCTACAACTTCAGGAGCTGCTTGCGCAACTGGTGGAGCAACTGGTGCTGGTGCACCTGCCTCCATCTTGATGCGAAGGCCATCAAATGTTCTAGCAGCCTTAGACATTGATGCTTTAAGTGCACCGGCAATCTTGGCAAGTAGAACTTCGCGAGATTCAAGATTAGCAAGTTGCATAATCTCAGCAGTTGTTACTGCCTTACCATCAAAAATTCCACCCTTAATAATTAGAAGTGGATTTTCCTTAGCAAAATCACGTAATGCTTTAGCAGCATCAATTGGGTCACCTTTAATAAATGCAACAGCAGATGGACCAGCCAGCATTGCTGGATCTAGATCAACACCAGCTTCTTTTGCTGCAATTTTAGTTAAAGTGTTCTTAACTACGGAGTACTTGTTTTTTACGCCAAGTGATCGACGTAGTTGCTTTAATAATGTAGCGGATAGACCACGGTACTCAGTAAGTACAGTTGCATTTGCGGTGCGGAAATCTTCTGCGATCTCTGCAACAGCAGCGCTCTTATCTGGGGTTGCCATTTGGCATCCTTTCTAAATAAGAAAAACCTCGGCGCATAAATGCACTCGAGGTAATCGATTACACCTATGCGGGCTGTTTTTCAACAATTACCTTTTAAAGATTTACTTTAAAAGACCTGCAGTCTTTGGTTTTCTGTCTTTCTAATTATTTTATTAATTAGCCTGACTGAATAAGCCAAGGGTAGGCGGTTAGGCCTACCCAAGTCAAAATTACTTATTTATTGGATCTGGGCTCCACCATCACGAGCAATTGAGGTATCTAGTTGGATTCCTGGGCTCATAGTTGATGAAACGGTCGCTGACTTAATAAAGCGTCCTTTAGATGATGCAGGCTTTGCTCTCATTACCTCTTCGATTGCTGCAGCATAATTTTCAGCAAGTTGTTCAGCGGTAAATGAAACCTTGCCAATCACAAAGTGCAGGTTTGAGTTCTTATCAACTCTAAACTCAATCTTTCCACCTTTAATATCAGTAACAGCTTTAGCAACATTGGTTGTAACAGTTCCAGTCTTTGGGTTTGGCATTAAACCGCGAGGTCCAAGAACCTTTCCAAGTCGGCCAACCTTTCCCATTAATTCAGGTGTTGATACAACTGCGTCGTAATCAAGGCGGCCTTTTGAAACTTCATCGATTAATTCATCTGCGCCAACAATGTCAGCGCCAGCAGCACGTGCCTCTTCAGCTCGCTCACCACCGGCAAAAACTAAAACTCTGGCAGTCTTACCAGTTCCGTGTGGCAAGTTAACAGTAGAGCGAATTGCTTGGTCTGCTTTCTTTGGATCCACACCTAAAAACAATGCGATATCAACAGTTGCATCGTATTTAACAGTTGAAGTCTCTTTAACTAACTTCATCGCCTCACCTGGCATGTAAAGATTATCTAACTTAATCTTTTCAGCGGCGGCCTTATATTTCTTACTGCGCTTCATTTCTTCTCCTCTTAATTAATCTTGAAAGGGTTTTCAAGATTGGGGTTGTGGTGTTTGCGAACCAGCGAGGTTCTCCCACATTTTTTCTTTTTTAACTAGAGACGGTAATACCCATCGAACGAGCGGTACCGGCAATAATTCGTGAAGCCATCTCTAAGTCATTAGCATTTAGATCAACCATCTTTTGCTTGGCTATATCTTCAACCTGTGCCTTAGTTAGATTTGCAACTTTATCTTTATGGGGAACTGCTGATCCCTTTTCAATTCCGGCAGCTTTAAGAATTAATCGTGAAGCTGGTGGAGTTTTAGTAATAAAAGTAAATGAGCGATCCTCAAACACAGTAATTTCAACTGGAATGATGTTTCCTTTTTGGCTTTCAGTCGCAGCGTTATACGCCTTAACGAAGTCCATGATATTCACACCATGCTGGCCCAATGCAGGTCCTACTGGTGGCGCCGGTGTGGCTGCTCCAGCCTGAATCTGCAACTTAATAAGTGCGGTTACTTTTTTCTTTGGTGCCATGGTTTTTTCCTTTTCTCTTCTCGTTAAATCTTTTGTACCTGATGAAATGAAAGTTCTACTGGAGTCTCGCGGCCAAAGATAGAGACTAATACCTTTAACTTTGCTTGCTCTGGCATGATCTCAGAGATAGTTGCTGGCAAGGTTGCAAACGGACCATCCATAACAGTGATGGATTCACCAATTGCATAATCAATATCCTTCATCTCAATCTTGCCGCCCTTCTTAAGTGGGCGTGGAGCTAAGATGTTTTCAACTTCAGAAAGCGTAAGTGGTGATGGATGATGAGCGTTACCAACAAAGCCGGTAACACCTGGTGTGTTTCTAACACATGACCATGACTCATCAGATAATTCCATACGAACTAATACATAACCTGGAAATACGTTGCGCTTTACTACTTTAATTGCGCCATTCTTAAGCTCGCGAACCTCTTCTTCAGGAACTTCAATTTGGAAGATAAAGTCCTCCATATTTAAAGATTGAATACGGTTTACTAAATTTCCTTTAACCTTCTTTTCATATCCAGCGTATGAGTGAACAACAAACCACTCACCGGGGGCATTGCGAAGGGCGGCGCGAAACTCAGCGTTCTCATCATTTTCTTCACTAACACTCTCATCAGCTACATCTTCAATAACTGGCGCAATTACCTCTTCAACGACAGGTGCCACCTCTGTTACAGCAAGTGCTGCTTCAAATGCATCCACTGGTGGATTAGCTGGGGTATCAATTGACATCATATTTTCCTTGATCCCTTAGCCGAATACCCAGAAGGTAATTTTTGTTAAAACTAAATCAAATATTGAAACTACTAAAATAATAAACCCAACGAATACTAAAACCACAGCTGTGTAGGTGGTTAATTGATTTCGAGTTGGCCAAACAACTTTTACTAACTCAGAAATAATTTGGCGGTAGAACAGGCCGATGCGACCAAAGAGCCCTTTGGCTTCTTCAGTTGAGACAATCTCTTCGCTCATCTACCTATTCCTTTTCTTTTCAGTTCTTACTTGCTTACTTCTTACCAAACTACTTGCAGGGCAGGAGGGACTCGAACCCCCAACCGGCCGCTTTGGAGACGGCAACTCTAGCCAATTGAGCTACTGCCCTTTGTCCCGAATTAAGGCATGAAAAATCATGACCTAATACAAGCGCCGGGGGCGAAAGTGTAGAGGAGGTAGTAGTCGAAGGTAAAACTGAGATAAATATGAAGCCTCTTTTAAGCGTAGATGGCACACTTAAGCCCCATGAGCGCATCTGAAAAACCTAGAGTTTCAAAACGAATTGCAGCTATCGCAGAGTCAGCAACTCTTGCAGTTGATAGCAAAGCTAAAGCGCTAAAGGCAGCCGGGCGGCCAGTAATTGGTTTTGGCGCCGGTGAACCAGATTTTCCAACTCCAGATTACATTGTTAACTCTGCAGTTGAAGCTGCAAAGGTTGCAGCTAATCACCGCTATACACCAGCTGCTGGATTACCAGAGCTACGGGATGCGATTGTTAAAAAGACTAAACGTGATTCAAATTATGAAATTACCTCTGATCAAGTATTAGTAACTAATGGTGGTAAGCAAGCGGTCTATCAAGCATTTGCATCCATTTTAGATCCAGGGGACGAGGTAATACTTCCATCGCCATATTGGACTACATATCCTGAGTGCATCAAATTAGCTGGTGGTGTATCTGTTGAAGTCTTTGCCGATGAGTCACAAAATTACTTAGTATCAGTTGAACAACTAGAAAAGGTGCGAACAGCAAAGACAAAGGTGGTGCTGTTTTGTTCACCATCTAATCCGACTGGATCGGTTTACTCACCTGAGCAGGTTAAGGCTATTGGTAATTGGGCGCTCGCAAATGGTTTATGGGTAGTAACGGATGAAATTTATGAACACCTACTCTATGACGGTGCCACTGCGCCAAGTATTTGTGTTGCAGTTCCAGCACTTGCTGATCGAACAATAATTATTAATGGTGTAGCAAAAACATATGCCATGACCGGATGGCGAGTTGGTTGGATGATTGGGCCAAAGGATGTGATTAAGGCTGCAACTAATTTGCAATCACACCTTTCTTCAAATGTTTCAAATATTTCACAACGCGCAGCAATTACCGCCCTTACTGGTGACTTATCTGCTGTGCATAAAATGGGTGAGGCATTTGATCGTCGTCGTAAATTAATTGTGAAGCTTCTTAATGAAATACCAGGAGTTTCTTGCCCAAATCCAACTGGTGCGTTTTATGTTTACCCTTCAGTTAAAGGAGTATTAGGAAAAGAAATTAGAGGTAAGCGCCCTAAAACATCAGCAGATCTTGCGACTTTAATTTTAGAAGAGGTTGAAGTAGCAGCAGTTCCTGGTGAAGCTTTTGGCCCCTCCGGTTATCTACGCTTTTCTTATGCCTTAGGAGATGAAGATATTATTGAAGGAATTGGTAGAGTTAAAAAACTACTTAGTGAAGCTGTTTAGTTTAAATCTACACCAATTAATTGAACCTCTGCCTGTAATTTAATTCCAAACTTTTCATTTACTTTAGCCCTAGCCATTTTTGCTAGTTCAATAATGTCATCAGCTGTTGCGCTACCAGAATTTGAAAGCGCTAAAACATGCTTACTAGAAATTTGCGCACCAGCTAGTTTTTCTCCCTTTGTAATTCCAGAGTGCTCCATCAGCCAAGCAGCAGAAGTCTTTACTTTGCCATCTGCTTGTGGCCAGCGAGGTGCATCAATTGGTAACTTATCAGCCGCTTCTTTACTTAAAATTGGATTAATAAAAAATGAACCTGCTGAATGAATTTGATTTTCTTTTGAATCAAGTAGCATTCCTTTGCGCCCTCTAAGTTCTAATACAGCATTGCGAACAGCTTTAACACTTACTCTATCTCCGATATTTACTGATAAATACTTTGCCAACTCTGCATAGGCAATAGGTAGAGATTCTTCACCTTTTCGTAGTTGAAAAGTAACGCTTAATATTACGTAGCGACCAGATTCTTCTTTAAAAATTGAGTTCCGGTATGAAAATTTACACTGCTCATTTGCAAAACTTACTACTTCACCTTTTTTACGATCAAAAGCTTTAACTCTAGCTATTGTTTCACTTACTTCATGTCCGTATGCACCAATATTTTGAATAGGTGCTCCCCCGATAGTTCCAGGAATTCCACTTAATGATTCAAGGTCTGCAAAGCCTTTTTCAATAGTTAACGCCACAAATTTATCCCAGTCTTCACCGGCTGAAACTTCGATCATTCCGCCACTACAAGCGTCGTAATCAAGAGCGCTTCCTTTACTTTCAACTCTGATCACTGTCCCAGCAAAGCCAGCATCACTGATTAATAAATTAGAGCCTGCGCCTAAAATTAATACTTGTTCACCGGCCTTATCTGCAGCCTTCACAAACTCAATTAACTCATCTTCAGTATGCGCATGCACAATCTTTCGGGCAGGCCCACCCACCTTAAGTGTTGTGAAATTTGATAACTGTTCCATTACCTAAGCCTACCGACGTGGTGAGAGGATCTCATTTTTTCCTCTAAATCTTTCTAAGATCCTTTGATAATTCTTGCGAGAGTTCTTATCTCGGTAATCTGGATCAACGTCGTAGTAACCATGGTGGCGCTCCTGTGTAAGTGGTAGATCAATCTGCATTAACTTTCCACCAGCTGCCCTGATTGCAAGTGAAAGTTCAATATCTGCATTTCGATAATACTTAGCACTTGGGTTTGCCCCACCAGCTTTTTGTGCAAATACGCGATCAATGGCTAGGAAGTAACTAAAAAGTACATCTACCTCACCCACGCCTTTATCGTCAGTGCTACGCCATTCATCATCTAAATTAACAAGTCCACCCTTCCAACCAACTCCTTGGTAGCCAGATTCAAGTTGAGTAAGCGTTGGGGTTATGGGATCGGCTGTAAAAATTGTGGAGGGATCCATAATTACTAAGTAATCCTCTGTACCAGTACTTAGAAAATGATTAATCACATTTCCCCAACCAAGTGGGTTTTTCTCTTGAGTAATGCTTATCTGCTCAGATTTAAACAAATCATCACTTAACCAATTACTTTTACCATTTGCATAGATACTGACCGGGGTTTGAGTGTGTTTTGTTATTGCACTAACACAGGTAATTAAATCTTCTGTAAAACCCTCTGCGATTATGCAGATGCGAATTGACCCAGCCATTAGGCGGGTTTATTTAGCGAGTTTCGCGGTGAAGTTGTGAAGATTTGCAGCGAGGGCAAAACTTCTTAAGTTCTAAACGATCAGGATCGTTACGGCGATTCTTGCGTGTGATGTAGTTGCGCTCTTTGCACTCAACACATGCCATTGTAATTTTTGGACGAACATCTGCACTTTTACTTGCCATGGTTGAGCTCCTAGCCTTGTAGTTAAATTAACTGTTGTTAATTTCTTTGGGTGAGATTACCTGACCTGCATCATTTACTGAAATTGATGCGTAATTCTCACCTTACTTCACATCTTTATTACTTGTAGCGGAGGCGGGATTTGAACCCACGACACAGCGATTATGAGCCGCTTGCTCTACCAAGCTGAGCTACCCCGCCAAACTTTTAAATCCTTCATTATTTATTTGTTAATCGAGCCCCCTAACGGAATCGAACCGTTGACCTTTTCCTTACCATGGAAACACTCTACCAACTGAGCTAAGGGGGCGAAGTGCTGACTAAGGATACAACCCGTCTTTAGTATTTACGAATTGAGCCTTTACTTTAGGTAAGCCTTGCTTGCAATCTCAATTCGCCTACTTTTATATGACTCTGATGCACCAATAATTAGATGTTCAAATGGATTACCGCTTTTAATTAATTTACGTAACTCATCTGCTTTATCTATTTCATACACTTTTACAACTTCTGTGTGAGTGACTTCAACATCTTTGTGAGGCTTAAACCATCGATAAATTAGAGTTAAACCTTGTAATAAGGAATAAACAGTGCCTCTCCAACCCCTGCCAAATAGATCTCGTAATTTTAATTTAAATAATGTTACAGAGATTTGTTCTTGCGTTTTCGCAGGCTTGTTTACTAACTCTTTAAATATATTTGCAACATCTAATGCCCCGGTAACCTTTTCAAGCTTTGCGCAGTTATTTGTTAATTCATTTCGGATACTTGCCAAGGCCAATTTGGATGCATTTTCTTTAATCTCAAGTAAATTACTTTGATCAACAGTTAGCGCCATTTTATTATCTGCCGCCCATAAAGCTCTAGCGGCTTGATTATCAGTACCTCTAGTATTTGGAATAAATAATGTTGGTATTTTTGCAGCCAACTCCTCATGAACGCTGTTATATCCAGCAGCACAAATTGCAGCATCAAATGCATTAAGTACATTTGCTAATGGAAAATGACGAATTATTTTTATATCTAGGCCAGCTGGAGCAAGATTATTACCGTTAGAGTCAACTGGTTCTTTAGTTAAAACTACTTGTAGATTTGGCCAAGACAATAAACCACTTAGGGCGGCAGTCATTTTTGAATTTAGATCTGCTTCACCTACTCCTAACTGCACCAAAATAGCTGGTCGCTCATAGTCTAAACCGAGTGTAGTACGGGCATCATTTTTACTAAGTGTTGTTGACGGATTAAAAATCGATATCGGTTTAACTAATACTGAATCTTTTCTTACTGCAGTTGGTCCTTTGTCATAGCTTTGACCAAAATCTCCAGGAGTAATAATTAAATCCATCATGCTTGATTGTAGGTTTAGTAAATACCTAGTGCGTGTTTTTTGCCAAAACCCTCTTCGAACCCAAACTAAATTAACATTTGGCCTAACGCTTTTAACTCCGATTATTCCTGGATACGGCACAACTCCATCAAAGCTAACTATCTTTGCATTTGTTTCATCAATTAATGCAACTATGCGATCTCTTAAGTAGGCATCCCATTCCAGCCTACCCATCCATTTGCGATCACGCCCTGGTATGTATTCAAATCTCACGCCAGCAATTTTTGGCACTTCAACTACACCAGCAGCCATAGATATGATTATTGGATTAGCAAAACTCTTTAATTCTGAAGCAATCGCACTTGCCCGTGTTAGATGTCCCATCCCAATACCGTTACTAGTGGCTAGAATTATGGTTGGCTTATCCATGAAATTAGTATAACTACATCAAAGTTAGGCAGACCTAATGAATACCTCGCTATTGCTAATAATTTTAGCTCTGCAAGTATTTGCTGTTTACTACTTAATCAGAACTGCTCGCAACTTGGGTAGTAAAGCTACAAAAAACCACAATGTTGTGATGGGAAATATAAGCCAAATTAGAGCAGCAACTAGTGAAATCTTGTTAAATCAATTATTAATTCCAGACAGCAAGGAATTTAAAGCAGTTAATTGGGAGCATGTAGTTTCATTAACTAGCTATCCAGAAAGGTTTAATACCTTAAGCCAAACCCTTAATTCCTTGCTTGCGCAACGGCTTATCGCAAAAAATATATATTTAAATATTGCACAAGAAGACTTAAGTAAGCTTCCAGATTCAGTAAAGGATTTAACATCTAGTGGGCTGATAAAGATTAATGCCTGTGAAAACTTAGGGCCAGGTAAAAAATTAATCCCAACGCTAAAGACTAGAAAAAAGTCTTCCTATTATTGTCGTTGATGATGATTTAATTTTTGAGACAGATTTAACCTTAAAACTAATGATTGCGCATCATTTATCACCAGGGGCAATAGTGGCAGCTCGCGTGCATAAGATAATTCATACTCCTGAAGGCAAAATATCTGCTTATAGTAATTGGCAAAAAAACTACTCCTTAAGTGATGGACCATCAATGGATCTATTTGCTACCTCAGGGGCGGGCACGCTATATAAGGCAGAATTTTTCCATAGCGATGTAACTGATGAAAAAACTTATGCAGAATTAGCATTTCACACAGATGATCTTTGGTGGTTTATCCAAAGTAAACGCATTGGTATAAAGACTAAACGATTACCTGGCCAGAGTATTTTAAACTATGTAGATAGAACTCAAGAAACTGGTTTATGGAATAACGGTAACAAAGAAAGAAATGATCTAAATCTAAAAGCTTTAATAGAAAAATACTCGCTTTAATTTTTTTGGTGGCGGGTGAAGGATTTGAACCTTCGAAGGCAGAGCCGGGGGATTTACAGTCCCCTCCCATTGGCCGCTCGGGCAACCCGCCAAGGATTGTTAAGCGAGGTAAAGTCTAAAGCCTGAGTAGTTGTTATGCCAAAACTTCAACTATTTTCCTTAATTGTAAGCAGTAGAACATACTTATTTTCCGAACTAAATTAATATGAATTAACGAGTAAAGTGTAGACATGGCGGATAGTAGTTTTGACATCGTTTCAAAAATTGATCAAATGGAGTTAGACAACGCCTTTAATCAATGTGACCGTGAGATCGCGACTAGGTATGACTTTAAGAATACGGGAGTGAAGGTAGAGAAAACTGGTATTAAGGTTTTAATTGAAGCTGATACTGAAGAGCGAGTTAAAGCTGCACTTGATGTTTTTAAGGATAAATTAGTTAAACGCAGTGTTTCACTAAAACATCTTGAATCTAGTGAGCCACAATTAAGTGGCAAAATATACCGGATTAGTTGTGAGTTTAAAGAGGGTATTACTACTGAGAATGCAAAGAAGATTGCAAAGTTTTTAAAAGAAAGTGGACCGAAGTCTTTAAAAACTCAAATCCAAGGTGATGAGCTTCGAGTATCAAGTAAAAGTAGAGATGATTTACAAACCGCGATTGCTCAAGTTAAGAATGAATCTTGGGATTTTGCTGTTCAATTTACTAACTACCGATAACTACCTCGAGAAAAGGTCAGATTGAATCGAAATAATTCAGGTATTGCATATGGTGTTGGCGCGTACATAATTTGGGGATTGCTCCCACTTTATTGGCGCTGGCTAGATCGAGCATCGGCGTTTGAAATTTTAGCAAATAGAGCAGTCTGGTCTTTAATAGTTTGTATTTTGTTTCTGGCATACCAAAAGCAGCTTCGTAGAACTTTGAGTTTAATTAAAAATACTAGAACTTTTTCACTACTAGCACTTACCTCCCTACTGCTATCTATGAACTGGGGAATATACATTTGGTCAGTTTCAGTTGATCGAGTTGTTGAGGCAGCCCTTGGTTACTACATAACCCCACTAGTTGCAGTGAGTTTTGGTGTTTTAGTATTAAAAGAAAAACTTCGCAGGTTACAAATAATCTCAATTGCATTAGCGACAATTGGCGTAATAATTTTGACACTAACTTACGGGCATATTCCATTAATTGCACTAGGACTTGCTTTTAGTTGGGGCTCATATAGTTTGATCAAAAAAAGGTTGAATGCCGGCGCACTAGAAACACTATCAATTGAAACTTTGGTTTCTTTTTTACCAAGCCTTACGTTCTTAATTGTTCTTATGGGTAAAAAAGAAGCTGAATTTGGCCAGGATATTGGTTTTTCACTAGCACTTGCTTCTGCTGGAATATTTACAGTAGCTCCGCTACTTATGTTTAACGCTGCAACTACTAGATTGCCACTTACGATTACTGGACTACTTCAATACATAACTCCTAGTATTATGTTTCTAATCGGAATTATAGTTTTTAATGAGCCCTTATCGGCTTCAAAATTAATAGGATTTTTATTTATATGGGTAGCGTTAGGATTTTTAGGGCGAGATCTATATAAATCAGGTAGATCGGTTAACTAAAGCAAAGGTTAAATTTTTAAGTCCTTCTTTCGCAGCACCTTCAGGTAAATCAACTAATAAATCATTCGCTTCTTTAGCAACCTGAGCTAAATATTCTTGAACTTCCTTTACTGCATTATGAGTTCTAAGTTTGCTAATAACATCTGGTAGATCTTGATCACTTATTGGGCCACGTAATTTAGCAATTAAATCTTTATCCCCTGGCTCATTAGCTGCAATAACATAAAGTGTTACTAGGGTTGGGATGCCTTCTTTTAGATCTGTTCCTGGTGTTTTACCTGAAGCAGTTTCACTACTTGCTACATCAAGAAGGTCATCAGCTACCTGAAATGCAACTCCTATTTTTTCCCCAAACTTTGTTAATACCTCTACCACTTCAGGTTTGGCTCCAGAAAGTAATGCACCAAATCTGGCGCTAGTGGCGATTAGTGATCCAGTTTTATCAGCCACTACCTTCATATAGTGATCAATTTGAGAAAGTCCTTCACTCTTGCCTTGAGTTTCTTTTATCTGCCCAATTACTAATCGTTCAAAAGTCTTTGCCTGTAATTTAACTGCATCTGGGCCAATATCTGCCAACATATCTGAAACCTTTGAGAACAAATAGTCCCCAGTTAAAATTGCCACAGCATTATTCCACTTTTTATTTGCACTAATTACGCCGCGTCTTAATACCGCATCATCCATGACATCATCGTGATACAAGGTTGCAAGATGAGTCAGTTCACAACACACAGCGGCTTTAATAATGTCGTAATTAGTTGGATCACCAAACTGAGCAGCAATTAAGGTAAGTAAAGGTCGAAGTCTTTTGCCACCAGCTTCAACTAAATGCCTAGATGTTTCAACAACTAATGGGTAATCTCCTTGAATGTGTGATCGCATTAACTCTTCAACTTTAACCATATCGGCAATGAGTGAGGCTTCAAGTTTCTTATCTAAATTCGGTATTCCTATCTGATTCATTATTTAATGAAGCTAGCGAAATTACCTGCTGTAGTAAGTAGCAGTGAAGGTGCGATACCTAATACTATTGAAATTAATACTGAGGCAGAAATAGAAATCTTGCTCTTAACTGAAGGAATAACTACAGAGACTGAGTCGTTAGTTGGATCAGTAAAGA
This sequence comes from Candidatus Nanopelagicus sp., assembly GCA_964203335.1. GTDB lineage: Bacteria > Actinomycetota > Actinomycetes > Nanopelagicales > Nanopelagicaceae > Nanopelagicus. Next base: position 139,191 of record CAXNKX010000002.1, read on the forward strand.
ACATCATAATTATTACTCGGATATAGAAAAACGCTGCGATAGCACTTGCTAATACACCAATAACAACTAATGAGATATTCCCAGATTTATAAGCTGCTGAGAAAATTGCAAATTTTCCAACAAAACCTGAAGTTAGTGGAATACCAGCAAAACTTAATAATAGGAATGAGAAAGCAGCTGCAGTAAGTGGTGATTTCTTACCCAAACCGACCCATCGATTTAAATCACTAACCTCACCAGATGAATCCCTGATTAGAGCAATAATTCCAAATGCGGCAAGTGTGGCAAATCCATAAGCAAATAAGTAAAAGAGTGATGCAGCTAAGCCATCTTTATTTAATGCTACAACTCCAGATAGCAAAAACCCTGCATGGGCAATAGATGAATATGCAAGCATACGTTTAACATCGCGTTGAGCAATTGCAACTATGGAACCAAACAACATTGTAATTATTGCTATGGCAATAATTATTGGTCGCCAGATTGTTTGTGACTCAGCAAAGCCAACATAGAAAATTCTTAAAATAGCGCCGAATGCAGCTACCTTTGTGCAGGCAGCCATAAATGCGGTTATTGGAGTTGGCGCACCTTGATAAACATCTGGTGTCCAAGAGTGAAATGGGACTGCGCTAATTTTAAATAGTAATCCGACTGAGATAAAAACTATGCCGATCAGTAAGAAAACATCATTAGCACTTCCAACCGCGGCGCTAATCCCGACAAGTGAAATGGTTCCGGAATATCCATACAAAAATGCAGCTCCAAATAAGAAAAATGCAGATGCATATGCGCCTAATAAAAAGTACTTCAGTGCCGACTCTTGCGATAGCAATCGACGCCGACGAGCTAAACCAGCTAATAAATATAGTGGTAGTGAAAATACTTCTAGTGCGACAAATAAAGTTACTAAGTCGCTAGCAACTGTAAACAACATCATTCCTGCATACAGCAAATAAAAATAGTGGGAATATTTCAGTTTGCTGGCTCTTCTCCTGTAGCGCATTTTGTTCCTCAGGTGAACCAGGAAGTGCTGAAGCTTGAGCTACAAAGTTATCTTGATCAGCAATTAATAAAACAGCAACTAATGACAATAATATAATTGTGGCTTGTAAGAAAATTCCTGCTTTATCAATGGTTACAGAACCAACTGCTGCAGTAGTAGATGATAAATCTTTAATTCGCCATAATTGTTGTAGTGAAAGTAAAAGTACACCGATACTTAGTGTTACTTGGATAGCTGTACGGCGGGCTTTGCCAACAAATGCTTCAACTAAAACTCCAATTACCGCACCTGCTAACACAATAAGCATTGGTGCTAGTAGCGAGTAACCTAAAGATGGTGCGGTTAACATCACTTACCTACCTTTGCAACTGGATCACTAAAACCGGCATTTGTTACAACTTGTTCAGATGTTGGATTTATTAGGTCTAAAACGGGTTTTGGATAGAAGCCCATCAGGACAATTACTAATATAACTGGAGCGATAGCTATTTTTTCACGCAGATTTAAATCAGTTAAATTTTCGTTGCCCGGAGTAGTTGGGCCCTGTAATATTTTTTGAACTGGAATTAAAATATATAAAGCAGCTAAAATTATTCCTAGTGTTCCAATAATTGCTGCTACTGGATAACGTGTATATGTACCAACTAATACTAGAAACTCACTTACGAAAGCTTGATAATCCAGGTAAAGCCAAGCTAGACATTCCAGCAATAAAGAAAGTCCAAGCCATTACCGGCGTAACTCTTTGCAGTCCACCAAAATCAGAAATAGTTGATGATCCTCTTCGCATCATCATCCAACCAGCAATTAAGAAGAGTGCGGCGGTAGAAAACCCATGATTTACCATATACAAATTTGCACCAGACATACCTTGTGATGTCATAGCAAAGATACCCATAGTTATAAAACCAAAGTGTGAGATTGAGGTGAAGGCGATAAGACCTTTAATATCTTTTTGACCGATTGCCATAAATGCTCCATAAATAATAGAAATTACAGCTAAGGTAATAATTAATGGCGTGAATGTTTTACTAGCGTCTGGAAATAATTGGATACAAAAACGTATCATTCCGTAAGTACCAACTTTATCTAGTACACCAAGTAGAAGTACTGATGTCCCAGGAGTCGCTGCTTTGGCAGCATCTGGTAGCCAAGTATGAAATGGCCATAATGGTGCTTTAATTGCGAATGCAATAAAAAAGCCAAGAAATAAAAAGTTTTCGGTTTGATTATCAATTTCAAGAGTTGCAAGCTGTGCTAAATCAAAGGTTGCACCGATTTGATTTCCAGAAATAACATAAATACCAATAATTGAGGCAAGCATTAGCAAACCACCGAATAAGCTATAAAGTAAAAACTTAACTGCAGCAGCTGATTTATTGCCACTTCCATATCCACCGATTAGGAAATAAATTGGAATCAGCATTGCTTCGAAAAATACGTAGAAAAGAAATAGGTCAGTTGCAGCAAAAACGCCAATCATCATTGTTTCTAGTATTAAAATTAGAACATAGAAAACTTTTGCGCTCCATCGCCCTCTGTCAGATTCATGCCAAGTAGCAAGTACAACAATTGGTACTAAAATCGTAGAGAGCAGTATTAATACAAGTGAAATACCATCAATACCTACTGAGTAATTAATGTTAAAGGTAGGAATCCAAGCATTACTCTGCACATACTGAAGTGATGTATCTGACTTATCAAAACCGACTGCTAGCAGAATAGAAATTATTGCGATAACTGTTGTTCCACCGAAAGCAACTTTTTTAATCAATCCAATATTTTTACTTGGTATTGCAACGATTAGAAACTGAAATAACTAATGGCAATAATCCGATAATTGTTAATAGACTCACGCGGTCACCGCCCAAATAACAGTTAGAAGGGCTAATGCGCCGATTACAGTCATTAGTGCGTAACTTCTGACATAGCCATTTTGTAGAGTTCGAAGTTTGCTACCAGCAGTTATTGAAACACTACCAACTGCTCTAACTAATCCATCAATTATTAAGTAGTCAAGGTTTAATAGATTACTAACTAATGATTGTCCTGGACGCATAAATACAACTTCATTTAAATCATCTTGAAATAGATCACGCCTTGCAGCTTTTGTTAGCAATGAAACCTTTGTCTGGAGCAATTGCTAATTGATCACCACGATACTTAATAACTGCAATCGAAACTCCAATGATTACCACTAGAGAGCGTCATTGCTGAAACCACTAAATGGTGGTAAAAATTCCTCTGCATGATGTTCTTTAAGCGGGTTTACAACTGGTTCTAGCCAATGAACTAATCCTTCACCCTTAGATAAAATAAAACCAGATGCAATTGATCCAACAGATAGCAATCCAATCGGAATTAACATTAATGCTGGACTCTCGTGTGGCTCATCTTTATGGCCCCATCTTTCATTTCCAAAGAAAGTCAAAATTACAACTCGAGTCATGTAAAAGGCAGTGATCATTGCGCCAAGCAAGGTGGCTAAACCTAATGTGATTCCTTTTATGCCTCCGGCATTAAATGCAGTTTCAATGATTTTATCTTTTGAATAAAAACCAGCAAATGGTGGTACTCCAATAATTGCTAAGTAGCCAAGCCCAAAGGTAAGAGCAGTAATTGGCATAAACTTTCCAACTCCACCAAATTTTCTCATGTTTACTTCATCTTTCATGCCATGCATTACAGAACCGGCGCCAAGAAACATACTTGCCTTAAAGAAACCATGAGTTAGTAAGTGCATGATTGCAAAGGCATAACCGATTGGACCAAGTCCGGTTGCTAAAATCATGTAGCCAATTTGAGACATAGTTGATGCTGCAAGTGCTTTTTTAATATCATCTTTAGCAGTTCCAATAATTGCACCAAATAGCAAAGTAACGCCGCCAATAATTAAGACCATCATTTGCGCAATTGGTGCCTCATCAAAGATGAAGTTTGAGCGAGTAATTAAATAGACGCCAGCGGTAACCATTGTTGCAGCATGAATTAAGGCAGAGACTGGTGTCGGACCAGCCATAGCATCACCTAACCAAGACTGAAGTGGGAACTGAGCTGATTTTCCACAAGCTGCGAGTAATAACATTAAACCGATCGCAGTTAGTTGAGTTGAAGAGGCATTCTCTGTTTGATCTTTGATCCCAGCAAATGAAACATCACCAAAGGTTGCAAACGCAATCATGATGGCAAGTGATAGACCAACATCACCAACTCGGTTAGCTATAAATGCTTTCTTTGCTGCAGTGGCATACGCTGGCTTTTGATTCCAGAATCCAATTAGGAGATAGGAAGCAAGACCAACGCCTTCCCAACCGACATACAGATTTAAATATGAATCTCCCAGTACTAATAGCAGCATTGCGGCAATAAAAAAATTTAAATATGCAAAAAATCTACGGCGGTCTAGATCATGAGACATATAAGCAATTGAGTAGATATGAATCAATGTACCAACACCAGTTATTAATAGCACAAAACAAATAGATAATTGATCTAGAAGTAATGAGGCATCTACATTAAATGAACCGACTGAGATCCAAGTAAATAATTTTTGAGTTACCGCGCGTGATTCTTCTGCTCTTCCTTGCATTGCAAAAAACTCAACAGCGCCAACCGTGAATGTGCAGGCAGAGACAATAGTAGCCATGACATGTCCCCAAGAATTTGATCTTTTACCAGCTAAAAGCAAAATAGCAGAGCTAAATAATGGGAGCGCAATTAACCAAACTAAATTAGCTGAAGTTAACATTTTATAGTTTCAACAAACTTGCATCATCGACTGAGGCAGAACGACGAGATCTATAAATTGTTACAATAATTGCAAGTCCAACTACAACCTCACAAGCAGCTACAACCATTGTGAAGAATGCGACAACTTGTCCATCCAAATTTCCATTAATTCGGGCAAAAGTAACAAAGGCTAAATTTGCTGCATTTAGCATTAATTCAATACACATAAAAACAACAATTGCATTACGTCTTACTACAACACCAATAGCGCCTATCGTAAACAAAATTGCAGAAAGATAAAGGTAGTTAGCGATTGCCATCACTTCTCCTCTTCTTCGGCTTGAAGTTGGAATTTAGAACTTTCGATAATGTCACCTCTGGCTTGGAGCACTGCAGAGATTGAAGTTGGTGCAGCTTTTCCAGTAGGCAATAAAGCTGGTACATCTACTGCGTTGTGAAGTGCATAAACACCTGGACCAGGAAGGCCTGCAGCATCTTTAAGTTCGCCTTTTCTAAAACGAGCAATAGATAGATCTCGTTGAGCAAATTTAGATCGAGATTTTTGGCTATGGGCTAAAACCATTGCACCCAACGCTGCAGTAATTAATAGTGCTGAAACAACTTCAAAAGCAAAGACGTATTTTGTAAACAATAATTCAGCAATAGCATTTGCATTACCTGCAGAATTTGCATCGATGAAAACAGATGTGGGTCTACCAAATGTTGCACGAGATATCAAAGATGTAAGTAGTCCGCCAAAACCAATTGCTGCAGTAATTGCAATAGGACGTAGTCCCTTTATGTTTTCATCAAGTGAGTCAGATGTGTCAACACCAACTAACATTAAAATAAATAGGAAGAGCATCATTACTGCTCCGGTATAAACCACAATCTGAACAATTCCTAAAAACAGTGCATCTTGGGCAATATAAAAAATGGCTAAGGAAATCATTACCCAAGCTAGAAGTAATGCAGAATGAACTGCTTTTTTAACTAATAGCATTCCAATCGAAGCTAAAATAGAAAGTGGGGCTAGAAAATAAAACAAAATCGATTCAGGGCCAGCTGTTGTACCAATATCGAGGGCTAAATTAATCATTTTTAGCGATGCCTTGGGATGGATGTGAACCAGTGACTTCACCGCGATAATAATTACCATCATCTGTGTTTGGATACATTGGATGTGGTGGTGGAACCATTCCAGCTCTTAGTGGACCTAACAGATCATCTTTTTCAAATATCAATTTTGCACGAGTGTCATCAGCTAATTCATACTCATTTGTCATAGTTAGTGCTCGTGTTGGACATGCTTCTATGCAAAGTCCACAAAAAATACAACGTAAGTAATTAATTTGATAAACCTTGCCATACCGTTCACCTGGTGAAAATTGCTCACCCTCTTTGTTATCAGCACCTTCAACATAAATAGCATCAGCAGGACATGCCCAAGCACATAACTCGCAGCCAATACATTTCTCGAGTCCGTCAGGGTGACGGTTTAATTGGTGTCGACCATGAAAACGCTCTGCTGTGGGTTCTTTAACCTCTGGGTATTGAACAGTATTAACTTTTTTAAACATTGTTTTAAATGTGACCCAAAAACCAAGCAGTTGCTTACCTAGGCTTGCGCTTTCATGGTTTGTAATAGGTGCCTTTGCTGCATCAGATTTGGCTAAACCAAACTCATCAGATCTGGGCATTAATTCATCAGCCATTTAATTGCTCCGCTCTTGAGTTTGGGATTTCTGGTACAGGAAAATCTGGTTCGGAATAGTTTGTAATCTTTGATTCAATGGCAGTTTTAACTTTTGCTCTATCAATAAGTGTAGTCACTGCGATATATATTAAAGCTACTGAAAAAATAAAGGCAACTACCAAAAAGTTAGAACTCTCTCTTTGGGAGAGTACTCGAAGCGTTGAAACAATCATGATCCAAACAAGTGAAAATGGAATTAATACTTTCCAACCAAACTTCATAAACTGGTCATACCGTAGGCGTGGCAGAGTTCCCCGTAGCCATACAAATACAAAGAAGAAAGCTAATACCTTTACAAAGAACCAGACTAATGTAAACCAACCACCTAGCCATTGCTCTGTAAAACCAAGCCCAGGAAGTGCTCGATAACCACCTAGGAATAAAGTTGTTGCTAAAGCAGACACTGCAAGTATATTTACATATTCTGACAAGAAAAATAGTGCGAATTTAAGTGATGAATACTCAGTATGGAATCCGCCAACTAATTCACCTTCTGCCTCTGCTAGATCAAATGGTGCACGGTTGGTTTCACCAACCATAGATATTGCATAAATAATAAACGATGGGAAAAGAACTACGGCATACCACCATCTGTCTTGTGCTGCCACAATTTCAGAAGTGGACATTGATCCTGAATATATAAATACTGCAACTAAAGAGAGCCCCATAGCAACTTCGTAAGAAATAACTTGAGCAGATGAGCGAAGTCCGCCTAATAAAGGATAGGTGGAGCCGGAAGACCATCCTGCTAAAACAATTCCATATACACCAACTGATGCAATTGCTAAGACATAAAGTACACCAACAGATAAGTCTGTAAGTTGCATCGCTGTTGTATACCCAAAGAAATTAACTTCACCAGTTAATGGAATTACTGCAAAAGCCATAAAACAAGTGGTGGTACTAATAATTGGTGCTAATACAAAAATAATCCGATCCGCTGCTTTTGGAATTAAATCCTCTTTTAAAGCTAGTTTTACGCCATCTACTAAAGCTTGTAGTAACCCGAATTTACCAACTCTGTTTGGCCCACTTCGTTGTTGCATACGTGCAACGATTCGCCGCTCTCCCCAAACTGACATGATTGTTAAAAATACGCATGCAGCAAAAATTATTACTCCTTTAAGAGCAATAATCCAACCCGGATCTTGGCTAATTAATTCTGCATTAGTCATGCTTTGGCCACCTTAACAATTGAATTGCTAACAACGCCTAAATTTCTAATTAACTGACTACTGGCTGAATTACGAGGTAACCAAACACTAGCTTCTTCAATATCAGTAATTTGGCATGGCAATGTGATTGCACCATACTCATTTGAAACTCTAACTAGTTCACTTTCTTTAACTCCAAGTTTTTTTGCTCTATCTGCGCTAATTACTACAACTGATTTGCGAGCAGTTCCAGCAAGATTATCCTCGCCATCTTGCAGAGAACCTTTATCTAGCAGATTTCGCCAAGAGGTAAGAATGGCTTCATCACTTGATACATTCTTGCTAGCCACAGGGGTAACTGTCTTCATACTATTTTTCACGCCATCCCAATTACCAATTGAATCAAACTCAACTCGAGCTGCCTTAACTGTTGGTAGGTTAATTGGCTTACCAATTTCATCAGCTAACATAGACAAAATTCTTACATCACTTCTATTTAATGATTGAGCAACTGCTGCTTCAAATTTACGGACATTTCCTTGCCAATCCATAAATGACCCACTTTTTTCAACTACAGTAGCAACTGGTAACACAACGCTTGCAATATCTGTAATGTCACTATGTCGAATTTCTAATGAAACTATAAATTTCTTAGACAACTTTATCTTTGCATCAGGAGAGATATCCATCGGGTCAACTGCGCCAACTAGTACTGCCTGTATGTCAGAGTTAATAATCTCTAAAGTGCTCATTCCAGAATCTGTTGGTATTGAAGAAGATGCCCAAACAGTTGCGATATCAACTCTGGCTGCTGAGTCAGAAACTAATCTATTTCCAGGTAATAAATTACCTGCAGCTCCCGCTGCGATAGCACCACGTTCTCCTGCTCTTCTTGGTACCCAACCAAGTTTTGCACCAGATTGACTTATTAACTGTAAAACTGCAGATAGTGCTCCGGGTGTTTCTGATAATCGCTCACCTACTAGAACCACAGTCTTTTTTGTTAATCCAGTAAGTGAAGAAATAGCTGAGATCTCATTACCAGCAGCACTCTTAATTAGATTTGCCTTTAACTTCTCACTACCCCTGCTCGCAAATGGTGCAATAGTTGTAACTTTTATGGACCGCTTGTAAGTTTGTTTATAAATACGAAGAAAAATAATTGGTGATTCATCTTCTGGTTCAAAATTAATTAGTACAACATGGTCTGCTTTATCAATATCTTTATAAGTAGCAGTTAATGGTGCACTAGCTAAGAAATCTAACTCTTCATTACTGTGAACGCGTGATCTAAAATCAATGTTGTTTGTACCCAGTGCAATGCGTGCAAACTTGCTATAACCGTAGGCATCTTCAATTGTCGCACGCCCACCAACTAAAACTCCTGCTTTAGCATCTCTTAAACCTGCTGCAGCTGCTGCTAAAGCTTCAGGCCATGACACTTCTTGTAGTTGCCCACTTGAATCTCTAATCATTGGAGCAGTTAATCTGTTCTTTGCTACTTCATACTTAAATGCCCATCTACCTTTATCGCAATTCCACTCTTCGTTAACATCAGCATCATCACCAGCTAATCTTCTTAATGTTTTACCACGCCTAACATCAGTACGCATGTCACATCCTGAAGCGCAGTGTTCACAAGCAGAATTAGTTGAAACTAAATCAAATGGCCGGGCACGGAATCGATATGAAGTGCCAGTAAGTGCGCCAACTGGGCAAATCTGCACAGTATTACCTGAGTAATAAGAATCAAATGGCTCATCTTCATATATACCAACTTGTTGCAGAGCGCCTCGCTCATTTAATGTAATAAATGGATCACCGGCGATCTGTTCAGAAAATCTTGTGCATCGGGCGCAAAGTACGCACCTCTCTCTATCTAGTAATACTTGAGATGAAATAGCAACTGGTTTTTCGAATGTGCGCTTTATTCCTTCAAATCTAGATTCACTTCTGCCAGTAGACATTGCTTGATTTTGAAGTGGACATTCACCACCCTTATCGCAAACTGGGCAATCAAGTGGATGATTAATTAATAGCAACTCCATAACACCTTTTTGTGCTTTATCTGCGACAGCTGAGGTTAATTGAGTTTTAACAATCATTCCGTTTTCAACTGGAATCGTGCAAGAGGCTTGTGGTTTAGGGAATGCTCTGCCATTTATTTCAATATCTACCAAACATTGCCGGCAAGCACCGGCTGGTTCAAGTAATGGGTGATCACAAAATCTTGGAATCTGTATTCCTAATTTTTCTGCAGCCCGGATTACCAGAGTTCCTTTTGGAACAGTTATTTCAAAACCATCAATAACGCAGGTAATCATTTCAACTGCTACCTCTTGATCTGTGCTTAACTCTTGAATACTCATTTGGCACCTACTGGTGTAAATAATGTTGCAGCCATTGGATCAAATGGGCACTGCCCAGCTGCTAAGTGATCTAAATATTCTTGGCGGAAATACTTAAGTGAAGAAATAATTGGACTAGCTGCGCCATCAGCGAGCGCACAAAATGAGCGCCCCATGATGTTGTCACAAAGATCTAGCAACTTATCTAGGTCTGCTTCAGTTCCTTTTCCTGCCTCTAAATCCTTTAGTACTTGTACTAACCACCAGGTTCCTTCACGGCACGGTGTGCACTTTCCGCAAGATTCATGTTTATAAAACTCAGTCCAGCGTAATACTGCTCTAACAATGCAAGTTGTTTCATCAAATATTTGTAGTGCTTTTGTACCTAACATTGAGCCAGCAGCTGCTACACCTTCATAATCAAGTGGAACATCTAGATGAGCATCAGTAAATATTGGTGTAGATGACCCACCCGGTGTCCAAAACTTTAACTTGTGCCCGTTTCTAACTCCACCAGCGATATCAAGTAATTGGCGCAATGTGATTCCAAGTGGTGCTTCAAACTGTCCAGGGTTATTAACATGTCCTGATAATGAGTAAAGGGTGAAGCCTTTACTTTTCTCAGTTCCCATTGCGGTAAACCAAGTGACTCCATTATTAACAATTGCTGGTACTGACGCTACAGATTCAACATTATTAACAACAGTTGGTTTTGCATATAAACCTGCAATTGCTGGAAATGGTGGACGAAGTCTTGGTTGTCCTCTAAAACCCTCTAGTGAATCAAGGAGTGCGGTCTCTTCACCACAAATATAAGCACCAGCTCCAACATGCAATACCAACTCTAAATCAAATCCTTTTCCTAAAATATTTTTACCAAGTAGTCCGGCAGCATAGGCATCTTCAATTGCTTGCTGAACTCTTCGTACTACGTGAGCTACCTCCCCACGAATATATATAAATGCATAATTTGCTCTAATTGCATATGAACCAATAATTATTCCTTCAATTAATACATGCGGATTAGCCATCATAAGTGGTGTGTCTTTGCAGGTACCAGGTTCTGATTCATCTGCGTTAACTACAAAATAATGTTCCTTGTTATCTCCTTGTGGAATAAAACCCCACTTGTTACCAGTTGGAAAACCTGCGCCACCTCTACCACGTAATCCAGAATCTTTAACTAATTGAATTACCTCATCCGCTGGCATGGCCAATGCTTTGGCAACAGCTGTGTAGCCACCATTTCGCTTATAACCTGTGATGGTAAATGAATCTGCTTCATCCCAATTAGCTGAAAGAACTGGAGTTAATTTACTCATGCTCCACCTTTTGCTTTCTTAAGCCCAAGTAATGTTGGAGCACCTGCTTGCACACCTTCACCAGAAAGCCCATCTGAAATACCAGCGAGAACAGCAGAGTTTTGTTTCCAGGTTCTAAGTGTTTTGGGCCCACGTGTTGGTGCTGGTGGGTTACCACTTCTAGCTCCGTCTACTAAATTCTTAACTGATTCCACAGTTTGATTATCGTAAAACTCCCAATTAACCATTACAACAGGTGCGTAATCACATGCTGCATTACATTCAATATGTTCTACAGAAACCTTTCCATCACTTGTTAGACCATTATTTTCAATTCCAAGGTGCTCTTTAACCGCATCAAAGATCACATCTCCACCCATGACTGCACATAATGTATTTGTGCAGATTCCAACATGGTAATCACCTACTGGCTTTGACTTATATTGAGTATAGAAAGTTGAAACTGCAGTTACTTCAGCAGTAGCTAAATCAAGTTTTTTGCCAATTAATTCAATTCCCTCATTTGTTACATAACCTTCAATTGATTGTACGTAGTGAAGTAGCGGCATAATTGCACTTCGCTTACGTGGATACCTTGCAATAATTGAATCCATTATTGCTATCTGATCATTTGTATATGACATTAGCGATCAACCCCACCCATTACTGGATCTAGTGATGCCACTGCTGCAATTACATCGGAAATCTGTCCGCCTTCACACATTGCTGCAGTTGCTTGAAGATTATTAAATGATGGATCTCTAAAGTGCACACGGTATGGCCTGGTACCGCCATCTGAAACTAAATGAACTCCAAGTTCACCACGTGGTGATTCAATTGCGGTGTAAACCTGACCCACTGGAACTCTAAAACCTTCTGTTACTAATTTGAAATGATGAATCAATGCTTCCATTGATTCGCCCATAATCTCTCTGATGTGATTTAGTGAGTTACCCATACCATCTGCGCCAACAGATAACTGAGATGGCCAAGCAATTTTCTTATCGGCAACCATTACTGGCTCACCTTCTAGTTTTTCTAATTTAGCTACACACTGTTCAATAATTCTTAACGATTGTTCAAGCTCCTGCATCCTTATTAAAAATCTGCCATAAACATCACAACTATCAGTTGTTGGAATATCAAATTGATAATTCTCATATCCACAATAGGGTTGGGCTTTTCTTAAGTCCCAAGCTAAACCAGTTGAGCGAAGAACTGGACCAGTGATACCAAGAGTTGTGCAACCTGCTAAATCTAAGTAACCAATACCTTGTGTGCGTTTAATCCAAATTGAATTACCAATTAAGAGTTTTTCATTATCTTTAAAGTTATGACGTAATTCTTTAACAGTCTGCCTAATTTTGCTAAGCGCACCATCCGGTAAATCCTGCGCTACCCCGCCAGGCCTGACGTATGCCATATTCATTCGCAGCCCAGAAACCATCTCAAATACATCTAGTACTTTCTCGCGTTCTCTAAATGCAAAAATCATTGGCGACAATGCGCCTAGCTCTAGGGCGCCAGTTCCAAGAGCAACCATATGAGATGAGATTCGATTGAACTCCATCATCATTACTCTAATTACAGTAGCGCGCTCTGTTACATCGTTTGTAATCCCTAAAAGCTTTTCAACACCCAAGCAATAAGCAGTCTCATTAAACATTGGAGACAAGTAATCCATTCTGGTTACAAAAGTTACGCCTTGTGTCCAATTTCGGTATTCAGTATTTTTTTCAATACCTGTGTGTAGATAACCAATTCCACACCGTGTTTCAGTAATTGTTTCACCATCAAGCTCTAGTACTAATCGCAGCACACCATGTGTTGATGGATGCTGTGGACCCATATTTAAAACAACACGCTCTTCTTTGGTCGCGCCAATTTCAGTAACTAATGAATCCCAATCACCGCCGGTTACAGAATAAACACGACCTTCAGTAGTTTCCTGTGAGGATGCGTATGGATCGGTAAAAGTTGTCATTGATAGCTCCGGCGTTGAGATGGTGCGGGCACAGTTGCACCTTTGTATTCAATATCAATTCCACCAAGTGGATAATCTTTTCGTTGCGGAAATCCTGGCCAATCATCTGGCATTAAAATTCTTGTTAACCCTGGGTGATTATCAAAAATAATCCCAAACATGTCGTATGTCTCGCGCTCATGCCAATTTGCACCGGCCCAAACTTCAACTAAAGATGGCATATGTGAATCTTTTTCTGATACGCAAACTTCTAATCTAATTCGTTGATTTCTAGTAATTGAAAGTAACGAGTAGACCGCATGAAGTTCGCGTCCAACCTCACTTGGGTAATGTGCTCCGCTTACACCAATACACATTTCAAACTTAAGTTGATCACGTAAAATTTTTGCAACATCAAATAGGCGATCGCGCTTAATAAATAATGTTAGCTCGCCCCGATCGACTACAACTTTTTCAATTGCATCACTAAATAATGGATATGCCCGTTCTAGATCATCAGCTATTTGATCGAAATAACTGCCAAAAGGGCGTTGGGTTACACCGACATTAGAAGAGGAATTTACTAATCCACCAAAACCAGAGGTGTCTCCACTTCCCTTTGCACCAAACATTCCGTTTTCACTCATGCTAATAAACCTTTTAATTGATGAGTTGGCTTAGCTGCTAAAGCAGCAGCTTCTACTTCTTTAATGATCTTCTCGCGGTTTGGACCTAATTTTTCGTTACCAATTTGTTCATGTAACTTCAAAATTGCATCCATAAGCATTTCAGGTCTTGGTGGGCAACCTGGTAAATAAATATCAACTGGAATTATGTGATCAACGCCCTGCACGATTGCATAATTATTAAACATTCCACCAGATGATGCACAAGCACCCATTGCAATAGTCCACTTAGGTGCTGCCATTTGATCATAAATCTGACGAACAACCGGCGCCATTTTGTTGCTAACTCTTCCAGCAACAATCATTAAATCTGCTTGGCGTGGTGATGCTCTAAATACTTCCATTCCAAACCGTGCTAAGTCATATCGACCAGCACCTGCTGCCATCATTTCAATCGCGCAGCAGGCTAAACCAAAAGTAGCTGGCCAAAGTGAGTTCTTTCGCATATATCCAGCAAGTTTTTCAACAGTAGTAAGTAGAAATCCACTCGGTAATTTTTCCTCTAAACCCACGATTAATCCCATTCCAATCCGCCGCGTCGCCAAACATATGCATAGGCAACAAAAACGGTTCCAATAAATAATGCCATCTCAACTAATCCAAATAACCCAAGTTGATCAAAGGCGACTGCCCATGGGTATAAAAATACAATTTCAATATCAAAAATAATAAATAACATTGCAGTTAAAAAATATTTCACAGGAAACCTACCGCCACCAGCGGCTTGAGGTGATGGTTCAATTCCACATTCATAAGCATCTGATTTAGCTCGGTTATATCTTTTAGGCCCTGTTAGCGCTGCTGCGATAACAGAGAAAACTGCGAAACCAAGACCGATTGCACCGATCGCCAGGATAGGTACATATGGGTTTATTGATGGATTCATACGGTCAAATCTTATGGTTTAGCGGAGGCATCTTTTGCCACTTCGCCTTTATAGCCAATGTGAACTGCGACAATACCGAAGGTTAAATCCTGCCACGCCACAGATTTAAACCCGATATCACGAAATTTTAAGGCCAGGCCTGCCTGATCTGGCCAAGCCCGGATTGATTCTGCTAGGTAGACATATGCATCAGGATTTTTGCTTACTTTTCTAGCAATTACAGGTAGTGCCTTCATTAAATAATTTAAATATATCTTTCTAAAAATTAAATTAGTTGGGTGAGAAAATTCGGCAACTACAATCTTGCCGTCTGCTTTTGTTACACGCAAAGCCTCTTTAAGGGCGGTTAAAGTATTTGAAGTATTGCGCAAGCCAAAAGAAATAGTTGTTACATCAAAAGTATTTTCTTCAAATGGCAGGTTTAGAGCATCTCCTTGCATAAATTTGATATCTCTATTTTGCTTACGCCCTTGCGCAAGCATGCCTTCTGAAAAATCTAGTGCAATAACTTCAGCGCCTTTATCAACTAGCGGGCGAGAAGATGAACCAGTTCCAGCAGCAATATCTAAAATCTTCATTCCTGGTTTTGGTGCAATGATTGAGGTCACAACTTTTCGCCAAGCCTTTGTTCTACCTAAGCTTAGTAAGTCATTTAGAAAGTCATATCGAGTGGCCACTGAGTCAAACATCTTTGAAACATCATCTGGATCTTTGTTTAAATTTGCGCGGACCACAGGAGTATTCTCTAAGGAGTAGGCTTTACAGACAAATCCTACAAATAGGCAGGCGCGAATTTACATGTCCGTTTTAATTACCACTGAGATTCTAGGTGAGCACCCAGTACTAACCTCAGTAAATACTAAATTGGATTTAGTAAATGCTTGGGTAAGAAGTGGTGATGGTTTAGTAGGTTTTGGTGAATACAAGAAATTTGAAGTTAAGGGTGAAAATAGATTTAAAGAAGCTAAAACCTGGTGGGAAGAAAGAGTTTCAGAGTTTAAAATTCAAAATAATGTTCATGGTAGTGGAACAGGTCCAATTCTATTCTCATCATTTTCATTTGATCCTAACGAGATATCAGTACTTGTTATTCCAGAGATTTTAATTGGTCAAAAAAATGGAAAATCTTGGATAACTTGGATTGGTAATGTTAAGCAACCTAACTTAGAAAAAATAAATACTGCGCCAGTTAGTGGCGAAATTAAATGGCAGGAAGGCTCAATTTCAGAACAAGCGTGGCAGTCTCAAGTTAGCAGCGCAATTAATGCAATTAAATCGAATAAACTAGAAAAAGTTGTTCTAGCTAGAGATATAACTGCGACATCAAAAACTGAAATAGGTGTGCGAAGTTTGTTGCAACGCCTTGAAATCGAATACCCATCAACTTGGATTTTCTTAGTTGATGGACTAATTGGTGCAACACCTGAGCTTTTGGTAAGGCTTAGTAAATCCTTAGTAACTTCAAGAGTTCTGGCTGGCACAATTCGTAAGACTGGAAATGAAGATCGTGATTTAACACTTGCCGCCTCACTCGCAAAGTCATCTAAAGATTTAGAGGAACATGAGTATGCAGTGAGATCTGTTGCAGATGCACTTGCACCGTTTTGTTCTTCTACAAATGTGCCCGAAGCACCATTTGTATTACACCTTTCAAATGTTATGCACCTTGCAACTGATGTGACTGGAGTTTTAAATGACAGTGCCAAGCAATCAGATATTTTCACGTTAATTGCACAACTGCACCCTTCTGCTGCAGTTTGTGGAACACCAGCACTAGAAGCAAAGAAATTAATTGTTGAATTAGAACAAATGAACCGCCAGCGCTACGCCGGGCCAGTCGGTTGGATTGATGCCAATAATGATGGAGAGATTGCAATTGCCCTTAGATGTGGGCAATTAAGTAATGATCGAAATTCAATACGTATTTTTGCTGGTTGTGGGATTGTTGCTGGATCCGATCCGGCTACTGAATTTGCTGAAAGTCAGGCTAAATTAATGCCAATGCGAACCGCACTAGAAACTCTTTGAGTAATTTCTTTTAATATTTTTGCGTTAACTTCTCGACTTGGTACTTCTATAACAACAACCTCAAATCCATTTACTGGCTTTCTTAATATCAATTCAAGCCCAGTTAAATCTGAAACTCTATCCACTGAAACACCAAACCCAGATATGACTTTAACTAAATCAAGGTTATGAGGAGTGCCAAATACTTGCTCAAAACCATTTGATCCAGCTTGCGGCAAGGTTGAGAAAATACCACCACCGTTATTATCTATAACAAAAATTCTAAGATTTTCCTTTGAAGTGTTAGTCAGAGCTGAAATATCATGCAAAAATGTTAAATCTCCCATGATGGAATTAGTTGTTTCATGCTCTTGTGCAATACCAAATACGGTTGAGATATTCCCATCAATTCCAGCTAAGCCTCGGTTAGCAAAAACTAAAATTCCGCTTTGAAACTTAATAAATGCTTCGATATCTCTAACAGGCCTAGATGAACCAACAAATAATGCACTCATACTTGTTAGTGACTCACATATACTTTTAATCGCTGTTTGTTCAGACCATACAAGATTTTTAGTTTCGGCTGCTGCTAATTCTGAAGCTTTTTGCCAAATACCATCATTAGTGAACTCACTTGTTACTTCAGAAGGCAGTGATTTAAGCAATAAATCTGCCTGCCTATTATTGTCAACATCAGCAACTCGTGGGTCAATAACAATTAGATTTTTTGCTAATTTTATAAACTCGTTAACACTACGAGAAAGAGTTGTTCGCCCAATTACAATAATGTTTTCAGGCGCTAGTGCCTGTCTGATTTTAGGATCAGATAGATACAGCACTGCGTGAGGGTGTGCTTGTGGAAAAGAAAGTGGATTCTCTGCAATTACTGGCCACTTTAATTTACCAACAAAACTATTTACCTCATCGTCTGTATAACCTGCGTTATCATGTCCAATAATCAACACTCCAGTAGAAGTTTCTAACTTTCCACCGACATTATTTTTGTATTTAATTGGTTCAATTTTTATACCAGCAAGCCAGTCATTTTTTTCCTCACTTAGTAATGGTTCACTAAATTGAATATTTAAATGGATGGGTTTGCCATTAAGTAATGGCTTTAATTCAATTTCTGATGCTAAATCATGAGTTTTAATTAACTTATATATCCCTACTTGATCAGTTGTTTGATTTGCCCCGGTTTTACGTAGTATTTCTGGACGATCAGCGGTAATTATTAATAACTTAACATTGCTATGAAAAGCTTCAAGGGCTGCTGGATAAAAGTTTGCGGCTGCTGTTCCACTAGTGCAAATAACTGCTACGTAATTATTGCTAGCTTTTGCAATTCCTAAAGCAAAAAATGCAGCGCCTCGTTCATCAATTTTTACATGCAAATCAATTATTTGTTTACTTGCGGCTTCACTTAAAGCAATTGTTAAAGGAGCATTTCGTGAACCGGGAGAAATTACAAAGTTACTTATTCCTAATTGGATAAGTTGCCTTAGAAGTGAATGCGCTAATTTTGTTGAATTGCTCAAATTAGGCTCCCTTCATAAATTACATCAGCCCTATCTTGCCACCATTTTTGGCGTTGATTATCTACTTTAAATTCACTTATTCGATCAGGTGTAACTCTGCGATTAACGATCACGCCATTTGATGCGAGAAGAGAATTACTTGTTACGTCACCTTCAAGTAAAGCTACTGTAGCTAGCCCACATGCACCATAAAGATTAGGAATAGCACAGGCAAGTGCTAGTCCATGAGATATACCAACACTTGAATCCAAAGCACTTGATATAACAACTGGTAATGAAATTTGCTTAATCAAGTTGATAGCTGCATTTATGCCTCCTGATGGCGCCCATTTAATAACTGCAACATCTGCAACATCTTTTAGCTTTGTTAAATCACTACTTAGAAATTTACGTATCGATTCATCTACGGCAATTTTTATTCCAGTTTCATTTTTTAGTGCTTTAAGATCTGCAATATCTAGACATGGTTGTTCAACATAATCAATTAAGCCTGCAAACTCACCCTCATAATTTTTAAGGTTTACTACGGCTTCTTCTAATGTCCAGCCTCCATTTATATCAAGTCTAAATTTTGCATTTGGAACATGTTTTAAGCATTCAATTAATAGCTCTCTATCAAGAGTAAAATCATTAATTTTAATCTTAACTGTTGTGCAACCATCAAAATTTGAAAGTACTTTCTCAACTTCAGCAGGTTTTATATTTGGTAAAGTTGCATTGACCATAACTTCATTCCTAAGTGGATTTGGTGCTGGTTTTGTCGCCGCTTCTAAAGAAGCTTTCATCCAGGTTGCTGATTGCTTGTTGTCATACTCAGTAAATGGTGAGAATTCACTCCATCCAGCAGGCCCTTCAAATAAAGCTATCTCGCGGGATTTAATTCCTCGGAAATTATTCTTGACCGGTATTGAAACAACTTGTAACTCAAACGGAAACATTACTTATGGGCGTTTAGGAAACTTGTTAAAGTTTGGTTCCCGCTTTTCTTGATAAGCATTACGCCCTTCTTGACCTTCCTCTGTTAAATAAAACAACATAGTTGCATCACCGGCTAATTGCTGAATACCAGCAAGGCCATCATCTGCAGCGTTCAAACTTGCCTTTAGTAATCTAAGAGCCATTGGTGAATGCCTTAACATTTCCCTAGCCCAAGAAACAGTCTCTGCTTCTAACTCTTTTACTGGTACAACCGCGTTAACTAATCCCATTTCAAGTGCTTCTTTCGCATCATATTGTCGGCATAAAAACCAAATCTCTCTAGCCTTTTTCTGACCAACGTGAGCGGCAAGTAATCCGGCGCCGTAACCACCATCGAAAGATCCAACCATTGGTCCGGTTTGGCCAAACTTTGCATTCTCTGCTGCAATTGTTAAATCACAAACAACATGTAATACATGGCCTCCGCCAATTGCCCAACCAGCAACCATTGCAACTACTGGTTTAGGAGTTCTTCTAATTTGAACTTGCAAATCTAAAACATTTAAGCGACCAATACCTTTTTTACTAAGTGCATCATCGCCAAGATATCCGTCATCTCCTCGCACATTAATATCGCCACCTGAACAGAAAGCCTCAGTTCCTGAACCAGTAAATATGATTACTCCGACTTGATCATTATCTCGAGCTAAATTAAATGCCTCTGATAATTCAAATAGTGTTTGTGGTCTAAAAGCGTTTCGAACTTCCGGTCGATTGATAGTTATCTTTGCCATACCTTCAGCTAATTGGTATGAAATATCAGTGAATTTTTCACCGCCGGCAGCAGTTTGCCAGTTAGGAATCGTGCGCTCACCTGGTTCACGTTTAATTGGCTTACTCAAGATATCTCCAAAGGTTTAACTAGGATTTAGATAAGAGATAGCCTACGGGGATTATGGGGGAAAAAGAACTTCGTGCATTAATACCTATCCAGGCTGAGTGGTCAATCCCACAACTGCAAGAAAACTTGGCTGCAGCCCTTGAAGGATCAGGGCCAGCACTTTCAACTGGTTCACTTTCAATAACAGAAATAGCTAAGGAAATAACCCTAGTTGTAAATACCTCCGGCTCAACTTCTTCAGCAAAATCTGTTGCACTATCTAGCTCAGCACTAATTGCATCAACTAATGCAAGCCATAAGTATTTAGGTGCAACCCCGGGTGATAGTTGGTCACTACTGCTTCCAACTTCACACATTGCAGGATTAAATGTTTTGATAAGAGCAACTGCATTAGGAAGTAGAGTTATTGATAATCGTAATACCTCTAACTTTATTGACGCTGATTTTATTTCAATCGTTCCAACCCAATTACATAAAGCATTAACTGGTGACCTAAAACTATTAGAACATTTAACGGCTGCAGAAGCAGTATTAGTTGGCGGAGGAGCAATTAGTGATAAATTAAAAAAAGAAGCTGCAGCTAAACATGTAAAAGTAGTTACAACATATGGAATGACTGAAATGAGTGGTGGCTGTGTCTACAATCAAAAACCTTTAGATGGGGTTGAAATAAAGGTAAATGATGCTGGTCAAATTAAATTAACTGGCCCAATGATTGCTAGTGGATACTTATCAGATGAAGGAGTGATCAAAGCATTTAGCAATGATGGTTGGTTTGAAAGCACTGACTTAGGTAGTTTCACTTCAGGAATGCTAAAAGTCAATGGTAGGTCAGATGAGGTAATCATTTCTGGGGGCGAAAACATTTCACTTCTACTAGTTGAACAAAAAGTTAGAGAATTACTCCCCAATCAAGAAATAATTGCTTTTTCTCTTCCAGATGATATGTGGGGTGAAAAACTATGCCTTGGCAGTAATAGTAAAATTGATTTAATAAGTCTAAAAGAGAAACTGGGTTCAATAATGACTCCGAAGTTAGTATTTTTATTTGATCAAATTCCTACTACTTCAATTGGTAAGCCAGATCGAAGGGCAGCTGCAGATCTAGCAAGAAAAATATTGGTGCCAAATGAATAAGTGGATTTTGGGTGCACGAATTAAAACTTTACCGGCAGCCATCGCACCGGTAATAGTTGGAACATCACTTGCAGATCAAATCAAGGTAATTAATGCATTACTTGCACTAATAGTTTCACTATCACTTCAAATTGCAGTCAATTACGCAAATGATTTTTCAGATGGTGTGCGTGGTACTGATACCAATCGAATAGGCCCAACCCGCTTAGTTGCATCTAATTTGGCAACTGCTAGTTCAGTTAAAAATGCTTCCTTTATTTCATTTTTTGTTGCCATAATTGCTGGAACACTCTTGGCATTTAACACATCTATCTGGTTAATAGCCGTCGGTTTAATTTCAATTTTGGCCGCATGGGGTTATACGGGTGGTAAAAAACCATACGGATATTTAGGCTTTGGTGAGGTAGTTGTATTTATATTTTTTGGAATAGTGGCAACAGTTGGTAGCTATTATGTTCAGGTTGAGCAAATATCAAGTAATGCACTACTACTTTCGATTCCAATGGGTAGTTTATCTTGCGCTATTTTAGTCATCAATAATTTACGAGACTTAAATCAAGATAAATTAGTTTCAAAGCGAACCATGGCAGTTAAATTAGGAGATGCTAATACTCGTATTTTCTACTTATTACTACTTGTACTAGCTCAAGTAAGCGCTGCAGCGGCAGCTAGTATTAATAATTATGCCCTTCTTACCTTGCTCTGGCTTCCACTCACATATAGTGCAGCGAATCAAGTACTTAGGGGGGCAAGTGGTAATAAGCTAATTATAATTTTGGGTAAGACTTCCAGGCTACAACTTCTGTTAGCGGTAACACTTGCGGTTTCACTATCTATCTAGGTATATAGGGTATAAAATAGAAGCATGATTAAATATTTAATTATTCTAGCTATAGTAATTGATATTTATACCTTAGTTGACTGCGCAATTACCCCTCAAGAAAAAGTGAGAAGATTTCCAAAATGGGCTTGGCTATTAATTATTGTTCTTACTGGAATCATCGGAGATATTGCATGGTTTATAGCCGGCCGACCAAGAAAGCCTGGGCAAAACCGTGGCGGTAAAGGTCGGATCATTCCACCCGATGATAATCCTGATTTTCTAAGAAAGTTATAAACCAGAGTAAGTGTGACGGCCAGTTCCCCAAACATTTACATATATGTAATTAAATAAAAATGTTGAACCAGCAAATAAGCAAAGCCATGCTGCCTTACGTCCTCGCCATCCCACTGTTACACGCGCATGCAGGTATGCAGCATATGCAACCCAAGTAATAAATGCCCAAGTTTCTTTTGGATCCCATCCCCAATAACGTCCCCATGCAGCCTCCGCCCAAATTGCACCAGCAATAACTGAAAAACTCCATAACGGAAACACCAATGCAACTAATCGGTAAGAAAGATTATCTAGCACCTCAAGTGTTGGTAATTTTAAAGCCCAATTAGGTCTTACGCCTTTTTGTTCATATCTATCTAAAATTAAATAAGTCCCAGCAATGCAATTAGCAAGTAGGAAAACTCCACCTGAAATAATTGCTGTCGAAACATGAATTACAAGCCATGGTGATTTAAGAGCCGGAACTAGCGGCGCACTTGGCCGATAAAGCAAAGTAATTGCTGTTCCAAGGGTTAATAAGACTGCAATAGCTACTGGTAGGCCTAAAAAGCGGATTTTATATTTCTTTAAACCAAATAAGTAAGCAGCTGAAAAGGCTAATGCACCAGTAATTGAAAACTCATACATATTTCCCCAAGGAACTCGATTGGCAGAAATTCCTCGTAAAACTACGGCAACTAGTAAAAGTAGAAATCCAATTATCATAAAAGCTGAGGCGAGTCTTCCAACTCTTTCAGTACGGGAAAAATCTAGCTTGGTTTTTTTAACTGAAGCTACAGGAGTTTTAATTGACCAAGCAACCTCAACAGCATGTGTTAAAAAGGCTAAGGTATAAAGAGCCATAGCAGCATAAATAAAATCGTTTGATAAAAGTGCTGCTACTTTATCGCTCATTACTCAACTCCCTTACTAAATCTTTTATTTCATTCTCTAACCCTGGAATTGCATTTTTTGCAAGACCTGCAATTTCAGTTTTTCTACCTTGCTTAATCCAAACTCTTCTTTGTCTAGTAACTAATGATATTAATAAACCTAAGATCGCAAGTATTGCACCTACTAATGCATAACCTTTGCCAGGATCATTAACAATTTGTAAGTTAACCCAAGATTTCCAACCTGTAAATGTGATACTGCCCTCACCAAAATCATAAGTTTCGTTAAGTACTAAGGCTTTAAGACCAATTCTCTGCATCTTGCTGGTATCAATTCGATACACAGATTGTGGGACACCGGTGTTAAGACCTAAATCACCTTGCCAAATTGAAATTAATAATCTTGGGTCCAGCACCTCTGGGTATGAAGAAAATCCTCCACGTACTGGATCTCTATCTGCGGTGGGTAAAAAAGAAGAGACAAATCCAATTTGAGGGTCCATATCGGGCACTTTAATTGCGCCAATCGATGAAAGATTTCCGTCCTGAGGTAGAAAAGTAACTGGTCCATCTAATACAACTTTGCCACTCTTATCTTTTACGATCACTGTTGGTGAATAACCATTTGCTTGTAAATATATTTTGGTACTTCCATACTTTAGTGGTTTATTTACTTTTATAACTTCATCTCTTTCTGATGAGCCTACTGGGTTAGCAGTATTAATTGTGAGGGTGTAATCCAATGGCGCATTTGTTGTTGGATCATATTCAGCTTTAAAGGCTTTTGCGGTAATTGAAAATGGTGGCAATGAGTCTTCAGACTGATACTTACCAAATCCTAAAATATCATATGAAGTTGGTGTGTTTATAAAACGCTCTCCAACATTTAGTATGGCATCGCCTTTACTGCCAAATAATGAGCCAATACCAATAGCAATTAAAACTAATACAAGAGATAAATGAAATAAAAGGTTTCCACTCTCCCTTGCATAACCTTTTTCTGCAGATATTGAGTCAATATCCCTGCGAATTCGAAACCCCTTCTTCTTTAAATATTTCTCAGCCAAATCTAGGTCTACTTTTTTAATTTCGGTAAAAAACTCCATCCGGTCTAAATTTTTTGGAGTAATTGGTGGTTTTGCGCCAATAGCTTTTAAGTGTTCAATACTCCTAGGTAGGACACAACCAATTAATGAAATAAACAGAAGTAGATAAATTGCGCTAAACCAAGGTGATCCATAAACATCAAAAAGACTAAATCGATCTAGCCACTTTGCTGTTGCTGGATCGTTAACAAAATACTCTCTAACTTTTAATGGGTTTTGTGTGCGCTGTGGGAATAAAGATCCAGGTATAGCTGCAATGCTTAGTAAAAGGAGCAAGATTAAGGCTGTGCGCATACTTGTTAATTGTCGCCAGCACCAGCGTAGGAATGACCTACTATCTAAAACAGTACTCATTATAAAATTGGAATAAATCCGGAGATTAAATCTCTCATAGAGTTCATTAAATTGTCCCAAAAATTACTTACCTGCATTACACCAATTATTATTAAAACTACTCCACCAACTTTTGTTACTAAATTTCCTTTTCTAGCAATTATCTTTCGCATTGGTTCCGCTTTATCCAAAAATAACCCCATTAATATGAATGGTAGCCCAAGGCCTAAACAGTAGGCAGTAGATAAAATTGCTCCACGTTGTGCAGTTGCACTTTCAAATGCCAGTACCTGAACTGCGCCCAGTGTTGGTCCGATACATGGAGTCCAACCAATTCCAAAAGCAAATCCTAAAAACGGAGCTGAAATCAACCCTGTTCGAGTTTTCCAAGCTGGCTTATAACTTCTATAAAACTTTTCGTTAAGTAAAAATATAAATCCCAAAGCAATTATTAAAAAGCCAAGTACTACTGAGATTATTCTTGAGTTTTCAAAAATTATAGAACCTAAGCCACCAAATAAGAGGCCGTAAGAAATAAATAGAACTGTGAAGCCTGAAACAAATAGTAGCGAACCGAGAAAAACCCTACTTCTACTTTTAGTATCACTCATTCCAGATGCGTATGAAATATATCCAGGTACAAGTGGAATTACGCATGGTGAAAAAAATGAAATAAGTCCGGCAATAACTGCCACAAATATTGCAATTAATAAGTTCCCATCAAATACTTGGTTTATGAAGAAATCACGCATCAGCTATCACCATCTCTAGCATTTTCTTTAAGGTAGCAACAGTTGCTTCACCACTTATGCGGACCGCTACCTTTCCCTGCTTATCAATAATTAATGTGGTTGGGATCGCATTAGGAATTAAAGATCCCTTAAAGTCAACTAAAATTGAATCATCAATAAATGTTGGGTATGTAAGTTTAAAGTTTTCATAAAATGCTTTAGCAGAAGAAATATTGTCACGAGTTAGCACACCTGCAAATTGAACTTGAGGATATTGAATTGAAAATTCCTGTAGTAATGGGGCCTCAGCTCTACATGGTGCACACCATGACGCCCATACGTTAATTACTGTTACTTGATTTGAATTAAGTGTAATAACTCCAGTGGTTAATGTTTCTCCAGAAAATTTTGGGGCATCTCTTCGATCAGATTGCTTGATATAAACTGCTGCTCCACTTCCTGAAACATAGGAATTTTCACTTGTATTAGAAAGTCCTCCCCCTGTACAACTTGTTAATAGTAAGGAGGATAAAACAATAAATAGTAAATTCATTATTTTGCCGGTAATAAATGCTTAGCAGGCTCTGAATATAAAACGGATTCAATCATTCCTTCAGTATCTAATTTAAATGAAGTTACTGAAGCAAGTGTGCATTGTCTTTTTCGTGGATCATGAATTAATCGACGTCCTTCAATAGCACTACGCAGTATCCAAATTGGTAACTGATGTGAAACACAAATAGCATCTTTGCCAGCAGCTGCGTCCCTAGCGGCAAACAAACCTTTTAGCATTCTATTAATTAGTTGTTCATATGGTTCACCCCATGACGGTCGCCATGGATTCCAAAGATAGCGCCAAGATTTTGGGTGTTTTAATACACCGCTACCTAACTCGAATTTCTTTCCTTCGAATATATTACTTGCCTCAATTAAATTTACATCACTGGTGAGCGGCAAATTGTGTTGTTTAATAATTGGCGCAACAGTTTCCTGCGCACGCTGTAAGGGTGAAGCATGAATTGCTCCTAAATTTAAATCTTTTGACCATTGAGCAATTACTTGCGCCATTTGTTGGCCGCGCTCACTTAATCGCCACCCTGGTTGAAGACCATAAAGAATCTTTTCTGGATTATGGACTTCACCATGTCTGACAAAGTGAATTGTTTGTGTCATGGTGTAAGCATAAAGCAGAGGAATTCAGCCTTGTTCGCTAAGGTAGTGATATGGCGCTCACAGAAAAAAGAGTTGCATTTTTTGATGTTGATAACACCCTACTTAAGGGATCTACGCTCTTTTTTCTTGGACGTGGGATGTACCAAAGGGGATTTTTCACAAAAAAAGACATTTCTGCTTTTGTATTAGCAAACCTTCGATATCGCCTTACTGGTAAAGAAAATAAAGATGAAATAGCTAGATTTCAAAATGCTGCCACTGATTTTATAAAAGGACATAACGTGGTTGAGATTGAAAAAATTGGACAAGAGATTTATGAAGAGTACGTCTCCCCTGCAATTTGGCAGGGCACAGTTGAAATTGCACAGGAGCATCTCTCAAAAGGTGAAGAAGTCTGGTTAGTAACTGCTACACCACTTGATATGGCTAACTTAATGGCAAAAAGATTGGGTTTTACTGGCGCACTTGGTACAAAAGCTGAAACTGAAAATGGTATCTACACTGGAAAAATGATTGGAAATTTATTACACGGAAAGGAAAAGGCAAAGGCAATAAGTGAGTTAGCAAATAAAAATAGTTTTAATCTAAAGAATTGTTACGGATATTCAGATTCCCACCACGATATTCCACTCCTTGAAGCAGTTGGTTACCCACGTGCAATTAATCCAGATACCTTGCTTGAAATTAGGGCATACCGGGATAACTGGCCAGTCTATGACTTCAGGCGAGCTCGTAGAATTAAAAAGTTTTTTGGGCCAATTGCTGGTCGTTTGGCTGCACTTGCCTCACTACTCTCACCAAGAAATCGTAAAGGTAAATAGAGCACTTAAAACCCGAGTAAAGTAGGCCAGTTATGTCTACTGCCGCGATCACTTTTGCAGATGAGCTGCGTGCGCGATCAGATGAAGACCTTGAGTTAATTTTTCAATACCGGCCAGATTTAGTTTCACCAGTCCCAAATGATTTCTCTTCCCTTGCTGCACGTGCCACCTCAACTCCTTCATTAGTTAGAGCACTGGATTCATTAAACATGTGGCACTATCAAATAATTGAAGCAGCTTGTGTGCTACCTGAACCATTTAAAAAATCAGAGTTAGTTTCAGTAACTAGTGAAGAAAGTACATTTGCACTGGATTACCTATGGCAAATGGGCTTGTTATACAAAGAAGGTAATAACTTTCGAACACCTACAAATTTAAAGCTTTTAATTGGTGATGAACCAGCTGGTTTAGGCCCACAATCAAGCGGTAAGGTTGATTTTACAAAACTAAAAGACGTTCCTAAATCATCAGCTGATGTATTAGAAAAACTAACTTGGGGTCCACCAAGAGGTTCAATTACAAATATTAAAAAGCCAGGTACTGCTATTGGTTGGCTACTTGAGAAAAATATTTTAGTTGCGATTGACTCACACACTGTTGCCCTGCCCCGAGAGTTTGGTATAAAGCTTCGACAAGGGAAAGTTCATAAAGAATTAATTACTACTGCACCTGCTTTAACTGGAAAAGAAGTAGCCCAAAAACAGATTGATTTAGCGGCAATTGCCAACATTTCAACTATTTTAAGATGGTGTGAAGAGTTATTGCATAATCTATCTGATGAATCACCCACCGCACTTCGTACCGGTGGAATAGGAGTTAGAGATCTAAAAAGAATTGCAGAGCATTTAGGTGTTGATGAAGCATGCGCTGGATTCGTTGCAGAACTTTGTTATTTAGGTGGATTAGTTGTTGTTGATCCAGATGATCAAATATTACCAACATCTGCCTTTGATATTTGGTTAACAAAACCAGCGGAAGAACGCTGGTATTCACTTGCAGTTCTATGGCTTGATACATCAAGAGTCAGTGGCTTAATTGGTAAAGTAATTGATAAAAATATTGCACCCCTTGGACCAGAGCTAGACCGTGCTGGAGTCTCTTTAATTAAAAGAACAACATTGAAAGTTCTATTAGAAAATCCAAAAATTTCACCAGAGATGAAATCAATACAAGAGGTAGTTAAATGGTGGAATCCACAGCGAGTGAATAGTGATTTTATTGAGTGGAACCTAAGAGAGGCAGAGTGGCTAGGAATAACTGGACAAGGTGGAATATCAACCTTTGGCAGTAACCTGCTTAACGCAAGTGAGTTACTTGGAGTTGAAGCTGCACTTCCTAAACCAGTTGATCATATTTTAATTCAAGCAGATAACAGCGCAGTTGCTCCAGGGCCACTAACCGCTGAACTATCAGCTGAAATGGGAACGATCGCTGATATTGAAAGCAGGGGTGGTGCAACTGTTTACCGATTTAGTGAAGCATCTATTAGGCGGGGTCTAGACCACGGTAAAACAGGTGAACAAATAAAGACGTTTTTAACAAAAACTTCTAAAACTCCTATGCCGCAGCCATTAGATTATTTAATTGCAGATGTTGCTAAACGTCATGGCAGGTTAAGAGTTGGAAGTGCTCATACGTATATTAGATGTGAAGATGAAGGATTAGTTCAGCAAATATTACACGATAAAAAATGTGAACACTTACGACTTAGAAAAATTGCTTCACAAGTTCTAGTGACTGAACTTGAACTACCTGAAATTATTAGCGAGTTAAGAGAATACGGTTACTTACCTGCTGCAGAAAATGCCAGTGGTGTATTGCTTTCACAACCAAATTTAAGACGAGCAAAATCACGACCTAAGCCACCTCGAATTATTTCAGAGTTTACTGCGCCCAAGGCAAGTGTTGTTTTAGCAGCGGTTAAAACAATTAGAGCAGGAGAAAGAAGTAGAAAAGTTGAACCAATTGTTGCTGGTACCTCATCTAATGAAACTCTGGCGCTCATTAATCAATATATTGATGAGCAACGCACTTTAGTTATTAGTTATGCTGATAATAATGGTGGAGTTTCAAACCGAATTATTGAGCCAATATCTATTTCACTTGGCACCCTAACCGCTCGGGATGAGACAACTGGAGAAATTGCTCAATTTCGAATACCTAGAATCAATGGCGTAGCACCGTCACTCACCATTTTGGAAAATAAGGCAGACTTAGACCTATGACCGCTATTGCCGATATCCAGCGTTTAGTTGAGTGCGAGTCACCCACTGAAGATTTAGCTGCATGT
The DNA here is from genome assembly GCA_964203335.1 of Candidatus Nanopelagicus sp. Lineage (GTDB taxonomy): Bacteria > Actinomycetota > Actinomycetes > Nanopelagicales > Nanopelagicaceae > Nanopelagicus. The sequence goes on from CAXNKX010000002.1 coordinate 168,961, forward strand.
AATCAGATAGTAAATCTTGCTGTTGAAATTGCCAGTCAGGTTTTAAAAACGAAGGCAGAAACTATCTCTGAAAATGGTAGGCCAGTATTTTGGTGGGGATCTAAGCAACCAAAGATTGTTTTACTTTGCCATTTAGATACGGTGTGGCCGAAGGGTTCATTTCTACCAACTTGGAAAGTAAATGGAGATATTGCAACTGGCCCAGGTGTTTTTGATATGAAAGCTGGCTTTGTTCAAGCACTTTACTCATTAGCAAATATTGATAATGCTAAAGATAAAATTGCGTTAATTGCAACTACCGATGAAGAAACTGGCAGCATTACTTCCAAAGATTTAATTAATAGAGTATCAAAAGCTGCAGAAGCAGTATTGGTTTTTGAAGCTTCACTTGATGGAAAAGTTAAAACTGGTCGTAAAGGTACTTCGATGTATCAAATAAATGTTACTGGTCGTGCATCACATGCTGGGTTAGAACCAGAAAAGGGAATAAATGCAACAACTGAATTGGCAAAATTAGTAGTGCAAATTTCTGCACTTGAGAATAAAGAATTTGGAACTACTGTGGTACCAACTGTTATGCAATCTGGAACCACAACTAATACTGTTCCAGCACTTGCGAAATTAGATATAGATGTCAGATCGTTTTCAATACTGGAACTAAATAGAATTGATAAGGCGATTAAGTCACTAACTAGTGATGTGGCTAGCGTTGAGGTAACTGGTGGAATAAATCGGCCACCACTTGAAACTGTAAATACTAAAGATCTTTATGTGAAGCTAGAAAAGGTTGCAAAGGATTTAGGTTTACCGGAAGTAGGCAGTGCAAGTGTCGGTGGCGCTAGTGATGGAAACTTTGCGGCTGCAGCTGGAGCTAAAGTTTTAGATGGATTAGGTGCTATCGGTAGTGGTGCTCATGCATTAACTGAATCAATAGTAATTTCTTCAGTAGAGCCAAGGATTAAATTAACTACTGCATTTATCAATGAGTTGCTTAAATGAGTGATGGACCGTTAATAGTTCAAAGCGATAAGACACTTTTACTTGATATTGATCATATTCTCTCCGATGAATGTCGTAGAGCGATTGCAGCATTCGCTGAGCTTGAGAAATCGCCAGAACACATTCACACTTACCGACTTACTCCACTAGGGCTATGGAATGCCAGGGCATCAGGTCATGATGCTGAACAAGTCATCGATATATTAATTAAGTATTCAAGGTATGCAGTTTCACATTCTCTTTTAGTTGATATCGCAGAGACTATGTCTCGCTATGGGCGCCTGCGCCTTGAAGCACATCCAGTCCATGGTTTGATTTTGGTATCTAATGACCCAGCAGTTTTGAAAGAAGTAACACGTGGTAAAAAGGTTGCACCAATGCTTGGTTTGCAATTAGATGAAGAAACTATTGTTGTTCACCCAGGTCAACGTGGTTTCTTAAAGCAAGCTTTACTTAAATTAGGTTGGCCGGCTGAAGATTTTGCAGGTTATGTTGATGGTGAACACCATGAAATTTCTTTAAGACAAGATGGTTGGAAGATCCGTAAGTACCAAGAGTTAGCTGCGGAAGGATTCTGGCATGGTGGTTCAGGTGTTGTAGTACTACCTTGCGGAGCTGGGAAAACAATTGTTGGCGCAGCGGCAATGGCACACGCTAAAGCAACTACTTTAATTTTGGTAACAAATACTGTGGCAGCTCGCCAATGGCGAGAAGAATTACTTAGAAGAACTGATTTAAATGAGGATGATATTGGTGAATATAGCGGTGCTAAAAAAGAAATTAGGCCAGTAACAATTGCTACATATCAAGTTATGACTACTAAAAAGGGTGGAGTTTATGCCCACCTTGATTTATTCGATGCAATTGACTGGGGATTAATTATTTATGATGAAGTGCATTTATTACCAGCACCAATATTTAGATTTACTGCAGATATCCAGTCCCGCCGCCGATTAGGACTTACTGCAACCCTAGTTCGCGAAGATGGTATGGAGGGTGAAGTTTTTTCACTCATTGGGCCAAAAAGATTTGATGTTCCTTGGAAAGAAATTGAAGCGCAAGGTTATATAGCACCTGCTGATTGCGTTGAGGTGAGAATTACTCTCACTGATGAAGAGCGATTAAATTATGCAACCGCTGAGCAGGAAGATCGCTACCGGTTTTGCTCAACATCTCAAACGAAGAAAGCAGTAGCAATTGCATTAGCTAAACAACATTCAAATGATCAGGTTCTTGTAATTGGACAATATATTGATCAGCTCGATCAACTTTCAGAAGCACTAGGTGTACCGGTTATAAAAGGTGATACTCCAATTAAAGAGCGTGAGCGACTTTATGCTTTATTCCGAAGTGGTGAAGTCAAATGTCTAGTAGTTTCAAAGGTTGCTAACTTTTCAATTGATCTACCCGAAGCAACTATTGCTATTCAAGTCTCTGGGACTTTTGGTTCAAGACAAGAGGAAGCACAGCGACTTGGTCGAATTCTTCGCCCTAAAGCAGATGGTAGAGGAGCGCGTTTTTATTCACTCGTAGCGCGGGACACTATCGATCAAGATTTTGCTCAAAACCGGCAAAGGTTTCTTGCTGAACAAGGATATGCATATCGCATTATTGATGCGGATGAAATTATTAATAAAAACTAAGATTTAATTGCTTTAGTAAATCTATCAATATCAACTCGCCAATAATCATGGATTTTATTGTCTATCATAATGACCGGAACTTGCTCACCATACTCTTGCTCTAATTCTGGTAGGTCATTAATTAGTTTTATCTCTAAATCAAATTGAAGTTGCTCTTTTACTAAATTAATTTTATCTATTGCAATTTCACATAGGTGACACCCAATACGTGATATAACTGTTACCTTCCTCATTTAACTCCCAGAATAACCCTAATCACACCACAGATACTTAAAAGTGGCACTAATGAACCTGCTCAGAATGTTAGCCTAGCGCGGTGCGTATAAAGCGATTTTTGTTATCAATTGGATTATTAATAGCTGTTATAGCTATACCAATTCCAAGTGCGAATGCTTTAGCAGTAAAAGTTGCCCCTGCTGGGTGGACATATCTATATGTCAGCGATGCACCTGCTAAAAGTCCCGCTATCCCAAGAGTATTTTCAGCAAATTTAGAGAAGAAAAGTAATTTTATTCCTATCTACAACAACGTGCCGGAGTTTGCCAAGGCATCTATCCAAAAAGCGATTGATACTTGGTCTGAAAATTTTGCATCTAAAGTCCCAGTAAATGTAAATGTTACTTGGACTAAAGCACCTAACTCATCAGTATTAGCTTCTGCTAGTGCTAAAAATATATTTTCTAATTTTAATGGTGCACCAGATAAAACTCTCTACTACCCGTCGGCTCTTGCTAATGCGCTAGCTGGCATTGACTTAGACACCGCTGAACCTGAACTAGAAGTAAATGTGTCAGCTGGTGATTTTTGGTATTACGGATTAGATGGTAAGTGCCCAACAAATAAATATGATTTAGTCTCAGTCATTTTGCATGAAATGGCACACGGATTAGGTTTTATGTCAGGAACCTACTATGACTCTGCAACTAAAGTTGGAAGATTTCTTCAACCAACAGCTTTTGACGCTTATGCTCAACTTCCAGATGGTAGGCGATTAGTTGACTTGCCTTCACCTTCAATAGAAATGGGTTCAGCAATTACCTCAACTTTATATTGGTCAGGTGCCAATGGTGTGAAAGCAAATAATGATGTTAAGCCATTATTGTTTACTCCAGCTATTTACGAACAAGGATCATCATTAAGTCATCTAGATGAAAAGACATTTTCTAATACAGCTGAAAATGCGGTTATGACTCCAAATTTAAGTGCTGGTGAGGTATTTCATTTACCAGGCGCTTTATTACTTGCAATGTTTGAAGATTTAAGAATGAAACCACCTGTTGGTAAAGCAACAGGGCTACCAGGCTCTGTCCAAAACGTTAGGGCATTAGTAGGTGATAAAAGTGCGATTATTAAATTTGATCCACCTGCTGATTTTAGATTTGCTCAAATAGATAGTTATATTGTTGAGAATTTACAAACGGGTGAAACTACTAAGATAATTGAGAGCCCAGTTATAATTAGTGGTCTTAAGAATGGAAGTAAATACACATTCTCAGTTAAAGCTACAAATAGCGCTGGTTCATCTGAGGCAGCTAAATCAAATCAAATTACTCCTCAATCTACTTGGAAAAGTACAGTTATAGATGCAAGTGCTGATGCAAAATATATTGCCTCAACAACTTATCTTGGTAAGCCAGTCATAGCTTATAGTGAGAGTAAGAGTGGCGATTTAAAACTTGCCACATACTCAAATAATAAATGGGTTATTAAAACAATTGATGGAAATGCTGACGTCTCTGGAAAAACTCTGAATAATGTCTCTGGACATATTTCACTCTGCACATCAGTTGTTGGGAAAATTAGTTATCTACATGTTTTCTATGCTGATCTAACTAATAAAGATCTAAAGTACGCACTTTACAATGGTAAAACTTGGAAGTATGAGACTGTCGACGGTGATGGTTTAGTCGCACAAGATTACAAAGAAGTTAATAGAGTAAGAGGTGCTTCTGATGTTTCTATTTCCAATGCTTGCTCTGTAACTAATAACAGTGTTCAAGTTTTTTACCGCGATGAATCCCAAGGTATATTACTTGGTGCAGTCAAAGAAAATGGAAAGTGGCTATATGAAATAGTTGATGGTGACAAAGACACTGATAATAGAACTACTGGAGATGTTGCTTTTCATATGAAAGCTGTAACTGTTGGAAAAAAGATTAATTTAATTTATGACTCAGTAAAAGGCTTTGATGCAGAAAAAAATATAACAAGAGGTGAAGTCAGATTCGCAACGCGAAGTTCTACCTCTAGTTTAGATTGGCAGTATAAAACTTTAGATGCACCTAGTGAGCGTACGTACGCTGTTGGTTATGATGTCTCGATTTTGAATAGTTCGAAAGGTTTAGTTGCTGGTTGGTTTACCGCTAGTGGTTTTACTTACCCAAACCCAGATCAAGTTAAATACCAAGAAATTAACGAAACGGAGGGTTTAAGTGTGAAAGCTGATGAGTTTGGAACTCTTCACTCAGCAATTTCTGCCGATGAAAAAACCGTCTTATTTAGTTGTGAACTTAGATTATGTGTATTAAATAAAGCTAGCAAAGTAATTAGTTTAGTTTCAAAAAGCAGTATCCAGAAAGGTAGTCAGATTAATTGGGTTATAGTTAATAAGACCAAATACGCCATTGCTGGCGTGGGTTATAAGTTAACTATTTTTAAACCTTAGTAAAAACTATTTTGCGTTACGGCGTTGAATTCTGGTTCTCTTTAAAAGTTTCTTATGTTTCTTTTTTGCCATTCGTTTACGACGCTTTTTAATAACTGAACCCATTTTGCTCCTTTAGATAAGTTTACTAATTATGTTAGTTTACTAGTTAATCACTACTAAACCAAAACTTACACCCGAGTCCGTGATTAATACTGTTCCTATTTCATTATTTACTGCGATTGCAACCGCTGGAGCAGAAAGTTTATAGGAATTTAGTACCTCCCCTTTTTTGCCAAGCTCTAAAACAACCGGAGTTGGAATTTTTGGCTTCCAAGCCGAAACTGACTTAATCTGCCCACTTGAAATAAAACTAGCCCAAGAATTTTTACCTGACGCCACTAGAGCACTTGATTTCGCTGAGTATCTAACATTCCAAATTGGTTTATTTATTGCAGAAAACTTTGTTATCGCAGCTTCAGTTCTATTTGAATATGTAACTTTTCCACCCTGTAATAGTCCAGTGCTAATTGAACTCCAGTTTCTTGTTGTACTTTTTAAAGTTGCTCTACCAACTACTTGTAATACTCCAGATGAGGAAACTTTCATTGTTATGGCATCCAACTTACTTAAAGCCTTTGTTTTAAGAAGCTGATCCCCGCTCGTTCCCACCAAAGTAAAGCTGGCATCTGAGTTAATTATTGCTGAACTTAACTGAGTTGTTTTTACACCATATTTAATTTTAGGTGAAAAAGTCCCGAATTTATTCGCACTTATGTAAAACCCTGAAACATCACTTTTATTATAAGAGTTACCGAATATTACTAAGTTAGCACCTGAAATTAAGATTTTTCTTGGATTAATTATGCTTTCTGAAATGAATTCAAATGTATTTAGTAAATTTCCATTACTGCTAATTTGCCATAATTTAATTCGGTTAAGTGGTGAATTCTTAACTTGAACTGGCTCAGGTACAACATTATCCGGATTTAATACCTGTCCGGTAGCCGGTGTTGGCACCTGTGTAAGCAATGATGTTGATGCTCCTAAAACCCAGATACTGCCATCAGTATCAAGTGCAGCTGATGTGGCAATTTCATTTTCAACACCTCCTAATCGTAAATTCCAAAGTGGTGCACCAAGTGAGGAGTAACTAGCTATAAATCCATCACTTGCGCCACCAAGATTTCCACTTACCCAAGGGGAGTTAGGAGATTCAGTTGTGCCAATTAAAATAACACTCACTGGAGTTAAGGCAACATCACTCACCTGATCAGATTTTGAATATGGTAGTTCTATTAATGCTTTCGTGCTTTTTACTACTACTGCATTAGCGGTAGATGGTTGTAAAGAAAAAATCAATAAAAATGTAAGAAAAACTCTTTTCAAGCAAGCTCCTGTGCACGTTTTTTTGCTGCAGTCATTGCATCTAAAACTATTTTTTCTAGATCCTTATCTGTGAAAACCGAAAGTGCTGCTGCGGTTGTGCCATTTGGGCTAGTTACATTTTTTCTAAGTGTAGTTGCATCAAGCCCACTCTCTTTAAGCATGGCAGCTGAGCCAGAGATAGTTCCTATCGCAAGTTGTGTGGCAATTTCATTAGTTAGCCCTAGTTTCACACCAGCATTAATCATTGCCTCAACAAAACTAAAAAAGTAGGCAGGGCCTGAACCACTAAGTGCGGTAACCGCATCTTGATTAGACTCACTAACTTCAACAACTAATCCACTATTTGATAGTAAATTTTTAGCTAAAGATAAATCAGCTCCCGAAGCATTTGCTCCTGGTGAAATGGCGGATACTCCCTTACCTATTTGAGCAGGAGTATTTGGCATAACGCGAATAACTGGATTCTTTGTTTTTAATTGGCTTTCAATAAATTTAGTAGTTTTACCCGCAGCAATTGAAATCAATAAGGCACTATCACTTAATGTTTCACTTAACTCTGATAAAGCTGAACTTAAATCTTGTGGTTTAACTGCTAAGAAAATTACATCACAGCTTTGTCCTATTTCCTGAATACTTACTAAGTTAACCTTGTACTGATCCTTTACCTGTTTAGCTTTGTCATCACTCTTCTCGTTTACGTAAATTTGAGCGGCATTAATAGAGTTAGAGATTAAACTTTTTATTAGCGCTGCCCCCATAACGCCAGCCCCAATGAAGCCAATGGATTTATTGTCGGCTTGTGTTTTCATACATCAAGCCTACCCAATTAGTCATTAACCTCACTTAACCCTTAAACTGCCGCTCTATGGCAACGACAAAAAGACCAAAATCTAAGTTATCCAAGAATGAAGTAGCTGCTAATTTTGTGCGGGATTGGGTTGAATTTACTAACCCAGCAAATCCTGAGGAAATATTTAAGTGCGATATGACTTGGTTGACCTCATACTGGCAATGTATTTATGGAAATGGCTGTTGCGGTATTGATGCCGATAAGCCTGACGCCGGTTGTTGCTCTGATGGTGCTTATTACACCAGCAAAGATGATGAAGCTAGGGTATTAAAAGCTGCTAAGAAATTAACAAAGGCGCAATGGCAATTTTATGATCAAGCGCGTCCAAAAAAATCCGGTGGAAAGTTACAAATTAGTGAAATTGGTCTAGATAAAGAACTTAAAACAAAGAAAATTAAAGACTCGTGTATTTTTCTAAACCGAGTAGGCCATGAAGCTCCTGGTTACTCTGGTTCATTTGGATGCGCACTTCATCACCTTGCAGAGAGCGAAGGAGTACATGTAGTAGATACAAAGCCTGACATTTGTTGGCAACTGCCACTTCGCCGTTCTTGGGAAACTCGTGAATTAGGCGGTAAAGATATAACTGTTGTGGTTATTGGTGAATACGAAAGATTAGCTTGGGGTGAAGGTGGTGAGGACTTTGATTGGTATTGCACAAGTAACTCAGAGGCACACACTGGAAAGATTCCGGTTTATCAATCAAGTAAGGCTGAATTAGTAGCAATGATGGGTAAGTCAGGTTATAGCGAACTTGAAAAACTCTGTGATAGCCGCATGGCTGCAATTGCGGCAACTAGAAAAGAACAAAAGCGACGTGAGTTACCACTATTTGTGATCCACCCAGCAACAAAGGTGGCGCAAGACCAACTCTAGTCAGTGGTTAGTATTAGATTACCGCTATGGCTAAAGCACCTGCAAAAGATCCTTTTCGTTGCGTTGAATGTGGTTGGAGTGCAACCAAATGGGTTGGACGTTGTGGTGAGTGTCAGGCATGGGGAACAGTCGAAGAAATATCTGCTCCAAAAAAACTCTCTTTAGTTGCTGGATCAGTAACTTCGGCCGCAAAACCAATTGGTGATGTTGATTTAGCAAGTGCAAAAGCAAGAACTAGTGGCGTTGGTGAATTAGATAGAGTTTTAGGTGGCGGATTAGTACCTGGAGCTGCAATTTTATTAGCGGGTGAACCAGGTGTGGGTAAATCAACTCTTCTACTAACAGTTGCTGCTGAAACTGCTAAGCAAGGAATCCTCTCTCTTTATATAAGTGGTGAAGAGTCAGCCTCACAGGTAAGGCTTAGAGCAGAGCGATTAAATGCAATTGATAAGAATTTATGGTTGGCCGCTGAATCAGATCTTGGCGCCGTAATTGCCCATATTGATTCAGTTAAACCAGAGTTATTAGTAATTGATTCAATTCAAACTATTTCAAGTTCAACTGTTGATGGCGCACCTGGTGGAGTTACCCAAGTGCGAGAAATTGCAGCAGCATTAATAAGAATTGCAAAAGAACGTGCAATAACTTTAGTGTTAGTTGGGCATGTAACTAAAGACGGATCAATTGCTGGTCCGCGATTACTTGAACACTTAGTAGATGTAGTTCTTAACTTTGAAGGTGAAAGACACTCAAGACTTAGATTGATAAGAACAATTAAAAATAGATTTGGTGCCTCCGATGAGGTTGGCTGTTTTGATTTAAATGATTCTGGAATCATTGGCTTACCAGATCCAACTGGGTTGTTTACTTCTCGTCATACTGATCCAGTTCCTGGAACATGTGTAACAGTTGCACTAGAGGGTCGGCGGGCACTTCTTGCTGAAATTCAATCACTTGTTAGTACCGGTAATCCAGATGGTAGGGATTGGGGTAATTCAAGGAGAGTCACTAGCGGATTAGATAACTCTAGAACCGCAATGACACTTGCTGTATTAGAACTAAGAGCTGGAATTAAGATTTCAGGTCGAGATGTTTATGTGGCAACTGTTGGCGGTATGAAAATAAGTGAACCATCAGCTGATCTTGCAGTAGCACTTTCTGTGGCATCAGCTGCAAAAGGATTGGCGTTACCGGCTGATTTAGTTGCGATTGGTGAAGTTGGATTAGCAGGTGAAATAAGAAAAGTAACTGGAATTAATCAAAGAGTTAGTGAAGCTGCCCGACTTGGCTTTAAGCGCGCAATTGTGCCAATAGGTAGTAATTTAAAAATTTCTGGAATTGAAATACTAGAGGCAGCTCGATTAGAACAAGCGATTAGTAAGGTGAAGATTAATTAGTTGCTTCTGCTAAATCACCAGGTGTGTCTGGCAATGCAGATTTAGGAGTTCCCTTAAAGGTGAAGGTTGCAGTATCAGTATCATCTGAAACATCAACTAAAATTATTTCACCAGCTTTTAAATCTCCAAATAACATCTTCTCAGATAAAACATCCTCTAACTCTCGCTGGATAGTTCTACGAAGTGGGCGAGCGCCAAGTACTGGGTCATAACCACGCTTAGCAAGCAATGACTTTGCCCCAGTTGTTAACTCAATTCCCATATCTTTTGCCTTTAAACGCTCATCTAAGTGAGCAACCATTAGATCAACAATCTTTACTATTTCAGCTTCAGTTAATTGATGGAATACCACAATGTCATCAATACGGTTTAAAAACTCAGGACGGAAGTGAGTCTTAAGCTCATCACCAACCTTTGCTTTCATTCGCTCATAACTTCCCTGAGCATCTGCCACGTTTGCAAAGCCAAGTGATAATGATTTAGAGATATCACGAGTACCAAGGTTGGTAGTCATGATGATAATTGTGTTCTTAAAGTCAACTACTCTTCCTTGGGCATCAGTTAAGCGACCGTCTTCTAATACCTGTAGTAGTGAGTTAAAGATATCTGGATGTGCTTTCTCGATCTCATCAAATAACACAACTGAGAATGGACGGCGGCGAACTTTTTCAGTTAATTGACCACCCTCGTCATAACCAACATAACCAGGAGGTGCACCAAATAAACGAGAGGCAGTATGTTTTTCAGAGTACTCAGACATATCTAATTGAATTAATGCATCGGCATCCCCAAATAAGAATTGTGCAAGTGTTCTAGAAAGTTCAGTCTTACCAACACCAGATGGACCAGCGAAGATAAATGATCCACCAGGACGTTTTGGATCTTTAAGACCAGCACGTGTTCGGCGAATTGCTTGTGAAAGCGCCTTAATTGCTTGATCTTGTCCAATAACTCTGCGGTGTAATTCATCTTCCATTTTAAGTAATCTGGCAGTCTCAGCCTCAGTTAACTTAAATACTGGAATACCTGTTGCAGTTGATAAAACTTCAGCAATTAACTCTTCATCAACTTCAGCAACCACATCAAGATCACCAGCTTTCCAATTCTTCTCTCGCTCAGCTTTCTCAGTAATTAAATTCTTTTCTTTATCGCGAAGAGACGCTGCCTTTTCAAAATCTTGACCATCAATTGCAGATTCTTTCTCTTTTCGCGCTGCTGCAATCTTGTCATCAAACTCACGAATTTCAGGTGGCACGGTCATTCGTCGGATACGAAGACGTGAGCCAGCCTCATCAATTAAATCAATTGCTTTATCAGGTAAATGGCGATCTGAAACATATCGATCAGCCAACGTAGCCGCTGAAACTAACGCCCCATCTGAAATAGATACCTTGTGGTGGCTTTCATAACGATCGCGAAGTCCTTTAAGAATTTCAATTGTGTGCGCAACAGTTGGTTCTGCTACTTGAATTGGTTGAAAGCGTCGCTCAAGAGCTGCATCTTTTTCAAGGTGTTTGCGATATTCATCAAGTGTGGTTGCGCCAATTGTCTGTAATTCTCCTCGTGCAAGCATTGGCTTAAGAATTGAAGCAGCATCAATTGCGCCTTCAGCCGCACCTGCTCCAACTAAAGTATGAATTTCATCAATAAACAAAATAATGTCGCCGCGGGTTCTAATTTCCTTTAGTACTTTCTTTAGTCGTTCCTCAAAATCACCACGGTAGCGAGATCCTGCAACTAGGGCGCCAAGATCTAATGAGTAAAGTTGTTTATCTTTCAGGGTTTCTGGAATGTCACCTTTAACAATTGCTTGTGCTAAACCTTCAACAACAGCAGTCTTTCCAACACCTGGTTCACCAATTAAAACTGGGTTGTTTTTAGTTCGGCGAGATAAAATTTGCATAACTCGTTCAATCTCTTTTTCACGTCCAATTACTGGATCTAATTTTCCTTCACGAGCAGCTTGAGTTAAGTTACGGCCAAACTGATCTAATACTAATGATGTTGATGCTTGACCCTCAGCTGGTCCACCTGATGTAACCGCCTCTTTGCCTTGGTAACCTGAAAGCAATTGAATAACTTGCTGGCGAACACGTGATAGATCAGCTCCTAGTTTCACTAATACTTGCGCAGCTACGCCTTCACCTTCACGAATTAAACCTAAAAGAATATGTTCGGTGCCAATGTAATTATGTCCTAGTTGTAGCGCCTCACGAAGAGATAGCTCTAAAACTTTTTTAGCTCTTGGTGTAAATGGAATGTGACCAGATGGTGCTTGCTGTCCTTGGCCAATTATTTCTTCAACTTGGGAGCGAACTGCTTCTAAAGAAATACCTAATGATTCAAGGCCTTTGGCGGCAACGCCTTCACCTTCGTGAATTAAACCTAAAAGAATATGTTCGGTGCCAATGTAATTATGGTTGAGCATGCGTGCTTCTTCTTGCGCCAGTACTACAACGCGTCTTGCACGATCTGTAAACCGCTCAAACATCTGGCTCACCCTTCCCTCTAATGTAAATAGCCTAATGCCAAGGGGGGACCTTGCGCACTTTAATTTGGCTGTGAATAACTCACCCATATATTGGGTGTGTTACACCCTTATAACCCTATAACTGGGGCATTTATGCCCAAAACTTTAAAGAATTTTCAACATTCTGGTATTTCCCAGAGTGTTAGGTTTAACACTTTCTAAGTCTAAGAATTCAGCAATACCGGCATCATATGAGCGAAGTAATTGGGCATAAACATCTGGTTCAACTGGTGATCCCTGTATTTCTGTAAACCCATGTGAACCAAAGAATTTAGTTTCAAAAGTTAAGCAAAATACTTTTTTAACACCGATTTCTTTTGCTCTTGCTAATATATTTTCTAAGATCGTATGGCCTATTCCCTTACCCTGCATACTTTCAATTACTGCAACTGTTCTAACTTCAGCCAAATCTTCCCAAAGAACATGTAGCGCGCCACAACCAACTACTTCAGAATCTACTTCAGCAACTGTAAATTCTTGAACACTTTCAAAAAGTGTGACTGTTTCTTTAGCGAGTAATCTGCGCCCAGAAACATATGCATCGATAATTGTTCTGATTTTTTTAATATCTGAAGTTTTTGCCGGCCTTATTAGTGCTGACATTACTCATCTCCAGAAGTTGGCTTTACTAATGGAAATAAAATTGTTTCCCTAATTCCTAAACCAGTAAGTGCCATCAATAATCGATCAACACCCATACCCATTCCACCCATTGGCGGCATGCCATATTCCATTGCTCTTAAGAAGTCTTCATCTAACCCCATCGCTTCTAAATCACCAGTTGCTGCAAGTTTTGTCTGCTCAACTAATCGCTCACGTTGAATAACTGGATCAATTAGCTCTGAATAGCCAGTGGCTAATTCAAAACCTTCGATATATAGATCCCATTTTTCAGCAATTCCTGAAGTTTCTCGGTGAGCTCGTACTAATGGAGATGTGTCAATTGGAAATCCTTTAACAAATGTTGGCCCAGTTAACTTATTAACTCCAGCATGCTCAAATATGACTTCAGCTAACTTACCTGTTACCCATTTTGGATCACACTTTATCCCTAACTTAGTAGCGATCTTCTTTAAATCATCATTAGATGTTTGAGCACTTACCTTTTCACCAACTGCATCTGAAATAGCATCAAAGAGTGAAACTTCACTCCACTTACCACCAAGATCTAACTCTCGCCCGTCATGATGTTTAACCACATGAGATCCAAAAACTTCTTTAGCTGCATCTTGAATTAAGGTTCTAGTTAACTCAGCCATACTGTTCCAATCACCATATGCCTCATAAGTTTCAATCATTGCAAACTCTGGTGAATGTGATGAATCAGCTCCCTCGTTTCGAAAGTTTCGGTTTATCTCAAATACTTTCTCAAGCCCACCAACAACACATCTTTTTAGATATAACTCAGGGGCAATTCTTAAAAATAGATCCATCTCATAGGCATTACTAAAAGTTTTAAATGGTCTAGCAGCTGCGCCACCATGCATAACTTGGAGCATTGGTGTTTCAACCTCTAAAAAGTTTCGGGCATTAAATGTATTTCGAAGTGACCTCATAACTGCTGGCCGCAATCTGGCGTTTTCTCTTGCCTCTGGTCTAACAATTAAATCAACATAACGCATTCTTACTCGACTCTCTTCAGAGAGTGGTTTGTGCTCAACTGGTAATGGGCGAAGTGCTTTAGCAGCTAGGGTGAATGAATTAGCAAGTATTGATAACTCACCACGTTTAGAAGTAATTACCTCACCAGTTACTGAAACGATATCGCCTAAATCAATCTCTGATTTCCATATTTCAAGTTGTTCTTCACCGATTTTATCTAATGAAAACATAGCTTGTAGCTCAGTGCCATCACCTTCACGCAAGTTTGCAAAACAAAGTTTTCCAGTATCACGTTTAAAAATTACTCGCCCAGTTACAGATTCGATAATCCCAGTTGAAACATCGATTGGTAAATCTTTATGTTTTTGCCTAATTGCAAGCAATGAAGTAGTTCTTGGTACTGAGACTGGGTAAGCCTGGGCACCCCGCTTTAATATCCCAGCTCTTTTTTCTCGCCGGATTCGCAGTTGTTCGGGTAGATCATCTTCATCAGCCATAATGAGTTAAATCCTAGCGCGCAGTGTGATGGTTATGAATTAATTACGCTCATGTACTAACCGTAATCCGATTAATGTCAGATCTGGTTCGTGAAACTCTATCGTTTCACTAATTCCAAGCACTAGTGGTGCAAGACCACCAGTTGCTATTACAACGACCTCACCTGCTTGTGGATATAAATCTGTGAGCTCATCAATTATTCGGTTAACCAAGCCATCTACTTGACCTGCAAATCCATAGATAGTTCCAGATTGCAACGCTTCAACTGTATTTTTACCAATTACAGATTTTGGTCTAACTAACTCAACTTTACGAAGTTGCGCAGCCCTGGCAGCAAGTGCTTCAACTGATATTTCAATACCAGGTGCAAGTGCTCCTCCTAAAAATTCACCCTTTGGCGATACGACATCTAAATTTGTTGAGGTTCCAAAATCCACAACAATCGCTGGACCATCTGAGCCATATAAAGTAAAAGCAGCTAATGAATTAACAATTCGATCAGCACCAATTTCTTTAGGATTATCAACTAATAGTGGCACTCCGGTTTTAACTCCTGGCTCAATAATAGTTGTTTTAATCTCGCTGTAATGCTCATCAAGTAATTTTCTAATCTCTCTAAGTACTGCTGGAACTGTGGAACAAATAGCAACACCAGTGATATCAAAGCCATCTACTAAAGCTGAGTACTGCAGCCACAACTCATCAGCGGTATCTCTTGGATCAGTTTTTACCCGCCATGATTGTTCTAACTTGTCCTTGTTAAAAACTCCAAGGACGGTATTGGTATTACCCACATCGATTGTAAGTAGCATTATTTTTCCTTTCTAAAATCGAGGCCAATGTCTAAAGCTGGGGCAGAGTGAGTAAGTGATCCAATGGCTAAATAATCAACACCTGTTGCAGCATATGATTTTGCATTACCTATTGCTATTCCACCAGATGCTTCAAGCTTGACCAAACCAGCAGAAATTAAGACGGCTTGGTTGCATTGTTCAACGCTCATGTTGTCTAACAAAATTAGATCTGGTTTTAATTTAACCGCTTCATTTAATTGATCAATTGAATCAACTTCAATTTCAATTGATTTATCTGGATACATCTTTTTGATTGCATTAAACGCTGCAGTTATGCTCCCAGCAGCCAAAACATGATTATCCTTAATTAGCGCAGCTTGTGAAAGTGATAATCGATGATTTGTTCCCCCGCCCATACGGACTGCAAACTTTTCTAACATCCGAAGCCCTGGTGTTGTTTTACGAGTATCTCGAACCTGACATTTTGTTCCAGAAATTTCACCAACCCATTTATTTGTAAGAGTTGAAATACCACTTAAATGAGATAAAAAGTTTAAGGCAGTTCGCTCAGCTAATAACAACTTTTGAGTATTTCCCTGCGCAGTTATCAATAATTTACCTGCCGAAACTTTTGCGCCTTCATCAACTAATACCTCATAATGATTAACTCCGCAGTATTCAAGGACAGCGGCTACTACATGTAGCCCACTAACTACACCATTTGTTCTAGTTATAAAGTCTGCGGTTGAAACCTGTGATTGAGTAATTGTTGCAACTGAAGTTAAATCTTGCCCACCTGCAAGATCCTCACTAATTGCATCTTTTACCTGTTGAAATATGTGATTAGGAGATAAGCCTAAGTTTTTTAAATTATCGCGTAGTTGATTCACTTAGATCTCCTCCACATCGCTATACCAATTACCATCTTTATCAAGTGATTCAATAACTCTACTTAACCACTTATCAGATGATTGTGGGTAATCACTGCGCCAATGAGATCCACGAGATTCGGTTCTAATTAACGCCGATTTAACTATGGCTGTTGCTAAAAGATAAAGATTAGAGGCCTCCCAAGCTTCAATTCTTGGTTCTTTACTTGTTAACTTTGATAACTCTTCTAGTGTCTGCATGGTTTTACGAAGTGATGTTTCAGATCGCATAACTCCGGCGCCTTCACTCATTGCAATTTGAAGTGGTAACAATATTTTTGGATCAAGTAACATCGTTTTTTCATCCTCAATTGGGTCTTCTTGTGGTGGTAAATCTTTCGCCAAGATAGCTGCAATACGAGCGCCGAAAACTAATCCTTCTAGTAATGAATTTGAAGCAAGACGATTGGCACCATGAGCACCAGTACATGCAGATTCACCACAAATATAAAGCCCAGGTACTGATGATTGACCATTTAAATCAACAATAACTCCACCAGATGCGTAATGAGAGGCTGGAGCTACTGGGATTTTTTCTTTAGTTGGATCAATTCCATTTGCAATGCAGGAAGCGTAGATTGTTGGAAATCTGTCTACAAA
This sequence comes from Candidatus Nanopelagicus sp., assembly GCA_964203335.1. Taxonomy (GTDB): domain Bacteria; phylum Actinomycetota; class Actinomycetes; order Nanopelagicales; family Nanopelagicaceae; genus Nanopelagicus. Next base: position 185,712 of record CAXNKX010000002.1, read on the forward strand.
ATCTTTTAATTTTGTGGCATCTAGCCAAACATGTGGTTGTCCACTTAATTGCATCTGATTAAAGATCTCTTTAGCAACAACATCTCGTGGAGCTAGATCTGCTTGTGGGTGTTTGCCAATCATAAATTGTTCATTTTTATGATTAAGTAATATTGCACCTTCTCCTCTAACTGCTTCACTTATCAACGGTTGCTGACCTCTATTTGCTAAATCTCGCCATAATACTGTTGGATGAAATTGCACAAACTCAACATCTCCTACTTTTGCTCCTGCCCTAAGTGCAAGTGCTACGCCATCTCCAGTTGAAACAGATGGATTAGTTGTTTGTGAATAAACCTGACCAAGTCCACCAGTTGCAACAACAACTGCGCGAGCAAGTGCCCTACCGACACCATCTCTACTTCCGGCTCCAATAACGTGCACTGTTACACCACAAACTTTTCCTGTTTTACTTTTTAGAGCATCGATTACGAGAGCATGTTCGATAATTTCAATTCCAGTATCGTCTCTAACTGCAGCCAATAAAGCTCTTGAAACCTCAGCGCCAGTAGCGTCACCACCAGCATGCAGAATTCGATTTCTAAGATGTCCACCTTCTCTAGTTAATGCAATCTCACCAGTTTCAGATTTATCAAAGACAGCGCCTTGCGCAATTAATTTTCTGACAGCTTCTGGTCCTTCAGAAACTAAAACATCAACTGCTTTAATGTCACATAACCCAGCACCTGCTGCCAAGGTATCTTTCTTATGTTGTTCTGGTGTATCACCAGGTCCAAGTGCTGCAGCAATACCACCTTGTGCCCACTTGGTAGATCCAGCATCAATGCGTGCTTTAGTTACTAATAAAACAGATAGACCATAAGATCTTAAATTTAATGCAGTGGTAAGGCCTGCAACACCTGAACCAATCACAATTACATCAGCTGAAGTACTCCAGCCAGGTGCGCCAGTTAGTAACTTCATTACTTATTCCCCATTGGCATATTGTCGATCAATCTGATCTGATTCACCCAACCGGCAATAATTACCCGCTTGTTTTGGGTATTAGCCTTTGCTTTTTCAAAACTCTTTTCATCTATTACCTCAAGATAATCTAGTTTAAAACCTGGCTCACTTGAAATCTCTTTTTGCATCTGCTCAAAGGTTTGTTTTGTTAAAGCTCTATGTATTACCTGCGCCTTTTTTTCACCATCGCTTCCTAACTTAATATTGCGAGATGAAACTGCCAATCCAGCATTATTACGAATAGTTGGTGCTGAAATAATCTGAACAGGAATCTTAAGTTGTGCAACCATTTGTTTAATTAGAAATAGTTGTTGAAAATCCTTCTCACCAAATACCGCTGCTTTGGGTTTAACTAGATCAAATAATCGCTTCACCACAGTTAATACTCCAGAAAAATGTTCAGCTCTGGAAGCTCCTTCATATATTTCACCAATTCTTCCTGTTGGAATTTTTTCAATATCACCAGGATAAATAACATCTTCACTTGGTATAAATAAAGCACTAGCACCTGCAGCTTCAGCCAGCTTGATATCAGAATCTAAACTTTTTGGATAGTTTATTAGATCCTTTTTATTTTCAAATTGGAGTGGGTTTACAAAAATACTAACGATTACTCGCTCGCCCTCTTTTTTTGCCAATTCAATTAATGTTTTGTGTCCGTTATGAAGTGCGCCCATAGTTGGAACTAATACATCCCATTTTTGGCGCGCTAAATCGTCGACAGATTTAATTACTTCAATCATGGCTCCAGTCCTTTCCGGGTACCGGGCTAGAAGATAAGTTTAACGCTGACTATTCAAAGATGCCAAAAGAGATTTAATCTTGCCAGCACCTGGGATTTCCCCTTCTGGATCAATTGCAAACCAAGGAGATAAGACAAACTCTCTAGATTTCGCTAATGGGTGGGGTAGTTTTAGGAAATCTGAATTAATGATTTGCTCACCATAAACAATTAAATCAAGGTCAATCACTCTAGGACCCCATTTAATATCTCTGACTCTACCCATTTGTACTTCTATTGAAAGTAATTTTGTAAGTAAATCAACTGCAGATAGTTGGCACTGCCCTACTGCAACTGCATTAATAAAATCATCTTGCTTGGGTCCTCCGACTGGTTTTGTCTGGATATAGGGTGAAACTATTAAATTATCTAATATTAAATGAAGGTGATTTATTGCAGTATTTAGGTTTTCCTCATAGTTACCAAGATTTGAACCGAGTGCAACTACAGCCTTCATCTTTTGCGAGTTATCTCAACGGATACATCGGTAAACTTTAAAGAAATTGGCGCCTTTGGTTTATGAACAATTACTTTTACTTCTTTAACTTTTTTGAACTCTTTTAATAGAGTTTTTGCAATATTTTCTGCCAAAGTTTCAATTAATTCAACTGGCTTTCCAGTTATCTGATCGTGGATTAGTTGCGCTGCCTGCGCATAATTCACTGTTTTATTTAAATCATCCTTTAAATTAGCAATGCTCACACTTATTTCAACATCAACAATAAACTTTTGCCCTCTGCGTTTTTCACTATCTAATACTCCGTGAAAACCTTTTGCACTTAATCCAGTAATTTTAATTAGATCACTCATTTACGCATCCGCTCAATAACAGAAATTGCATCCTGGTGAGCCTTGACTGCATGTGTTCGCACGCCCCAGACTTTAAGACGAGCCAGCTCAGTTGTTAAAGCGATTGTGGCCGCTTCTCTCTCATTTGGATCCTTAGCGTGAATTAGTTCACCTAAAAATCTTTTTCTGGATACACCAACAAGAAGTGGGTATCCAAGTAATTGAATACGATCAATATTTTGCAGGATCTGCCAGTTATGTTCATTCTCTTTTGCAAAGCCAATTCCGGGGTCTAAAATTATTTGCTCATTAGCTACTCCAGCTTTTAGAAGAGATGTAACTCGCTCGTCCAGCTCTTCTTTAACCTCTTTAACAACATCTTTATAAATTGCCTGTTCTTGCATGTTCTTTGAATGTCCGCGCCAGTGCATAACTATGTATTGCACCTTAGGATTTGATGCAATTACTTTGGCCATTTTCTCATCGGCAAGTCCACCACTTACATCATTGATATATGTAGCACCTACGCTAATCGCTTGTTTAGCCACTTCAGCGCGCATAGTATCGACACTTACTACAGCTCCATCTTTTACTAATTCTTTGATGACAGGAATTACTCTATTTAACTCTTCTTCTTCACTAACTCTTTCAGCACCTGGCCTAGTTGATTCCCCACCAACATCAATAATGTCAGCACCTTCCACGACTAAGCGACGACCACCCAATACTGCATCTTCTTTAGATAAATGCTTGCCACCATCAGCAAATGAATCTGGTGTGATATTTAGTATCCCCATTACAACCGTGCGACTCATAATTACCTGCTTTGGTTAATTAATGAGATTGCTTCAGCTCTAGTTGCTGGATTTAAAAGTTGTCCACGAACTGCACTTGTTGTCGTGCGTGCCTGTGACTTTCTAACTCCCCGCATTGACATGCATAGATGCTCGCAATCAATAATTACAATTACACCACCTGGTTGCAAAATTTCAACAAGTGCATCAGCTATTTGTGAAGTTAATCTTTCTTGTACTTGTGGGCGCCGTGAATACAAATCAACAAGGCGCGCTAATTTTGAGATTCCAGTAATTTTCCCGCTTTCTCCAGGAATATAACCAATATGAGCTACGCCATGAAAAGGAGTTAAGTGATGCTCGCAATGAGAAAAAACCTCAATCTCTCTAACAATTACCAACTCTTTATGGCCAATATCAAAAGTGGTAGTTAAAACATCTTTAGGTTTTTGCCAAAGGCCGGCAAAGTTTTCAGCAAGTGCTTTAGCAACTCTCTTTGGCGTATCTTTTAAACCGTCCCGGTTTGGATCCTCGCCTAAAGCATGTAGTAATTCAGTTACAGCTTTTTCTGCTCGCTCTTGATCAAACTCCTGTTTGGCGCCACCATCATTTGGCCCCATTGATACGGAGTTAACCTCACTCATTTACATCTTTACTTGCGTCTTTATCACTTTTTTTAATAGCTGATTTCTTAACTGCTTTGTCCTCTTCAACTACCTTAACTTTTGCCGGTTTTAATGCAACCGGAGGTTGATTAGATGGTGTTCTGTTTTGCGAACCAGTCCAAGCAGCTCTTGGCTTAACCTTCTTAACTCGCTTGAAAATAGTTGCTATCTCTTCTTTATTTAAAGTTTCATTCTCTAGTAACTCTTCAACTAATCGGTCTAAAGTTTCACGATTAGCAACTAGAACATCAAATGCTTCTTGGTGGGCATTTTCAATCATCTCTCTAATTTCACTATCGACGATTGCTGCGACATTTTCTGAATAATCTCGTTGGTGCCCATAGTCGCGACCTAAAAATGGTTGAGAATCTGAGATGCCGAGTTTTATAGCACCCAGTCGCTGTGTCATTCCATATTGTGTGACCATCGCTCTAGCTAAATTAGTTGCCTTCTCAATATCATTAGAAGCACCAGTTGTTGGATCATGAAATATTAATTCTTCCGCTGCTCTGCCACCCATTGTGTATGCGAGTTGATCAAGCATTTGGTTTCTGGTGACTGCGTATCGATCTTCGTCAGGTAACACCATTGTGTAACCAAGTGCGCGACCTCTTGGCATAATTGTTACTTTATGAACAGGATCTGTATGAGGAAGTGCGTGTGCAACTAGTGCATGGCCGCCTTCATGATAAGCAGTAATTCTTCGCTCTTCTTCCGTCATTAAACGTGAAACTTTTTGTGGGCCTGCCATGACTCGATCAATTGCTTCATCTAAGTCTGAATTCCTTATTGTTCGGCGATCTTCTCGTGCTGCCAATAATGCTGCTTCATTTAATACGTTTGCTAAATCAGCACCGGTAAATCCAGGAGTGCGTTTTGCATATGATGTTAAATCAACATCTTTAGCAATTGGTTTATCTTTTGCATGCACGGCAAGAATTGCAGCACGTCCCTTTAGGTCTGGTCTATCGACGGTTATTTGTCGATCAAATCTGCCTGGACGTAGTAAAGCAGGATCTAAAACATCTGGTCGATTAGTCGCAGCAATTAAAATCACTTGCCCGTTAGCTTCAAAGCCATCCATCTCAACAAGTAACTGATTTAAAGTTTGCTCGCGCTCATCATTTCCACCACCAAGACCGGCACCACGCTGGCGACCAACCGCATCAATCTCATCGATAAAAACAATTGCTGGTGCATTTTGTTTTGCTTGGGCAAATAAATCTCTAACTCTTGAAGCACCAACACCAACAAACATTTCTACAAACTCTGATCCAGATATTGAATAAAACGGAACCTTTGCTTCACCGGCTACCGCTCTAGCAAGTAATGTCTTACCAGTTCCTGGAGGGCCATAAAGTAGTACGCCCTTTGGAATCTTTGCACCAATGGCTTTGTATTTATCTGGGCTGGCAAGAAAATCCTTTATCTCGCGGAGTTCAGCAACTGCTTCATCGGCGCCAGCCACATCCTCAAATGTGTTTGTAGGCATCTCTTTATTTTGTAATTTAGCTCGAGACTTTCCAAATGAGAACACTCTTCCACCTTGACCGCCACCCATAAACAACAGCAGTAAGAAAATAATTAAAAGTATTGGAAGAATACTTAAGATAAGTGAAACAAAAAATGATTGCTTAGGGACTTCAATATCCCATGTTGTGGTTGGAGGATTACTTGTTAATAATTCGACAATTAATACTTCCTGGCCTTTAATGTAAGAAGCTTCTAATTTAGAGGCTCCATCCACAAATTCACCATCTTTTAATACAACTCTAACTTTTTGATCACGGTCAATAACAATCGCCGACTTAACATTATCTTTTGAAATCTCATTTAAAATAGTTGAAGTTTCTACTTTTATAAATTCTTTTCCAGTTGTTGAAATTTGGCCAAAAATACTTACAGCAATTAATGCTGCAACTATCCAAAATAGTGGCCCCCGCAAAATTTTTCTAATTAATGCAGGTGATGGCTTAGTAGGCTTCTTGCTACTTTTGATTCCCTTAATTTTAGGAACTTTTAGTTTTTTCTTTTGCGCCACTTAGTTTCATCACTTTCTTAAAGCCGCTTGGGGGCTTAAGAATAAAGGTGTTTGGCAAGAACGCCAATAAACGGCAGATTTCGATACTTCTGATCAAAATCTAGGCCGTAACCAACCACAAACTCACTTGGTATATCAAAGCCCACATACTTTAGCTTCTACCTTCACGGTGGCTGCATCTGGCTTACGAAGTACAGTTAAAACGGCAACAGATTTGGCTCCTCTGGAAAGTAGGTTTTCAGTTAGCCAGGAAAGTGTTAGACCAGTATCTAAAATATCTTCAATAATTAAAACGTTTCTACCTAAAATATCATTATCTAAATCTTTTAAAATTCTAACTACACCACTTGATTTTGTACCTGCGCCATAGGATGAAACTGCCATCCAGTCCATATCAACATGGCGTTGTAGGTGGCGAGAAAAATCCGCCATTGCCATTACCGCACCTTTTAAAACACCAACTAAAACTAAATCTTTGCCTTCATAATCTTTCTCAACTTGCTTAGCCAACTCTTTTAAGCGAGTCTGAATCTGTTCCTCACTTACAACAACTCTTTCAATGTCATTGCCGAGATTTGATAGATCCACATCACTCCTTATTTATTGGTTTGAAAGGGATATTGTGCCCGAATTTCGCCAAAGCTTCACATTCCCGGGTAAGGCCACCTCTTTTTGACCATGCCAATCAGAAACAAGCGCCTCAGCAGATGCAATATGTTCAGCTGATAAGGAGCCAGCAGGTGAACCTGCTTTATAAATAGCAAGTCTTAAAACTCTACTTCTAATTGCTTTTGGTAGGCGCTCTAGATCATTAACTTCAATATTCATCCAATCAATTTGAGTAAAAAATTCATTTGCAAAACCATCTAATGCATCAGCATCATCACGGAGTAAGTCAGCACTTCTTACCAATGCTTGCGTAATACCAGGGCCTAAATTTTCTTCCAATGTTGGTAAAACATTTTTACGAACACGCACTCTGGTAAATCTTGGATCTTCATTATGCGGATCAGACCAAATTTCAACACCGCCTTCTTGGCAGGCAGTGATAGTGGTTTGTCTATCAATTTTTAACATTGGCCTTACATAAATATTATTTTCAATCGCCATGCCAGATAATGATCTTGCGCCAGATCCCCTAGCGAGACCTAATAAAACATTCTCGGCTTGATCATTTAGGGTGTGAGCTAAAAAGAAATACTTTGGACGATAAGTATCAATAAATTGATTAAAGATTTGATACCGCGCTCTTCTAGCAGATGCTTCTAACCCATCAGTTAGAGTTACTTGAGCAACTGCTGATTCAATTTGGGTATAACCAATCTTCTTTAATTTACTAATAGTTTGCGCAGTAATTTCAGATGAACCATCTTGTAAACCATGATCAACAACTACTGGAATAATTTTCACACCATTTGCTTCAATAAAAAGTGCTAATGCCATTGCCATAGAATCAGCGCCACCTGAACAACCAAATAAAATTGTTTCAGATGTATCCACTAGCCAAGGCTTTACTGCTTTGCGGATCTCCCACAGTGATGTGCTAGCGGCAGTGTTCATACCGAGAAGATTAGACCCGACCCCCGTATGGCATTAAACCCTTAACACTATATATGCTGGAATAGAGCAAATCTTTATCTTTATTATGCGCTTCCCACATCATGCCATCACCAGCATAAATAGAAATGTGGTGAATTGTGCTAACAGTTCCTTTATAGGAATAAAAGAGAAGATCTCCAGGAACTAATTCTGAAATTGGCACACGTTTTGTCGCAACCCAATATAGGGATGAGTTAAGTCGATCCCAGTTAGGCCAACCAAGACCAGCTGATTTATAAGCGGCATAGACCAAACCTGAACAATCAAAAGTAGTAGGTCCTTCACTTCCCCAAACATATTTCTTTCCTGCATTGACCTGTTTTGCAGCATATGCAACCGCAGCTATTCGCATTGCCTCTGTTGATCTAGTAGTACTTCTTCCGGTGAATCCGATATCTGGCCAAATCTTTGATTGATTTGGAGTAAGAATGGCTTGGCCAGCATTTGCTTCTTCGAGTAATGCAAGTTGTCGCTGTTGTTCAAGTGTTAGTCGAGTTTTTTGAGCAACTGCCAACTCTTTTGCTAATTTATCTTGAACTGCTTGAAGTTTATTAACCTCATCTTTTTGCATGGCTGCTGCTTGATCAGCTTCTTTCTTAGCGGCCGCAACTTTTACTGTGGCAGCCTCTTGCGCCTTCTTTGCAATATCAGCCGCTTTTTGGGCACTAGATGCAGCGACCTCAGCTGATTTAAATCTATCGAGGGCGTTTGAGTTATTTTCTCCTAATGTGTCTAGTGCACTTAGTCGATCTGCTAAATCCTGAGGACCATCGGCGTTAAGCAAAGAATCAAGATCAGTAAAGCCGCCGCCCATCACATAAGCGTTAGCAGCAAGTTTTCCAATATTTCGCTTACCAGTACTAACTGAGGCTTGTGCTATTTGCAGATGCTTCATTGCAATATCAGCCTGCTTAGTTTTAAGTTTCAAATCATTTTGAGCAGCAACATAAATCTTACGTTTTGCTAATGCAATTGAAGTTAATTGGCTTAGGGTTTTCTTTGCTGAATTAAGTTTTTTAGCAGCAGCATCGGCAGCAGCTTTTTTCTCGGCTTCAATCTTTTTTGCCGCATCAATTTGAGCCTGAGTTGGCTTCGGTGGAGCAGCTAACGCTGTAGTTGGTATAAGTGCAAATACTAAAATTGTTATAAGAATTTTTTTATTCATTAATTTGCCACATCTCGTCGTTTAAATAAGACAGCCACAATAAGGAGCCCGCATAGTAAAAATCCATAGGAGGTAATTAATGCATACTGATAGGAAACTTTCTCGCTGCCACCCTGGGCAACTATTGAAAGTAATTGACCTGGAAAGTATCGATCAATATTTGTAACGAATGCAGATAATAAGCCCTCAATAATTAGGTTCCAAATAACACCAATAGAGATAGCAGATATTGGGGATCTGAAAAGTAAACCTAAAATCATTCCAAATATTCCATAACCAATAGTGGCAATTAATACATTTATAAATGTGCGAGTAAGTGCTGCATTAGCTTCTGAGCTTGCCCAGGCAGCTGTTGATATATCTTTAACTCCAGCAAATAAGTAAGAAAGTCCTATCGACAAAACTGCAGCTAAGGCAACCATTACAATTGCAAATAACTTCATTGAAATTAATTTTCCAATTAAAATCTTCATTCTAGAAGGCTGGCGCACTAATAAATTACGTAATGTGCCGTATGTGTACTCCTGCGCCGTCTGAGCAGCAAAGATACAAAGGGCAACTATTCCCAGTAGCCCGGCTGAGTTACTAAACCCAATTGAAACACCGGTAGCAAGTGATAAAACATCTCTACCAATTCTTATCCCTCGTTCACCATTTCCCTCTGGGGAATCAACTAATAAAAATAGCAAGGAAGTGACTAATCCGATTACAAAAGTAACTGCTGCAATTGTAGAAAGGGATAGGGATGGCCGGCGCAACTTAGTTAGCTCAGCTCGCACTACATTAATCATCACTCACCTGTCATTTCAAAAAACGTATCTTCAAGTGATGGTCTAACTGGCGTAAGAGTTTCTAACACAACTCCAGCATCAAAAGCTGCCTTATTAAACTTTGAAGCATAATCACTAGCACCAGTTACATGAACGCTATCGCCAACTATTGTGCACTCATGGCCTGCTTCTTTTGCAATTCTTAACAACTTTTCTAAATCGCTAGATTTTTCAGGCTTTGCCACAATAACTGGTTGTTGTTTAGCTAATAACTGACTTGTTTTACCTGAGAAAATAACTTTACCTAATCTAAGCATTACTAAGTAGTCACTGATTACTTCGATTTCAGATAAAAGATGAGATGATATAAAAACTGTGGTACCTGAGTTAGCTAACTTACGAAGTAGGTTTCTAATCTCCTGAATTCCAGCTGGATCTAAACCATTTGTTGGTTCATCTAATACCAATAGTTTTGGATTTGGAAGTAATGCCGCTGCAATTCCTAATCTTTGCTTCATACCCAATGAATAAGTTTTATATTTTGAATCACCACGATCTCCTAACTCAACTAAATCAAGTAAGCCTTGAATTGATTTCGTATCAAAGCCACCTAGTTTTGCTAGTACCGTTAAATTCTGATTTCCAGTAAGTGCTGGATAAAAGGCTGGGCCTTCAATCATTGCGCCAACTCTTGGTAAATATTTCTCTGGCTCTGTTATTGATTCACCTAACACATGTCCACTACCAGTTGTAGGTGAGATTAATCCAAGCAACATTCTTATTGTTGTGGTTTTACCAGAACCATTAGGACCAACAAAGCCGCAAATACTTCCCATTGGAACTTCAAAATTAGCGTGTGAAAGCGCCATCCGCTCGCCATATTTTTTTGATAAATCGGCAACATCAATTGCTAGAGGGGAGGACATGGGAAAATTATCCCATTAAATACTGTGAAAACTACTTAAGCAATACACCGAGTACTAATAAAAATGAGTAAATACTGAGAAATATGATTGATGCTTGGAATAATTTGCCAGCATTTACCTCACTCGGCTGCTTAGTTAATTTAATTAACTGCCGTTTCCAGCCAACAATAAGTAATAAAGTAATTACAAATAGCCAATTACTTAGGCCCGCACTTCTAATAACAAGTAATGAAACAACTACCATCGCTAGTGAGTGAAACCACATCTGAGTAATCACAGATCTAATTGGAGCAACTACCGGCAACATAGGTATACCAGCAGCTGCATAATCATCCTTATATCTAACGGCTAGTGCCCAAAAATGTGGCGGTGTCCAAAAAAAGATTAAAAGAAAAAATAACCAAGATGTAGCAGTTAATGAGTTTGTAACTGCAGCTTGTCCGATTAATACCGGCATACATCCTGCAATTCCGCCCCAAACAATATTTTGTGAGGTATGGCGCTTCAGCGCAATTGTGTATCCGAAAACATAAAAGATGATTGCAAGTGCGGTTAATACAGTGGCTAATTCAGTAGTAAAAACATAAAAAATTGCTAATGAAAGAAGTGAAATAATTGAAGAGAATAAAAGTGCATTTCTTTTTGAAATTTGGCCCGTTGAAATTGGACGATTTGCAGTTCGTTTCATTAATTTATCGGTATCTGATTCAATTACCATATTAAAAGCATTAGCACCCCCGGCAGCTAATGTGCCACCTAATAAACTCCAAAAAGTTAAAGATAAATCAGGTATGCCATTGGTTGCTAGAAAAATTGCTGGAACAGTTGTTACTAATAAAAGTTCAACAACCCGCAACTTCATTAGTGATATATATTGTTTCATTTACCGCTAACCCTATCGCTGCTTTTTATCGGTTAGTTACTGAGGAATTGCTACTGGAGTATTTTCAACCGTTGGTGGTGTTAGTCCAATCACAACTGGTTTAGTAATTGTTCCGAGCATGCGATCTATTGCACTTCGTGCTGCATTCTGAAGGCGCTTTGTTCTACCCACACCATCTGCAATTACCACAAAGACATACTCTTTTTCACCTGAAGTTGTGTAACCTGCTAAGGAAACGGTGTGACGAGTTGAACCAGTTTTTGCTTTAACTATGCCAACAGCTTGTGGGGCGGTTGTGTGATACCTGCCGATTAATGTGCCAGATTCACCGCCAACTGGAAGAGAGTCATAGACAACTTTAAGTTGTGGTTCACTCCTAATTTTAAGGAGAAGTTGTGAGACAGTTACAGCTGAAATTCGATTAGAACCACTGAGGCCAGATCCATCTACTAATTTCATTCCCTTGGTATCAATACCGAGAGTGGTGAGTTTTTCGTGAGCCATATCATTTAATCCCTCTTTATTTAATGGATAGCCATTTTTACCTGTTGCCAGCATTGCAAGTCGTTGTGAGAGCACGTTATCGCTATAGAGCAATGCAAATCTAATCATCTTAGAAAGTGGCGGAGATTCAACCCCAGCTAGATTTTTTCTGTAATTAATGACTCAACATCAATGTTTTTGCTAAGTGGTTTATAAGCAACTGATGCTCTTCTTTTTAAAGCTTTTTTTGCATAGTAAATATCAGAGTTATTCACGCCTTTATAGATAAGAGTTATCTTCTTAAGTTTTTTATCTGAAGCAAACGCAGCCTTAATCAGCTTTGGCATATAGGCGCGCTTATTAGCATCTCGATATTTTGCATTAGATGTTATCCAAGGATCATTTTCTCCCCAGATAACAAAGACTCCTCTTTTTTCAGTTTTATAGATTGCTGTCTTAAACACAGTGCTGGCATCTAAAGTTAAAGCAATTGCAGCAGCAGATGTGAGCTTTAAAACCGAGGCAGGTGTTCGAGCTTTTGTTGAACCGCTTTCATATATAACTTCACCGCTTGCTTTATCAATTAAAATAACACCAGGATCTCCGAGGTATTTTGAATTTAGATAATTAAAAAATGGTTGAGGTAAGGTCTCAACTGCATGGGTTGGCTGTATATTTAAAAATAGAAGAGCCGCTATAAAGACTGATAATTTTCTCATTTAGTCTTCATCAATCTATTTAATCTTCCTTGTGAGAGTAGTGCACCCATTATTACGATTATAGCCCCGACTATTTCATGCCAGACTATTTCTTCTCCTAAATATAAGCGCCCCACAATTACTGCAACTACCGGAGTTAAATATGTCACCGAGCTTGCAATCGCACTTCCAGCTGCTGCTGTAATAGAAAAGTTCCAAATGTAAGCAAAGCCACTACCAAAAATTCCTAAGCAAAGCATTGCTATTACTGATTGGCGGGGGTAAGAATCATTTGAAATACCATTAATTAAGAAAAGTGGTAGCAGAGTTACTGCTGCCATAATTAATTGCCCAGCCGCTAGCGCCTCTGGTTTTAGTTTTAGTGGAATAACATTTCGTGTTGAGTATGGATATGAGGCGCCATAACAAGATACTGCAATCAGTAGCGCAATCACGCCAACTAGTTGGTTATCACCAAGCTCTTTCCAAACACCTACAACAGTCATTACACCTAGAGCGCCGATTAGTAATCCAAAGATTTGTTCTCGCTTTAACTTTTCTTCTCTAAAAATAACAAGTATAAACACCAGCGTCATCAGTGGAGTTGCTGCATTTATAATTGAAGCAAAAACAGATGTTACATACTGTTGAGCAAAAGCGAATAAGACACCTGGGATAACATTTAATAACAGGGCAACTACCCACAGCTTTTGCCAAACTTTCCTATCTGTTGGCAGATCTATCTTTCGAATTTTTGAGATTATGAGTAGCGTGATTGCACCTAAAGCGCACCTAATGAAAGTCACGCCAAATGGGGTTAAGAATTCAAGGCCTAATTCGATAAAGATAAAGGAGCAACCCCAGACTGTTCCAAGAGCAAGATAAGCAGGGAGCCAAGATTTTCTCATCATCACTCCTTAACCCTTAAGGTTCACTCATGTCTGAATCAATCGTTGGCCCTGGTGAGTTCTACCAGGTTGTTGGCGTAGGACCACACTCTAAACCATGGCCTACTGATAATCACTTTGATCAAGCACTTCTTGAGCATGGTGATCGAAGAAATGTCTTAGATAAATACCGATATTGGAAGGTTGAAGCAATTGTCGCTGAACTTGATACCAAGCGACATGATCTACAAATTGCAATTGAAAATTGGCAACATGATTTAAATATTGGATCAATTGTTAGAACTGCAAATGCATTTAATGTGAGCGCAGTTCATATTGTGGGTAAGCGGGATTGGAATAAACGTGGCGCAATGGTTACAGATAGATACCTAACTGTTCATCACCACGCAACTGTTGATGAGTTTAAGAAATGGTGTGATAAAGAAAGCTTGCCAATTATTGGAATAGATAATCTTCCTATTTCAAAGCAACTAGAGAGCGCCGATCTTCCTAAAAGATGTGTGATGTTATTTGGCCAAGAAGGTGCTGGAATGAGTGATGAGGGTGTGGCAGTTTGTTCAGTTGTTCTGGCTATTTCTCAATATGGTTCAACTAGGTCAATGAACGCCTCAGCAGCTGGTGCTATTGCTATGTATGCCTGGGCGATGCAACATTTAAATCCAAGTAATCACCCAAAAAACTAATTTTCGTCAATTACCTCAACTACAGCGTCAAGGCGACGGGCGATTTCATTTGCTTCATCAAGGCGACCTAATTTAGTAAGTGTTATTGAGATTTTTCTCTCAATATCAATAATAAATTCAAAATCTTTAAACTCTGATTCAGTTACATTCTCCAGCACATTCTCAAGTGTCATTAGCGCTTCTTCATACTGCTCTGAAGCAATCTGTGCTTTACCTAGTTCAAATGAGGAGTAGGTCTCACGCCTGTGATCATGGGCGGTAACAAAAACATCTAGTGATTTTTGCGCAGAAATTAACGCACCTTCGGCATCTCCTAACTCTGTTAGGCAGTGCGCAATCTTTTGATCACACCTTGCCACATTAATAACCTCTTTAAGTTTCTTAAACAAAGCTCTAGATTCTTTAAATGCTTCTAGTGCTTTCTCATAATTTTTTAGTTCCCGGTATGCACAACCAATTAAATGCATATCATTAGCAGCACCTGAATCATTTCCATCTACTAAATGCTCCTGCACACATAAATTCATACACTCAATAGTTTTTTCATACTCTTTAGAGTTAAACCACCACTCACCTAAGGTGCAGGCAAGTTCGATTGCCATTGGTGATTTTGTTTCACGAAGTAGGTCAACTGCTTTACTCATAGCGTTCGCTGCTTCATTCATTCGCTTTAATTGATTTAAGTTATAACCAATTGCTGAGTAAGCCTGGGCTAAGCCATCAGCTGGTGCGATTGCGCCAAGATCTGAATAAATATCTCGGGCAGTTTCAGCAAGTGCTAATGCTTCATCGTATTGACCGCGGGCATAAATTCGCGCAGATAATTCGTAATATGTATTTGCTCGATCAAGACCTTGCACTTCAGGAATTCTTTCCCAAAGCATCTCTTCAGTAATAATTTCTTCTGAATTGATATCGTCGTCGTCGGCCAAATTCTCTCCTGTAGGCTTAAACTGCTTTGGAAGTAAGACAACCCTAGCAATTAAGGCTGATAGGTGAGGGTGTAATTAACTTAATTAGCGCTAGTGGCTGAAGGAACTGAGCGTGGGCGGCTTAGATAAACCTGAGTATAATTTCCCCACGTGCGTTTCATAAATAACCCAAGCCACGACCTGACCTATGACGATGTGTTTATGGTCCCTTCCTATTCTGCGTTATCTAGCCGAATGGATGTTGATCTAACCGCCTTTGATAAAACTGGCACCACAATTCCATTAGTCGTAGCAAATATGACTGCAATAAGTGGCCGAAGAATGGCTGAAACAGTTGCCAGACGTGGTGGTATCGCTGTTATCCCACAAGATATTCCACTTGAAATTGTTGCTGATGTAATTAGTTGGGTTAAGTCTCGTCATATTATTTTTGACACCCCAGTTACCTTAAACCCTAATGAAACTGTGGCAGATGCTATTGATTTGATAACAAAAAGATCTCATGGCGCTCTAATTGTGGTTGAAGATGATGTTCCAGTTGGCATCATTACTGAAGCAGATTGTGAAAATGTTGATCGCTTTACTCAATTAAATAAAATCATGTCAAAAGATTTAGTAAGTTTAAAAGATGATGTAACACCTAAAGAAGCATTTGAATTTTTAACTGATAAGCGAAGGCGCCTTGCCCCAGTAATTAATAAATCTGGAAAGCTAGTCGGAATTATTACTCGCACCGGAGCACTTAGAGCAACGATGTATCAACCATCACTTGACGCTAATGGAAAGTTAAGGGTTGCTGCAGCTGTTGGAATTAATGGGGATGTAGAAAAGAAAGCCAAGGCGCTCATCGCAGCAGGGGCAGATGTATTAGTTGTTGATACCGCTCATGGTCATCAAAAGAAGATGGTTGATGCTCTTAAAACAATTAGAGCACTAAATCCTGTAATACCTATTGTTGCTGGAAATGTTGTTACTGCAGCGGGTACTAAAGAATTAATTGAAGCAGGAGCTGACATAGTTAAAGTTGGCGTAGGCCCAGGTGCTATGTGCACAACTCGTATGCAAACTGGAGTTGGCCGCCCACAATTCTCTGCTGTACTTGAGTGCGCTATTGAAGCTAAAAAACACGGTAAAACAATTTGGGCAGATGGTGGTGTGCGCCATCCAAGAGATGTAGCACTTGCTTTAGCTGCAGGTGCATCTCAAGTAATGATTGGCTCATGGTTTGCTGGCACATATGAATCTCCTAGTGATTTGAGGAAAGATTCAGATGGCAGACTTTATAAAGAATCCTTTGGTATGGCATCAGCACGTGCGGTAGCGGCTCGAACTGCTAGTGAAGATGCATTTGATCGCGCACGTAAATCATTATTTGAAGAAGGTATTTCAACCTCTCGGATGTATATAAATCCAGCTCGTCCTGGCGTAGAGGATCTAATTGATGAAATCATCGCTGGCCTTCGTTCATCTTGCACATATAGCGGTGCTAAAAACTTAATTGAGTTTAATGAGAAAGCAGTAATTGGAATTCAATCAGCTGCGGGATATGCCGAAGGAAGGCCGCTCTTTACCTCTTGGAAGAATTAAACTTCCTGTTTTTTAATATCACTCTTAGATAAAATAACATGGCCGATAAAGCCAATAAATAGCGCAGCTATAACTCCAAGATTTGCATATGCCCATTGGCCATCTTTGCCACCAAAAGGTGAGAGTAAATATCCTTGCCAAGATAACCAAGAGGCAAGTGAGTTTGTTACTAATCCCCAACCAATGATTGTGCCAAATAAAACTAAACCAATAGATTTAAAGTTATAAGCACCATACCGACCTTTTACATCAAATAAATCAGTTTCTGCATAACTCTTTCTCATTAATACATCTGCAACAAATAGACCAGACCAAACTGCAACTGGCACGCCTAATGTGATTAAAAATCCTTGGAAAGGAACAAAGAAATCACTTGCAAACCAAACTAAATAAATTGTGCCAATCGTCATTATTACGCCATCAATACTGGCAGCGATATGACGCTTTACCGGTAGACCAATTGAAACTAAAACTAAACCAGATGAGTAAAGATCAAGAATTGCTCCACCAATTAATCCTAAAATAGCTACTAAGTGCAAAGGGTATTAAATACCAGGTTGGCAAAAGAGTAGTTAAAGCTCCAATTGGATCTGAAGCAACTTGATCATTTAATGCTTTGCTAGAGCCGGCCAATAGTGATCCATAAATTACTAAAATTATTGGCACAACTGATGCACCAAATATTGTCCAGCCAACTACTGCCTTACTTGAAGTCTTGCGCGGTAAATACCTTGAGTAATCAGCTGCGCAGCCAACCCAACCAAGACCTATTCCAGTAATTGCAAAAATTAATGCGCCAATAAATCCTTGAGTTGATCCGGTAGGTAATGCTGATACTGCGCTCCAATTTACCTGATCAATTGTTAAGGCTATATAACCTAAAGTTAGAACTAACGTAATTAGTGTTAAGTAAAACTGAATTTTCATGATTACTTTAAAACCTAGAACGCCACCTAAAATAGTAAGCCCACCCGCTAGTAAAAATCCCATAATTTTAGATAGATCAGGATTAATGCCAATTGCCCTAGTGAATACAGTTTCGGAGGCCAACGTTGCTAATGAGATACTAATACTGTCTCCCAACCAACAAATATTAAATAAGATAAAAAGCCTGGTAATACATTTCCTTTAACACCAAAGGCTGCTCTAGATAATGTCATGGTTGGTGCATTTGCTCGCTTGCCAGCAAGGGATGAAATAGCAACTAAAGAAAAACTACCTAAAGTTCCGATAATGGCAGCTGCAGTGGCTTGCCAAAAAGATATGCCAAAGCCAAGAAAAAATGATCCATATGAAATAGCTAAAAATGAAACATTGGCGGCTGCCCATGGCCAAAATAAGGATTTAGCAGAGCCTTTGCGTTCAGATTCGGAAATAAAGTTAATTCCGTTTACTTCGATGCTATTTGAAATCTTTGCCATAGGAAATGTATTTAACTAAATTTTTACCTTGGCCGTTTGCGACGCTCGTGTGGACGAGGTCGTGATTTCTTCTTTTTACCGCCACCTCTTGATCTTGAACCGCGGTAGCGATCAGATTTTCCACCCTCTTCACCTTTTGAAGCACCGGCTAAAACAATTGGAATTCCAGATGGTTCAGCTGCGCCAGTAATTCTTACTAAATTAGCATCAAGTGGTCTGACTGTTGATTCACTTAATCTAACGCCAGCTCGAGCAGTTAATCCATGCACACCTTTGCGTTGCTTATGTGTTGCAAGAGTTACCACAGTTCCAACAGCGCCTGCTCTGGCAGTTCTGCCTGCTCTGTGTAAATAATCTTTGTGATTCTCAGGAGCATCAACATGAACCACTAATGAAACATCATCAACGTGAATTCCGCGAGCTGCTACATCAGTTGCTACTAATGCATTTGTTTTTCCTGATTTAAAAGCCTCTAACACTCTAGATCTTTGAGCTTGAGTTTTACCACCATGAAGTGCGCCAACTGCAACTCCGACCTCATTCATCTTTTTTGTTAACTTATCTGCGCCATGTTTAGTTCTAACAAAGAAAATACTTTTACCTTTTCTAGCTGCAATCTGAGCAGTAATTAAATCTTTATGTGCTTGCTCAAGTATTAACACGTGGTGGCTCATATTTCCCGCCGTTGATTTCTCATTAGCAAGTGAGTGAGTCATTGGATTTTTTAAGTATTTTTTAACTAATGAATCAACGTCTCTATCTAATGTGGCACTAAATAACATTCTTTGTCCACCAGGTTTAGTTAGATCAAGAATTCTTTTAACATCTGGCAAAAATCCCATATCTGCCATCTGATCTGCCTCATCTAATACAGTAATTGAAATATCATCTAATTTAATATGCTTTTTTTGAATAAGATCTATTAAACGTCCAGGGGTAGCAACCACAATTGGAACCCCGCGTTTTAATGCTTGAATTTGTTTAGAGTAAGAAAGTCCACCTGCAACAACTTGTGAATTTAAATTTACTGTTCTAGAAAGAGGCGCGATTACATCACTGATCTGCATTGCTAGCTCTCTGGTTGGAGAAAGAATTAGTGCTAGAGGTTGCATTGGTTTAGCTGTTCGACCAGCTAATTGAGTCATTAAAGCCAGTCCAAAAGCTAGAGTTTTACCAGAGCCGGTTTGACCTCTACCTAAAATATCTTTACCAGCAATTGCGTCCGGCAATGTGGCTTTTTGAATAGGAAAAGGTTTTTCAATACCTGCTGTATGCAGAGCTTTAATTAACGCAGCGTTAACGCCTAAATCTTTAAATGACATAATCAACCTAACAAGACATGATGCGCGTCTTGGTGGTGATTAGAGATTAAGACCCGCAAGGCGCTTACAAAGTGTAAGCACATGGGAAATTACTAGCTTAAGTTTACCTTACTTTATCTTTCTTACTTACCAACTATTAATCAAGCCTTATTTTTGAATTATTTAGAGTTAATTCAACTGCGACAATTCCTTTATCGCCTTCGTTTGATTCAGGCTTAACCCATTCAATTTCAACACCAGTTAGAGCAGATTTAATCTCATCTTGAAACCAAGAATCAGCTAATTTTTCATCATCTGCAATAACTAGCTTGCTAATTTTTGCAACACTGTTTCCATCCTTTGATGGATGATTATCAGTTAGCCATTGAATAAAAAATGGTAACTCACCAGATCCAATAATTTCTTTAACACCAATTTGCTTCCACTTTAATTCACTGCCATCTGGGCGAGTCCTATAACCATCAGCTGCTTTTCTACCAAATTTTTCTTCGATACCTGCTAAATCACTTGAACTAAATACCCAAGTAAGCCATCCGCCGCCGGCCTCTGCTTTTTTCTTAACTGCCTGACCAAATGGTGTGGCATCAGTTGCTGGGTGATCTAGTGGACAAACAATCTCAAGGTATTGACCATTTAATAATGGAGCAGTGAAGTTTCTAGTTCCAAACTTTGGGTGAATACCACCATCGATAAATGCAGTACTAATTTGTGAACCAATCCGGTTCACTACATCTGAGATTTGGTCATGGGAGGCAACGTAGGAAACATGGTCAAGACGCATGAGAGTATTTTGCCCTATCAATGAGTGTGCTAATTACCATATTTAGCGCCTTAACTCACACATAAGTGCTTCAATTGTCAGTAATGGGGCGGCATTATGGGCCAAATTTGTTCTTGCCTTTAAAATCATTTGAATCTTTAACAAAGTTTTACTCTCTGTAATTGAGCTAGCCATTTTTGTAATCTCAGTTTTTAGATCAGAGTTAATTAGGCTCTCACTCACCCCAGATTGAACAAGCATTACATCTCGATAAAGCGTTGCTAGATCTAAAAGCGCTCTATCTAAATAATCTCTAATTAATCTAGTACTTCTAGTTTTTTGTTCCTTCTCTAACTCTTTAACCGCTTTCGCTCCTCCGGCTGCAAGTTTTGAACCAGTTGATCCCCAGGCTTGTTTTAACTTTTCAATCTCAGCGCTATCGCGCACCTCAGCATCTGCTTCAGCTCGCGCTTTAGCTGTATCAACTAGTAACTGTGCTGCTCTGTAGGCGGAGGAAATATCTGTAATCATTAAGGGAATTTTTAAGGTTGTTAATCTGTCATCTCTTACTTGTTTATCTGTTGCTAAGTATCTAGCTACTCCAATATGTCCTTGTGAAGCCTTAGCTGCAAAGGTTGCTAATTCTTCACTGATTAAATCACGCTCCATTAACAATTTCGCTACCGCCTTAGTAGATGGTGTGCGCAAACCAAGATGGCGACAACGTGATCTAATTGTTGCTAGTACATCACTTAAAGTTGGCGCACAAAGTAGCCATACGGTTCTAGCACCTGGCTCTTCTATTACTTTAAGTAAAGCATTTGCAGCCGCCTCAGTTAAACGATCAGCATCTTCAATAACTACAACTCGATAATTTGCTACCGAAGGTGCCCAAGATGCTCTACTTATTAAATCTCTGACCTCATCTATTTTTATTGATAAGCCTTCAGTTTTTATTAATTCAACATCAGCATGTGAGCCTGAAATAGCTGATAAACACTCAGCGCACTTATTACAACCACCTGCTGGGCAAACTAATGCAGCAGCAAATGCAATTGCTGCATTTGATCTTCCTGAACCAGCTGGGCCGGTAAAAAGCCAAGCATGTGTCATTTGCTGGCCTAAATTATTGTTATCGCTCGCTGCTAATACTGCATCTTTAAGAACGTTAGTTACCTGCTGCTGATCAACTAATTGGTCAAAAACACTCATTAGTTTTTTTGATTTCTTTTAAGTGCCTTAATTAAGCCCACTCTTTCAATAATCACTTGGTGTATTTGTTCAATACTTAATGAGGCATCAACAAGTAAGAATCTTTCTGGATCTTGATAGGCAAGGTTTAAGAATTCTTGTCGCACCCTTTCGTGAAATGCCAGTGGCTCACTCTCAAGGCGATCAGTTGATTGCAATCTTGCTAAACCAATCTCAGCTGGAAGATCCATAATAATTGTCAGAGTTGGAGTTAAAGATTCAGTAGCCCATCTTGAAATTCTTGCTACCTCACCAGGTGATAGGACTCTACCTGCGCCTTGATAAGCAACGGATGAATCAAAGTAGCGATCACTTATTACTACTTCACCCTTTTCAAGTGCTGGCCGGATCATTGTATAAACATGATTTGCTCGATCAGCTGCATACATTAAAGCTTCAGCGCGGGGTGAAATGTTTCCAGTTTTATTATCTAATAAAATATCGCGAAGCTGATTACCAAGTGGTGTGCCCCCTGGCTCCCTAGTCAGTAATACGGTTTCATTATTTTTTTCTAGCCACTCTTTTAATAATTTAGTTTGAGTTGACTTACCAGAACCTTCCCCGCCTTCAAATGTAATAAACACACCAGCTGTTGCCTGTCCTGTAATTGCGCCTAACTCGCCACGAAATGCTGATTTGATATCACTTAATAGTGAAACATTTGGCCGATCACGCATTTGTAGATATGAAATCACTCCGACTAATACCGCGATAAGGCCAGCGAAAAACATAGTAAATGCTGCGCCGTTATAGGTAAGAGTTGTAGTTCTAAATGTATAAGTGTGTTGGCCAATAGCTGCTGCAACTAATGGTGATACCGCAAGTACTAGTACTAATGAAATGCGAATCAAAGACTGAACGAATGCAAATGTGCGCCCACGCACCTCATCTTCAACCTCAAGTCCTAGCATGGTAAATCCAGTCACCCAAGAGATACCAGCAAATAAACCAAGAATAATTGTTATAAAGATTGCTAATACTAGGTTTAACATTAATGAAAGAGTTACTAATAAAATACCTGAAATTGTTAGAGATATCCCAAATAATCGCCTTCTAGAAAACTGTGAAAAAACTTTAGGACCAAAGGATATTCCAAGTGCTAAACCAAAAAACACTGACCCAAATAAAATACCGTATGCAGCTTCACCTGCTTGCAGGTCATCAACAAAGGTTCTAGCTAAACCAATTACCGCCCCCGCTGCAAAAAAAGCACCGAGCATTCCAAATACAAGTCCTTTGATAATTTTAGAATCTTTAATAAAAGCAAAGCCGTCCCAAAGTGATCTACCCAGTGAGATTTGCTTTAGATTTTTACCTGGTCCCTCTGGTATCTCCTTTAAACGCCAAATTGTGTAAGCACAAAAAGCAAAACTAATCGCATTAATATATAAAGCTAAATCAGCAGCTGAGGCTGGAGTTTTATTACCAATTGCGGAATTAATCGCGCCGGTAAAAACTGCCAAAGTGGAAAATACAATCGCAGCAATTGGCGCAGTCCCATATGCAGCAAGTAATGAAACTTGATTAGCATTTTCTAGTTTTAATTTGGGGACTAGATTTGGCACAGATGCTTCTTTGGCTGGTGACCAAAATAATGTAACAATTTCAACTAATATGGTTGCGGTGTATAACCAAAAGTAATTGCCAACAATTGGTATTGATAAATAAAGTGAGAATCTTAAAATATCGCAGATAATCATTAATCTTCTTCGATCAAAGCGGTCAGCAATTACTCCTGCAAAAGGACCAAGAATTGCTGCTGGAAGTAATCTGACAATGAAAACTCCTGCGATAGCAAAGTTTGCACGCTTAATTTACCCATCTAAGACAGATACCCTGACCCCCAAGATGAATCTCTTTGACGCGAACTCAATAGTCACCGACCTTGGCCTAATTGGAATTTTGGCAATTTTATTTGCAGAAACCGGATTATTAGTTGGCTTGGCATTTCCTGGAGATTCACTTTTGTTTATTGCAGGTATTGCATCATCAGCAACTGGGGCAACGCTACTAAATGGAAATCAACTACCAACCGCTACGCTTTTTATTTGCGCACCAATCGCTGCAATCGCTGGTTCATTTGTTGGTCGCTGGTTTGGAATTAAATATGGCCGTAAATTATTTGACCGCCCGGATGGTAGATTTTTTACACAGGCTAGAGTTATTCAAACAGAGAAATGGTTGGAAAAATACGGAATTGGTAAAGCTTTAGTACTTGCAAGATTTATACCTTTTGTTAGAACACTAATAAATCCTACGGTTGGTATTATTAATGTTCCTTTAAAAACATTTATGTTTTGGAATATTATCGGGGCAATAATTTGGACAGATGGAATTTTACTTCTTGGTTATATATTGGGTGAAAGAATCGAAGGATCTATCGACAAATATTTGCTACCAATCATTGGTTTAATTATTTTATTAAGCTTGCTACCAATATTTCTAGAAATTTTACGAGAGCGTAAAAGGAAAAAGTTATAAACCTAAATGTCAATACCTGGAATAAGAAAAGGAATAGCAAGATTAATCGCAATCAACGTAGCTGCCTCTTTAAAGTTTGCGCCCATTCGCTTGCCTGTAATTGCAAGAGCTCCAAAGAGGCCAAAGATCATGCCGGATGCTCCGACTGCGAAGGTTTGTGGTGGATTAAATAAGTATGAAGCTAAAGAGCCAGCAATGAGGGAAGTAAGTAGAATAAAAATGTATTTATTTCTGCCGTAAAAGTTTTCTATTGGTGTGCCAATTGAAAATAGCGCCAACATATTACAAAGTAAGTGAATCCACCCGCCATGAACGAGGGCAACTGTTAAGAGCCGCCAGTACTCACCTTGATCAACTGCTGCGCCATATAAAGCTAAATCAAATTCAAGGCTTGGTTGAAATAAGGTAAGCAGGAAGCAGCCTGAAATGAAAAGAACTAAACTTCTTGTAAGACTTTGCTGCATTAATTTACTTAAATGAGATTGAGTTAATCTTTACCGCTTGTACTGGCTTATCATTTGCGCCAGTTTTAACAGCTGCAATGGCATCTACTACTTTCTGACTAGCAGCATCTTTTACCTCACCAAAAATAGAGTGTTTGCGGTTTAGCCAAGCAGTTGCTGCTACTGTGATAAAAAACTGTGATCCATTGGTGTTTGGTCCAGCATTTGCCATTGCTAGTAGGTATGGCTTATCAAAATTTAACTCACCGTGAAACTCATCAGCAAAGTTGTATCCAGGTCCACCCATTCCACTGCCCATTGGGTCACCACCTTGAATCATGAAACCTGGAATGACTCTATGAAAAATAGTTCCGTCATAAAGATTTGTTTTAACTTTCTCGCCAATGTTGGGATCAACCCACTCTTTAGCACCAGTTGCTAGATCAACAAAGTTTGCAACTGTTTTTGGTGCATGATTTGGAAATAGCTCAATAACAATATCGCCCATGCTGGTGTTTAAAGTGGCCTGATTCATTTATTTTCTCTTCTCTCTTTTATTAAATTACCAAAATTAATTTATATTTAAAGTTCTAAATATAAATAATTGTGGAGACCAGGGGAATCGAACCCCTAACCCCCGCCTTGCAAAGGCGGTGCTCTACCAATTGAGCTAGGTCCCCGCGTTGTGTGCAGGGTGGGCCTATGTGGACTTGAACCACAGACCTCTTCCTTATCAGGGAAGCGCTCTAACCAGGCTGAGCTATAGGCCCATATTGCTGGTGAAGGCTACCTGAGGAAGTACTGCGCAACCAAAAGCGGTTCTTTAATACCTCTTCAATCTTCTCTTTATACGCCTAATCAAGATCATCAACTAAGCGAGTAACAGATACTACTGAAATTCCTGCATCAAGGTTAACCAGCCTTACACCCAAGGTGTCACGGCCAGTCTCTCTAATTTGAGTTAGTGGGGTGCGCATAACTGTGCCAGCTGATGAGATCGCAAGGATTTCATCACTTTCTTGCACGATCATCGCTCCAACTAATACACCTCTTGAATCCTCATCTATTTTTGCAGCTTTAACACCAATGCCGCCTCTACCTTGAGTTCGATACTCCTCAAGCTTTGTTCGCTTTGCATAACCACCATCGGTAGCAGTGAATACATAATTTTTGTTATCACTACTAATAGCCGCCATTGCTAATAAATTATCACCTTTCCTAAATTTCATTCCAATAACTCCAGTTGCACCTCGTCCCATTGGCCGCAAGCTTTCATCGTTTGCTGAAAATCTAAGTGACATTCCCATTTTTGAAACTAAAAGTAACTCTTCTTTTTCACTTACTAATGTTGCAGATACAACCTCATCATTTGCTTTAAGTGAGACCGCAATTAAGCCGCCACTTCTTGGTGAGTCATACTCAACTAGCGGCGTCTTCTTTACAATTCCAGCCTTTGTTGCAATTACTAAATATGGTTGTGTTTGATAATCAGATATTGCAATTACTTGGGCGATGCTTTCATCCGGTTTAAATGCAAGTAGGTTTGCAACATGTTGTCCTCTAGCATCTCGTCCCGCATCAGGTAGTTCATGAACCTTTGCGCGATATATCCGGCCTTTGTTTGTAAAGAAAAGTAACCAGTTGTGTGTACTTGCTGTAAAGAAATGTTCAACCACATCATCGGTCTTAAGAGCTGCTCCCTTTACGCCTTTACCACCACGTTTTTGAGCCCGATACGCCTCTGCTTTAGTGCGTTTTGAATAACCACCCTTAGTAATTGTTACAACCACATCTTGATCTGGAATTAAATCCTCAACAGATAAATCTGTATCACCAGCAATAATTTGTGTGCGCCTCTCATTGCCATATTTACTACCAACCTCAGTTAGCTCCGTCTTTAATTATCAAACGCTGCTTTTCTGGGCTAGCTAAAATGATGTTTAACTCCTTGATATCAGCCATTAATTCATCATGCTCATCGATAATCTTTTGTCTCTCAAGGGCTGCAATTCTTCGCAGCTGCATATCTAAAATGGCATTTGCTTGTAATTCATCAACTTCAAGTAATTTCATTAAACCAGTAGCGTGCTTCCTCTGGTGTTTTACTTGCTCTAATTAAAGCAATAACAGCATCTAGGGCGTCTAGTGCTTTTAAATATCCTTTTAATATATGAGCTCGTCGCTCACGCTCTAATAATCTGTATTTACTTCGTCTAACAATTACCTCAACCTGGTGAGCTATGTAGTAACGAATAAATTCATCTAAGCGAAGAGTTCTAGGAACACCATCTACTAATGCCAACATGTTGGCGCCAAATGAATCTTGTAATTGAGTGTGCTTATAAAGATTATTAAGTACAACTTTAGCTACTGCATCATTTCTTAAAACAATTACTAAACGTTGACCAAGGCGCTCATTTCCTTCATCCCTTACATCTGCAATTCCTTTTATGCGTCCGTCTTTAACAAGTTCAGCAATCTTTAAAGCTAGGTTATCTGGGTTTACTTGATAAGGAAGTTCAGTAACTACCAGACATGTTCGTTTGTTAATCTCTTCTACTTCAACAACTGCTCTCATGATTACTGATCCGCGACCAGTTTTGTAAGCATCTTCAATTCCGCCCCTACCAACAATTAATGCTTTTGTTGGAAAATCTGGGCCTTTAACAAATGTCATTAACTTAGGTAGTAGTTCTTCAGATTTCATATCTGGATTTTCTAATGCAAAACAGGTTGCCTCTATTACTTCATTTAAATTATGAGGTGGAATGTTTGTTGCCATTCCAACTGCAATTCCAGCAGAGCCGTTTACTAATAAGTTTGGAAATCTTGATGGTAGAACTGTTGGCTCTTGTGAGCGGCCGTCATAGTTTGGAATGAAATCAACTGTTTCTTCATCAATATCTCGCATCATCTCCATTGCAAGGGGTGCAAGTCGTGCTTCGGTATAACGCATTGCAGCAGCTGGATCATTACCTGGTGAGCCAAAGTTTCCGTTTCCATCAATTAATGGATAACGAAGTGACCAAAACTGAGCAAGACGTACTACTGCGTCATAAATAGCGGTGTCACCGTGTGGATGGTAATTACCCATTACATCTCCAACAATTCGAGATGATTTGTAATAGCCCTTATCTGGCCTATAACCAGCGTCATACATTGCATATAAAACTCTGCGGTGTACTGGTTTTAAGCCATCTCTAATATCAGGAAGTGCTCGTGCCTACAATTACGCTCATTGCGTAATCTAAATAAGACCTAGCCATTTCAACTTGAAGGTCAACTGACTCTTGTCGATCACGCCCATGTTCACTCTGGTTATCGGTAAATGTTTTATCCATAATTAATCTCTTTAGATATCCAAGAATCTAACATCTTTGGCATTTCGTTGAATAAATGATCTACGAAGCTCAACATCTTCACCCATTAACACTGAGAATAAATCATCTGCAGTTGCCGCATCCTCTAGGGTTACTTTAATTAAAACTCTTGTTGCAGGGTCCATAGTGGTATCCCATAATTCTTTTGCTGGCATTTCACCTAATCCTTTAAACCGCTGAATACCATCCTCTTTTGGTAACCGTTTACCGTTATCAACTCCCATTTGGATAAAACCATCGCGTTCTTTATCACTAAAGGCATATTGAACTGGTTCTTTGCCGCCCCACTTTAATTTATATAGTGGTGGTTGAGCTAGGTAAACAAAACCATTCTCGATTAATGGTTTCATAAATCTAAATAACAAAGTTAGTAACAAGGTTCTAATATGTTGACCGTCAACATCGGCATCGGCCATTAAAATAATTTTGTGGTATCTAAGTTTTGCTAAATCGAAATCATCGTGGATTCCAGTACCGAGGGCCGTGATTAATGCTTGTACTTCATTGTTTTGTAGCACTCGATCAATTCTTGCTTTTTCAACATTTAAAATCTTTCCTCTAATTGGTAGTACTGCTTGATAACGTGAATCACGGCCACCTTTAGTTGAACCGCCCGCAGAATCTCCCTCAACAATATATAACTCACACTTTTCTGGTTCAGTCCATTGGCAATCTGCCAACTTTCCTGGCATGCCGCGTCCTTCTAGTAATCCTTTGCGGTTTCTTGATAAATCACGTGCTTTTCTAGCTGCAACCCGTGCTGCTGCTGCATCAATTGATTTTCTAACAATATCTTTTCCTTCACTTGGGTTTTTTTCAAACCATGAAGTTAAATGGTCATTCATTGCTTTTTGGGTAAAGGATTTAGCCTCAGTATTTCCTAGTTTTGTTTTTGTTTGTCCTTCAAATTGTGGTTCACCAATTTTGATCGAAACAATTGCGGTTAATCCTTCTCTAACATCATCTCCAGTTAGTCGATCTTCTTTCTTTCTAATATATCCCCACTCTTCACCAAACTTATTAACTATTGATGTGAGAGCTGTTCTAAAACCTTCTTCATGCGTGCCACCTTCTTGGGTATTAATTGTGTTAGCAAATGTGTAGACAGACTCAGAAAAACCATTATTCCACTGCATTGCAACCTCTAGTGACATCTTGCTTTTATTATCTTCTCCAGTAAATGAAATAATTGATTTGTGGGTTTCACCCTTTGATAAATTTAAATGCTTAACAAAATCAATAATTCCGCCAGCATATTCATAACGTGACTGTAATTGATTTCCTTTATCATCAACATGGCCAGCTCGATCATCGGTTAGAGTTAAAATTAAACCTTTATTTAAAAATGCCATTTCTCGAAATCTGGCAGATAATGTTTCATATGAAAAATCTGTGGTTTCAAAAATTTCTTTTGACGGCCAAAAAATAACAGTAGTACCAGATTCATCTGTTGCGCTACCTTTTTTAACTGGCGCAGTTGGCACACCTAATTTATAACTTTGATTCCAGTTAAATCCGTCGCGTTTAACCTCAACAGTTAGATCAGTACTTAATGCATTAACAACTGAAATACCAACACCGTGTAAGCCACCTGAGACTGAGTAGCCGCCATCACCAAATTTTCCACCAGCGTGTAAAACTGTTAGAACAACTTCAAGTGCTGGTTTCTTTTCAACTGGGTGAATATCTACCGGAATACCGCGGCCATTATCAATTACCTTTACTGATCCATCTTTTTGTAGAATTACATTTATCTCTGTGCAATATCCAGCTAACGCTTCATCAACTGAGTTATCAACTACTTCATAAACTAAATGGTGTAGGCCTCGCTCACCAGTGGAACCGATATACATACCTGGACGTTTTCTAACCGCATCTAATCCCTCAAGGACGGTGATATTTGATGCGTCATAACCTTTATGTTCTTTTTTTGACTTTATAGATTCTGCGCTACTTTTAGTCGCCACCGTCCACCTCCAAAATCTCTTATAAGTGATCCTGGCCGTTATTTAACCGGCGCACCCTCTTATCCTATCGGGTAATGGATTTTAGAAATACTCAAAAAAGGGCTTTTGTGGTGTAAATGGGAAGGTTTTAGACAACTTTCGTGGGTCAGTATTAACCGTAAGTATCTCTTGGGCCTCTAGCCCCCTTTATTGACCGCAGCCCGCGCTTCCAACTTGGTGCATTTGGCCCAAGCACATTTAACTCTTCAACTAACGCGCCTGGGGCTGAGTTTGAAATTGTTTTAAGTAAATCTTCCTGCATAAGTCTCATCTGTGTTGCCCAAGCAGTGGAAGAAGATTGGATTGTTAATTTTCCATCTACTAATGAAATTGGATTTGTATGACTTGCTATCTCTTGTCCAACTATTTGTGACCAGGTACTAAATAAATTTCCTTCAGCTACTCCTTTGCCCCAATTTCTACCAGCGATAACCTCTGATAAAACAGATTCTAATGTTGTTGGGTCGGTAATTTTTTCGCGCACCTCTTCATCTTGCCCACCTCTTAATTTTCTTGAACCAGAGCGATAAAACTTATAAATCTCTTTTGCTATATCTCGCTTCATAATTTACTCACCACTGCCGCTTTTACTAAATACTTAACTCCGGTTAAAGATTTTGGTAAATCATTTTCGACCGCCACAGTGATTATTGTTTGCTCAGCGCTCTGCGCTAGTTGAGCAAGTTTTTCCCGCCGCTCTTCATCCAACTCTGAAAATACATCATCTAGTATCAAAATTGGTGATAATCCATCATTTTTTAGTAGTTGATATGTGGCTAGTTTTAAAGATAATGCAATTGACCAGGATTCGCCATGGCTGGCATATCCCTTAACAAGGTGATCTCCTAACATTAAAGTTAAATCATCTCGGTGTGGCCCAGTTAAAGTTAACCCTCGCTCTAACTCTGCGCCTCGGTTATTTAACAACTTATCCATAATTTTTTCAGTATTTTCTTTACTATCTAAAGATGGGTTTTCGATACTTGATTTATATATTATCTGTGAAGGTTTTAGGTTAGAAATATCTTTATAAACCTCATTAAATATAGGTGTTAGTTGAGCTAAAACATCCATACGTTGGGCTATTAACTGCCCGCCAAAATCTGCTACTTGTTTATCCCAGGGCGCTAGGCCGTCATTTGATGCCCTGGTTTTAAGTAATGAGTTTCTTTGTTTAACAGCTCTTTCATAATCACTAACAATTGCAGCTATGCGCGGGGATCTAAGGGTTAGTAATTGATCTATAAATCTGCGCCGCTCACTTGGATCTCCTCTTACAATATCTAGATCCTCTGGTGAAAAATAAATACTTTGCACAATCCCAAATATCTCTTTCTGGCTTCGTAACAGGATTTTGATTTATTTTTGCTCGGTTAGCTTTTTCTGCATTAATTTCTAACTCGACCAATATTTCTCGTTCTGGGTATTTAACCTTTGCTCTTATATATGCTGCTTGATTACCAAGTTTGATTAGTGGGGTATTACCACTTGCTCTATGTGAGTTTAAAAATGTTAGATAAAGAATACTTTCTGCAATATTTGTTTTACCCTCGCCGTTTTTTCCAATAAATACAGAAACCCCACCAGTTAACTCCAGGTCTAGGGTTGAGTAAGAGCGGTAGTTTGTTAGATTTAAATTGGTAATTAACACTAAATTAAAACTTAATAATTATGAGGAGTAACGCATTGGCATTAACAAATACTTATAGTTTGTAATTGGTGCACTGCCTGCTTCAGTCTGCCCGGTTAGTACTGCTGGTTTATTAGCTCCTGTAAATGAGATGTGAACAAAAGCGGTGTTAATTGCAGTTAGGCCGTCAGTTAAATAGGTTGGATTAAATGCAATATTAATATCTTCACCTTTATAGTTAATATCAAGTTTTTCACTAGCTTGGGCTTCATCCCCTGTGCCGGCCTCTAGTTGTAGTGTGTTATTTGAGAAATTAAGACGTAGTGGAACTGTTTTATCTGTCACTAATGCAACTCTTCTAACGGAATCTAAAAATGGCGCTACCTCAATTATTGCATCCGCGGTTGATTCACTTGGTAGTAAATGTCTAAATGGTGGGAATGACCCATCTAAAACCCTAGAGGTCATTGTTTTACCCTCTGAAATAAAACCAACTAATTTTTCATTTGTTGTACTAGGTGCGAGCGCAATTGTTACCTTGACTTGTGCCCATTAAAGATTTGGCGGCATCCGCTAGTGTGCGAGCGCGTAGTAAAGATGTGGTTTCAATATTTGCGTCCTGTGCGCTCCAGGTTAACTCTCTAACCGCTAAGCCGATATCTATCTGTCGCAGCTAGTGTTATTTGGTTTTTATTTATTTCAACAAAAACCCCAGTAAGAGTTGGTAGGGAATCATCTTTTCCTGCAGCAATAGCTACTTGATTAACCGCTGTTGCAAATGAGTCTGAGT
>CAXNKX010000003.1:0-135712 GCA_964203335.1 Candidatus Nanopelagicus sp.
CGAGGAAAAGGTCGCTGTGAGTATCCAAATATTGAAGGCTTTGAGTTTGCGCAAGAGGTTTCATTTAATCAAGATGGGCAAGATTATTTAAATTACTTTTCTAGAACTTGGGTAATAGATAGTAATAGTGAGATTGTTAAACCATATGACAGTGAGGTTGGCTATTGGCGCCTGCGAGATAAGGAAGTACTTGAGGTAGTTCTTTCTCATAACTCTGGTACTAATGAGGGCTGGCTTGGATTAATACGTGGACCAAAGATTCAACTTGCTATGGATAAGGCGTATGAATCACCAAGTAAGAAAGCTATTGATTCTGGTTCTAGGTTATATGGCTTAGTTGAAGGACAACTCTTCACCTCTTTAGATATTGGAAAAGATGGCCATGATCTTCAGGCTTATATGTGGTCATCCCTTGAGCGGCAAGGATAGACATAAAATTTTAATCAAGTAATTTATCGATTTTAATAAGTATAATTCATTTGTGTTATTTCTAATACCGCCAGCCATATTTATTTCTGTAGGCTGGTTTGCTCATGAACCAGTAGGGCTACTATCTAGTTCAGTGTTAATAATTTGGCTTTTGGCAGCTGTAGTTTTCACTAAAGAATTTAATTGGAAGCAAAGTAAATTATTTTTAGCACCACTTTTGATGCCAGTTGGATACTTGATATCAGCAGTTATAAATAGCCAGTCACCTACTTCTTTATTACTAGGTGGGTATCAAAGAAACTATGGCTTTGCGAGCATGTTAGCTCTAGGCCTTCTATTTGTGCTAGCAACAAATATTAAGATTGATGTTAAAAAGTTTATAGATTTTGGCTTTCTAACAGTTTTAATAATTGCAAATGTTTATGGCTACCTTCAGTATTTTGATCTAGATCCTCTGCCGTGGAGTAACCCATTTAAGGCAGTAGCTTTAACCTTAGGAAATCCTAATTTTGCAGGCGCTTTATTTGGAATGCTGGCCGTTATTGCCTTTGCCAGAGCACTTTATGGCAAAGTAATTATTACTAGAGTTAGCTACTTATTACTTTTCACCTCAACTATTTTTCTAGGGTTTCAAACTAAATCACTTCAATCTCAACTGCTACTAATAGTAAGTATTTTAGTATTTCTATTTGTTATTTCATTTAGTAAAACCACTACCTTGTTTAAAGCAATTAGATACTTATCCTTATCAGCATTTTCATTTGCTACCATGGTAGTAATTTTTATCTTCGGCTTTAGCGGGTTTGCTCAAGTAAAAGATAGAATATTTTTTCAAGGCAGCATTCCACAGCGGCTTGATTACTGGCGTACTGGATTAAACATATGGAATGATAATTTTGTCTTTGGAGTAGGCGCAGATCAATTCCAAAGATATGCAGCTTTATATAGAACACCAGAGCAAATTATCCGAGATGGAAATATGGTTATTCCAGATAAATCTCATAATGTATTTATTGATCACCTGGCAAATGGTGGTCTAATTGGGGGCTTACTTTGGCTCATAATGGTGCTTTCTGTTTTCTATGTTTTATTTAAGATAATTAGATCATCTTTTGAAAATCAAGTTGAGATCTCAATTTTGGCTAGTATCTGGACAGCTTATGTTGTGCAATCACTAATTAGTCCAGATCAAATAGTCCTTTCAGTTATCGGCTATAGCAGTGCTGGTTTAATAGTTGGTACTTACCTAAAGCAAAGAAATTTATTATCTGGTAGTACTAAGTTAAAGGAGAATCCATTTTTAATTAGAGCAACCTTCGCTTTTGCTTTAGTTATGGCCTTAGCTATTTACACCATGGCGCTAGGTGCTAATAAAGATGCCAAAGATATGTTAGATGGCAAACTAGTTGGAGCACAGGCTTATATTTCGGTTCTAGACTCTTGGCCAAATCCAAAGGTAACTGAGTTAATTGGAATTGAAATAGTTAAAGATCCCAATAATTGTGAATTAGCAAATACTGTTGCTGATAAGTTAATTAAGATAGATGATAGATCATCGCAAGGTTGGTTCATGAAGGCGGTATGTGCGAATGCTAGCCGTGACTTTACATCTGCAATTAATTATGTTGATAACTCATTAAAATTTGATCCGTTAAATCCGTATTACTTAATTTCAAAAGCTAAACTAGAAATTGCTGCAAATCAATTAGATAATGCATCTAAAACTGTGGAAAAGGTTAAAGCAATAAATCCTGCCGAGGCTGAAATTAATGCATTAGAGTCATCGATTACAGTGTTAAGGAAAAAAACCGAGTAATTTGCGCCTAAATGTTTATCGGCAATACCAATATTTTTTTAAACCATGTATGTAAGTTAGAATTAATCCATGAAGCACAGCAAAAAATCACGCATTGCAACCTTAATGGTGCACAGCTCACCTCTTGATCAAGCAGGTATGGGCGATGCTGGTGGCATGAATGTTTATGTTGTTGAGAGTGCTAAGAAGATGGCTCAAGCAGGTGTTGGCGTAGATATTTTTACAAGAGCTAATCATGCTGATCTGCCAGAAAGTATTGAGATAGCAGATGGTGTAAATGTTAAGCACTTAGTTGCAGGACCATTTGAAGGATTATCTAAAGAAGAACTACCTAGCCAACTAGGTGCGCTTACTAGCTCATTTATGAATTATCAAAAAGAGTTACCAAATGATTACTACTCACTACTTCATTCACATTACTGGATCTCAGGACAATTAGGCTGGATGGTTAGTGAGCGAACAGGAATTCCATTAATTCACACCATGCACACCACCGCAAAGGTTAAAAACTTAAATCTTGCAGATGGTGAATCACCTGAGCCACAAACAAGAGCAATAGGTGAAGAACAGGTTGTTAAAGCATCTACTGGCTTAATTGCTAACACAGATGCAGAGGCTGCATCTTTAGTATCACTCTATGATGCATGTCCAGATAATGTTTTTGTTGTTGCCCCTGGTGTTGATCTACAAACCTTTTATCCAGGCGCTGGTAAAGCAACAGCTAGAGCAAAGTTAAATATTGCACCGGACGCCATAATGATTACCTTTGTTGGCCGTATTCAGCCCCATAAGGGCCCTGATGTGTTGCTAAGGGCAGCGGCTGAGATGATCTCTCACTCACCGTATTTGCGGGCAAAGCTTGCAGTAGTAATTATGGGCGGCGCCTCAGGAAGTGTTAATGAGCTTGAGAAGTTAAAAACTCTTACAAAGTTTTTAAAGATTGAAGATGTTACTCACTTTGTAGATCCTGTATCACGTGATCTTCTGCCTGATTGGTATAGAGCAAGTGATTTAGTATGCGTGCCAAGTTACTCAGAATCATTTGGTTTAGTAGCACTTGAAGCACAAGCTTGTGGCACACCAGTTGTTGCAACTGCAATTGGCGGCCTTCGCACCGCTGTCTCAGATGGTATTTCAGGCTCTTTAGTAGATGGACATGATCCAAAGGCATGGTCTGCTGTTATCTCAAGATTACTTGCAGAGCCAGCTAGAAGGTTGCTTCTTTCTATGGGCGCTGTTGAGCATGCATCCCACTTTGGTTGGGAGAACACAGCTAGAAAAACATTAGATGTTTATGACTGGGCTTTATCTAAACAAACTAAATCAAAACTACGGCTAGCCGGCGATGCTTGAGCCAGCAGCTGTAATTGATGATTTTCTAGATAGTCATGATTTAAATTATGAGCAAAAAGATGAGAATACTTATCTAATAACCCTGCCAGGGGAGGCTAAACAACAAACACACTGCGCCCTAATCATCGGAGATCACTCTTTAAGTATTAACGCCTTTGTGATTAGAAAACCTGATGAGAATAAAGAAAAAGTGTATGAGTATTTACTTAATAAAAACGCCAGTATGTATTCAATCGCATTTGCTATTAATGAGTTAGGTGATATCTATTTAGTAGGCAGACTGCCACTTAAAGCTGTTAATGAGCAAGAGATAGATCGCATACTAGGGGCAGTACTGCAATACGCTGACTCATCCTTTAATCCATTACTTGAGTTAGGTTTTTCATCCGCCATAAGGCGTGAGTGGGCTTGGCGAGTTTCACGTGGTGAATCACTGGCAAATCTAAAAGCATTTGAGCATTTAATCTAGTGATTTATTACTACTAGTTAACTTACTTTAGTTTGTAACCCTTTTGGACACTTAGGGTTAGTACCAGTAACTTTTTTAGTAGTTTTTCCCTTAACGCAACTAATACTCTTTTTAGCACCAGATGCTGGCGCAGTAACAGTTGGAGTTTTACTCTCTGCTGCGGTGAAGGTAAGTGTTCCTCTACCTAATACGTACTCACCACCTTTTGTCTCAGGAAATTTTGTGTAGTAAATACGGAAAACTCCACTGGAGATTTCATAACCTGTTGGATCTAAACCAACTAAACCAGGGGTAGTTAGCATTTGCGGTGTGCTCCAACTTAAGCCATCCTTTGAGGTAGCTGTGTATAACTGTTGTTTTCTAGATGAGGTGCATGCAATATCTGCCATAATCATTACGTAATCATTTGCCTTAGCTCTTAATATTTCAGTATCAACATAACCATTTTCAAATCGCCAGCCAGGCTCTTTTGTAAAACTAATACCATCTGTTGAAATATAAGAGGCTACCTTTTCTAGACATTTACCAATCACTGGACTTTCAACTATATAAATTCTTACTCGACCATCTGGAAGTAGTACTGCATCTGGTACTCCCCAGGCCCTAGTACTAGTTGGCACCTTCATATCTTCAGTTGTTGCTGTGCGAGTACCGATGCCTGTGCAGTTTGCATCTAGGCATGGCGCTGAATAAACCTGTTGAGATTGTGGATCCATATCTTTAAAGTAAGCACGTTTGGATCCATTTGGAAAAGTTACAACTGTAAAATCATAACCAAGGCGTCCTGTAAGAGTTACTGGTGTGCAGACTCCAGCCTCATTGCAATCACTTGCGATTGTTCCCTGCGCACCATCTGCGCGCCAAACTCTATCTACGCCATTAATTCTCTCAACATGGGCGGATGCACCATTCATACCTAAGGTGACTGGGTCTTCACTCATTCGCCAAGTTGATGCCTGGGCGCTTGAAATGGATGAGAAGGTTGAGATAAATAATGTAGCGATAACCAGCCTGATAGTAGTTTTCATAAGAGAATTTTTAAGTATTGAGCGATTTACTTGTCAACTATTTTCAGGTAAAAGTTAAGTAAAAAGCTCACAAATACCATGCGATAATTACGCCATGAGTTACAAACTAATCCTTCTTCGCCAC
Organism: Candidatus Nanopelagicus sp.; assembly: GCA_964203335.1. Taxonomy (GTDB): domain Bacteria; phylum Actinomycetota; class Actinomycetes; order Nanopelagicales; family Nanopelagicaceae; genus Nanopelagicus. The sequence continues at coordinate 5,220 of CAXNKX010000003.1, forward strand.
GGTGAGAGTGAGTGGAATGCTAAGAATCTCTTCACCGGCTGGGTTGATGTTGCCCTCTCTGATAAGGGAAGAGCTGAGGCCACTCGTGGTGGGCAGTTATTAAAAGAGGCAAATTTGTTACCAGATGTTCTTCACACATCCCTTTTAACTAGAGCGATTAATACTGCAGATATAGCACTTGCTAGTGCTGGCGTAGTGGGTATTCCAATTAAGCGAAGCTGGCGGCTTAATGAGCGACATTACGGCGCTCTACAAGGAAAAGATAAGGCCGCTACTTTAAAAGAGTATGGCGCAGAACAATTTCAATTATGGCGTAGATCATTTGATGTCCCGCCACCTCCTATTGCAGATGATGATCAGTACTCACAAAAAAATGATCCTAAGTATGCAAACCTTGATGGCCCACTTCCTAAGACAGAGTGTTTAAAGGATGTAGTAGCTCGTGTTATTCCCTACCTAAATGATGAGATTAAATCTGATCTAGTAAGTGGCAAAGTAGTTCTAATTACAGCCCACGGTAATTCAATTAGAGCAATTGTTAAGTACTTAGATAACATCTCTGATACTGATATTGCCGGCGTTAACATCCCAACTGGAATTCCGCTTCTATATGAACTAAATGAAAGCTTTAAACCGATTACTAAGGGTGGTAGGTATTTAGATCCTGAGGCAGCAAAAGCTTCAATTGAAGCGGTTGCTAACCAAGGGCGCTAGAGACTGGCTTAAGAAAATTTACTCGCCCAGCCCACTGGCCAAGTGAGGATTGAACTGGAGATTTTAAAATTTCTTCAATTACAGTGGCGTAGATATCTCTAAAATCTGTTGTGATCGCCAAGTCCCCTTTAATTAAATATTTTAGGGAAGGCTGATCACCGTAATAGCCACCTTTAACAGTATTACCAACGATAAATACTGGTCCGGATGTGCCGTGATCAGTTCCTTGTGAACCGTTAGCTGCCACTCGCCTGCCAAACTCACTATAAATCATGATGGTTACATCCTCTGCTCTAGATGTAGTTTTTAACTGGGACATAAATCGGGTCACAGAGTCTGAGACAACACCTAGTAAAGATGCTTGCGCATTTGCTTCATCGGCGTGAGTATCAAAGCCACCAAGTGAAACCGACCAAACCTTTGTCGGGGCGTTCGCTGCGATTAGCTTTCCTACAACATCTAACTGCTGAGCTAAGTTGCTATCACCGCCGGCATTTCCACCATTTATAGTTGGTAAATCAGGTGTATTAAGTGCTGGTGATTTTAAAACAGGTTGAACACTCTCGGAGAGATTAAATAGATTGCGCATCGATGTTGCAGCTGCTGCCATTAACTTTGATTCCCCTTTTACTGGCTGTGAAAGCTGCGCGCACCTATTAGCCAAAGTACCGGTTGGCACAACTAAGCCGCCTAGAGGGAGCGCGGAGCCTGATCGTTTAGCACCAGCTAGTAATGGTGGTAATACTGAACCAAGTGATATTGCAAGAAGTGGATCCTCTGGTTGGGAATCAATCCAACGACCTAACCAACCTGTGTTTATATTTCGATCAGGTGAACCGGTTTGCCACTTTGCCATTGATGAAAAGTGTGAGTAATCAGGGTTTGGATATCCAACGCCGCGGATAATTGCTACTTTATTTTGATCCCATAGCGCTTTAAGTCCCTTCATTGCCGGATTTAAAGCTAACTCTGAATCAAGTGGCAGCATATTTTCTGCCTTATAAGAAACTTCAGGTCGTGATGAGTAGTAAGTTGAATCTGTATAAGGAATTACCGTGTTAATCCCATCATTACCACCGTATAAAGTAATAAGTACAAGAATTGGAGTCTTTGGCGGCAAGGGGCGACTTATAGCAGCAGCTGCAATATCTTCAATACTAAGTAATGGCGCAAATAATCCAGTTGCGATTGACCCACCGGTGTATTGCAAAAACTTACGACGTGTAACTTTAAGCATACTTACTCCTTTTCTTTAGATTAAGCACTGACAACATATTCCGGGCTACATAACGCTAAAAGTGCGAATTGCTCAGGATCGGATGAGGCTGAGTTTAAAGTTGATTTAGTTCGCTCACTCCATTGATAAACACCTAGCCAGTTTTGACTCTCAGTAACTCTATTGCTCTCAGGAATACCTTTTAGTGCTTGCAATTGACTTCTTTTAATTAGCCATTTTGCAAAATCAATTCGATAGAGAGAGCTAGCAGAGCTAAGCCAAGCTGCTTCAGCTGGCCATCCGCCAACACTTGGTGGTTCAAATGGAACTTGTCCTAATTTATCTAGATAATTAAATAATCTACCGCTGGTCTCAAGTTTTGAAGGAACTATCTCTAGTGCACGGCAAGCGGCTACAAACCATTCAACTGGGGATTTAACCATCTCATACTTTGGATTTGCCAGTAAATTTGATTTAGCAGCAGCTGTAATAGCTGGGTAAATTTCACGTTTTGAAAAGGCTTTCTTAGCAACAAAATTAGCAGGCATCACTTCAGTACTTGAGATAAAGCGATACCAAATTCGCTCCGCTATGAAATTTTCACAATCTGGGCGATCAACTAAAAAGTCAGATAATGTCTCACCTGTGAAGGTATTAGTAGTACCTAGGATGCTAATTGGATTCATATCTTGACGCTTTTGATTTAATGTAACTAAGCCATTACTTCTAACAACTTGATACCCAGTAAGCGCCCTAGCAGCCGCCTTCACATCATCCTCGCTATAGCGATTAACACCTATTGTGAACAGCTCCATTAATTCGCGCCCTAAATTTTCATTAGGTGATTTCACACTGTTAGTTTGTCCATCTAGCCAGATTTGCAGTGCGCCATCATTAACCATTGCCCGCGACATCGTCTTAAAATTCCCAAGTGAATTAGCACGCAGAGTTTGGTTTTGTTTATACATAACTAGTGGAAAATCTACTTTTTTTATTGAGGTTGCCCAGTGACCATGCCAAAACCAAGTCATTTTTTCTTTTAGGCCGTAATTTCCTAAAACCATACGGTCTAAGCCACCAAAGTGTTAGTTGATCTTTTTCATTTCTTCGTGAGGTAGCAAAATTAATAATTTCAGCAGAGTTTGGTTTAGGCCGCGGCCCTAGATCAGTCAGGGTGAGATCCTTAGTATCTATAAGCCCTGGGTCATTTTCAGAAATTTTAAGAATTTTATTTTGAGTTTTTTTCAATCCCGCCTTTAAATCTGCCGCAAATTCACCAGGTTTTGGGCCAAATCCAAAACGATTGAAAAGGCGGCTAATTTCTAGGCGATTTTTTTCCATGTGTGATGCTATCTTGCCAACAGGGTTAATCAGATAAAACTGTGTGAACTATAGTTGTACTCTAAGTTATCTATCAGAAACTATAATTAATTTTTTGCGTATGCTCCAGTGACTAAGAAATAAACCCTGCGGGCGATGGAAACTGCGTGATCGGCACACCTCTCGTAGTAACGAGCAAGTAGTGTCATATCAATTGCTGTTTCAATTCCATGCTTCCAGTTAGGGTCAAGTAGGGTCTGAATAATCTTGCGATGAAGCGCGTCAATTGCATCATCATCGTTTTCAAGCTCAAGTGCCTTATCAATATCTTTATTTTCTATAACTGTTGCCATTTTAGAAATAATTTGAACACAAACTCTGCCCATCTCCTCAATTGTTAAAGATAACTCAGGTGGCACAGCAGTTGATGGGTAGCGCATTCTGGCTGACTTTGCGATGTGATGGGCTAAATCTCCCATGCGCTCAAGGTCAGCGCTCATTCGAAGTGAGCTAACTAAGAGTGCGAAGATCTGAGGCAACTGGGCTCTGGCGAGCAATTAAGTTAATTGCTCTAGCATCTAACTCATGTTGAATTTCATCAACGATTGCATCATCGGCAATCACTTTCTCAGACAAGGCTAAATCTGCAGTTAAAAGCGCAGTGGTGGCATTTTCCATGGCGGTCTGAACTAACCCAGCCATTTGAACTAAGGTAGCTGAGACAGCATTTAACTCTTCTTGAAATTGCTCACGCATTGGCTAACGGTAATGGAATACCCCTTCCTGTGCGGGTAGGAGAGTGAACAGGTCTTTAATAATTGGTTAAAAGTAAGGATATCTACCGCTTTTGCCAACATATGGCTAACAGGTGGTGTCCCCTCTCCTACGATTAGGGGGTGATATGGCGGTTTAATCAAAGGCAGGAAAGTGATATCGCCAACTCTAAAATTCAAAGTGATTTATCCACGCAAAGTTTTGATCTACTTCAAGCTATTGATGCTGAGTCAATTGTTATTACAGCAAGTGATCAAGTTATTTACTATTCAGAGGGAATCACCACATTTAATCTAATAAAAGATGAACGGATTTTAAATAAAGAGTTAAGTAATCTGATCAGAGCAGTTCGAAGAAGTGGCACACAACAAGATGCCACCATTGAATTACCTAGAGGACCAATTGGCGCTGGTACCCATGATCTCTTAGTTCGAGTTACCTCAATGGGTGATGCTGGATTAATTGCTATTTTAATTTTTGATGATAGTGAGATGCGCCGGCTTGATTTTATTCGCCGAGATTTCGTAGCAAATATTTCACATGAGCTCAAGACCCCGATTGGCGCACTTTCCATCTTAAGTGAGGCAGTTTTAGATGCTAGTAATGATCCAGAGGCAATTACCAAATTTGCATCTCGTATGCAAGCAGAGGCAAAGCGATTATCTGATTTAGTTCAGGAGATTATTAATTTATCTAGGCTGCAAGATGATGATCCACTTAAAAATGGAAAGCTAGTTAATATCACTGAGGTAGTAAATGAGGCGATTGATCAATCAAGATTAAATGCTGAAAAACGTAAGATCTCTTTGGTATTTGAGGAAATTAATCCAGCGATAATTAATGGTGACCGTAATCAGGTGACTATGGCCATTCATAACTTAATTGAAAATGCCATTAACTACAGTCCTGATTCAACTAGAGTGGCCATTACATTAAAGGTTGCAGATGCAATTGCTGAAATTGCAGTCTCTGATCAAGGAATTGGAATACCTGAAAAAGATTTAGAGCGAATCTTTGAACGTTTTTATCGAGTAGATCCAGCAAGATCTCGCTTAACTGGTGGAACTGGTCTTGGTTTATCAATTGTTAAACATATTGCTACAAATCATGGCGGTGATGTCTCACTCTGGTCAGTAGAAGGCGCCGGTAGCACCTTTACAATCAGATTCCCATTAAGTTTGATTAACATAACATCAGATAAAAGTAAGAGTGAAGGTAAAAAATGACAAAAATATTACTTGTTGAAGATGAGGCATCTTTTTCAGACGCACTCTCCTATGTTTTAGGCAAAGAGGGCTTTGAGGTTGTGTTAGCAGATACTGGAGATGGGGCGATCACAGCTTTTGATAAGGGTGGGGCTGATCTTGTATTACTAGATCTTATGTTGCCTGGCTTATCAGGAACAGAGGTGTGTAAGCAACTACGTTCTAAGATCTGCTGGTGCCAATTATTATGTTAACGGCTAAAGATACTGAGGTAGATAAAGTTGTTGGATTAGAGCTTGGCGCTGATGATTATGTAACAAAGCCATACTCAAAGGCTGAGTTAGTTGCGCGTATTAGAGCAGTTCTGCGTCGTCAAGGTGATGTTTCAGAATCCACAAGCAAGGCGTTATTACCGCTGGCCCAGTTCGAATTGATATAGAGCGGCATCAAGTAAATATCAATGATGAACTTATCTCACTTCCACTTAAAGAGTTTGAATTACTTGAGTTTCTAGTTCGCAACAGTGGGCGAGTACTTACTCGCGCACAGCTAATTGATCGAGTATGGGGCTCTGATTACTTTGGTGATACTAAGACTTTAGATGTGCATGTGAAGCGGCTACGAGCAAAGATTGAATCAGATCCAGCTAATCCTGTTTATATTCAGACCATTAGAGGTCTTGGTTATAAGTTTGAAAATTAAGGCGCTAAAGCTACTTTAGTTACTTCTAACTAAATCTTTATAAAAACCCTCACTATTTAGAACTAATGCATCGAGTGTTATCGGAGCTGCTGTCGTAAAATTAAAGGTTACCGGTACTAAAAAACAGTATCTAATCACCTAGGATTCTGCGCTTTAGTTTAACTTTTGCGAGATTTAGAACTCCACTTAAGGCATCTTCTCCAAATTTTCTTTTAATTAAATCCAAAAAAATGGGGTTTTGATGGTAAGTACTCCATGCATTATCTCTAAATCTAACTACATCTTCAGCAGAAACATATTTAGTTGCCATAGGCGTTGCCTCATACGATAAGAAGCCATATCCCTGATAAGTGTCTGGTAACGCCCACGCCTCTTCTTTGGCTTTTAAATGCAAAGGGCTACCGGGAAGAGCCTGGAAAGGATAAAAGTTAGCCATTTCAGTATTTAACTCTATTGCTAAATCAAGTGTTTGCTGCATAGTTTCAAAAGTATCATCCGGAAACCCAAAAATATAGTTTGCTGCAACCCCAATATCGTGCTGTTGAACTAATTTCACTACTGAAGAAATATCATCAAGCTGAAAAGTTCCCTTTGATACTTCTCGACGAACCTCTCTATTTCCTGCTTCAATTCCAAGCGCTAACCAATTAATTCCAGCCTTTTTAAACAAATCTAAATAGCGTTCTCGAACTGTATCAACTCTTGTATATGACCACATTTTTAATTTTAAGTCACGCTCTACAATACCTTCAAGTAAAGGTTCAAAATAACGTTGATTTAGGAAAAACATTTCATCCGAAATTCGAATATGTTCAACTCCAAGACTAACTAACTTTTCAAATTCAGTTAACATAAATTGAGGAGACCAAAAGCGCATATTTGGAGAATGAGAAGACGTAATATTTGAGCTATTATCAACTCTATTAACAATATTGATCATGCAAAAGTCGCATTTAAAACGACAACCCAGAGAAGTGTAAATAGCTGCGAATGGTGATCGATTTTCCTGCTTATACTCAGTATGCCAAAAATGTGCTTTATATAAATCAAGAGGCTTCTCTTTCATTGGCAATAAATCCCATGCGTAACCAGGGAGATCAATGTCCATTTTTTCTGTTGGAACCACTAGTTCGGGTGGGTTTAGGACAGGCTTTCCATCTTTTTTGTGGCCGATACCTTTGATTTTATTCAAATCTGAATCTAAGTTACTTGCTAGAAGATTTCTAAGCGCGTAAACACCCTCATTCAAAAGAATTATGTCGATAGCAGAATCATTCAGTACTTCCATGGGAAGTGCGCTTGTGTGTGAACCGACAAAGCACGTTTTTATATTTGGCGCAGCTATTTTGAGAAGATTTACACACTCTATATTTCCTACCATATTGATCGTTCCAGAATTTGGGTTCTGTCCATAAACGACAAAAACAGCTAACCTAGGATTTAAATCAATTACTTTTTGTACTGATTGTTCATGTGAAAGACCCTCTGCAGTTGCATCTAAAATCGCACAACTAAATCCAACCGCCCTCATAGAATTTGCGAGTAATAGTGACCAAGTTGGGGGCTCAATTGCAGCGAAATCTATCGCTAAACTTTGATAAGCAGCTGCAGAAGAATCAGCATTGATAAATAGAACATCAATTTTGCTAATAATTAATTCCAATCTCTTTAAGTATATTCCCAAGCCATTCGATTTGTGCGTGACTAAGCTCAGGGAAGTTTCCAATATACCAAGAAAAATGATGCACATGTTCCACATTTGGAAAAGATTCAGCCCGCGGAATTCCTTTTCTATTCCGTAAATACGGCTGCCGTAGTTGATTCCCGCCCCCCGATAACCCTCTTCTAAACTCTATACCGGCAGATTTCAGGCAACTCTCGACTTTATCTCTTTTTATAAAATCAGGCTTCATTTAACACTAGTGTAAATGCATAATTCGAACTACCATCTAACTTGAAATTCGTTTTAAAAACTAGTGGGTCAATTACTGATAAAAATTTATGTAAATTAGCTGTCCGCTTGATGTTATTCTGATCAAGTCTTTTTAGTTGCTCTAATCCCAAGTACTGCATTCAATTCTGTAGATCGCATATTATGACTTGCAAATGCAAAAATAAAATCAGGATTTAAATCTGGATACTTTTTAACGTATTCGTTTTTTGTTACGTTGTTCAAACTTTCACGGACCATGCCATGTGACCTGAGCATTCTTAAAATATCATATAGCTCAGAATCATTTGTAGAAATTATTCCACCTTCAATAGTAGTCATATGGTGTGCATAATAAAAAGAAAAATTAGATGCCCAACCAAAAGTTCCTACTTTTTTTCCGTCATGAGTTGCACCATGTGACTCACATACGTCTTCAATTAGAAGTATGTTTTGCTTTTTTAATCCTTCAATTAGATTATTTGTGAGGCCGTTATAACCTAATACATGAGTCAAAAACACAGCCCTAGTCTGAGGAGTGATCGCGCTTAAAACTAAATCAGAATCAATTGCAAGTGACTGAGGATCGATATCTACAAATACTGGCGTTAGACCTGCCTTAATTATTGATGCTACGTCCGAAACCCAAGTTAAGTGGAGGAACGATTACTTCTCCAGAACCTTTTAATTCCTTTAGAGCCATCATTGTTAGATCATTTGCTGATGAACCAGAATTTAACATTACAGAATGCTTAACGCCTAGCCACTCACTCCACTGCTCTTCAAAAGCTCGCACTAGTGGCCCTTGAGTTAGTTTTGGATCATCCTGTTTAAGATAATCGATCATTTTATCTAAGTCTGATCTAGTAATATTATTGTGCATTAAAGGCCAAACAACATCAATCATTGTATTTATCACTCCATTCAATCAGTAAGGAAGAAACTCCATCAGAACGCTCATAAGCTTTTTGATATTCATCAAATATCATGGAAGTTTTATCAAGGCGCACGATATTTAAATTAGGACACATTAATTTAAAAGCCTCAGTAAAGTCACCGGTATGTTGAGGACCTGGATGTAGAGGAAGAATAGAACCAATACCTGTGCGTATGATCACTTTACCTGGATTTTTACTGTTGCGTTATTTCCTTTAACTTATCTAAGTGATTAACAATTTGATTTGTTGCTAAAAGTAGAAAATTCCAACGCGGAAAAATTGATATCGGAATTAACCCGGTTAAAGACATTCCAGTAGCTATACCCATTTGAAAGTCTTCATCAACTGGCATTTCTACTAATTTACTGTCATCAACATTTAAAAGTGTATTGCGCATAGCAGTACCAGCAACCTCTACTGATTGACCAATGAAAATTGTGTTATCAAATTTTCCCAAATATTCCATTGAGCGCGTAAGTTCATCCATGTATTTACCCATCTAAAATTGCACCCTAACGCCTGCACCCGCATGTGGGAATTTACTTTTGTACTTATAACTCCTGACTTTAGAATTTTTGGTTTCCTCAAATCTTAACAAATCTGTGTTCCATACTTTACGGGTTTCTGTTAAAACAGATATTCCATTATCTTCAATAACAAATGTAATTGGTAAGTCATGCTTTTCTGCATATCTAAACGCGGTTTGAGCCACTCCTGTTTCTGAAGTCATATCTCCAACAAAACACCATACATGAGCGTTCTCTTTATTTCTTTTGATAGAGAAGGCTGCTCCAATTGCTAATGGTAATTGCCCGCCAACTATTGCAGTTGAATAAATGTTAAATTCTGGAAAGCATAATGCAATCGACCTACCAGCAATAATTTCACTTTTTACTCTGTCTGGAGCAACTCCTTTGAGTAAACATTGATAGTGACTTCTCCAGGAACAAAACACATAATCCTGTTGTCGCACTTCTTGAAAAATCTCGATTAAGGAAGATTCATTACCGTCTGACAAGTGAATGGGGGCCAGAATCTTTCCTTGATTAAATAATTCCGCAACGCCTAATTCAAATTCCTGCAGAGACTCAATAGACCACGTTTCCATCACATAAGATTAGCGGTTTGATAACTGAAATACCTACTTTAATATGCATTCAGATCCAGTTTTAGAGATTCGAACTGGTACATAAGTACCTAAGTTAAAATTGTTGAGAAACTCTTCTCGACCGTTTTCTTTTACCCAGAACATGCAAAATCCCCCACCTCCAGCACCAAGAACTTTCCCACCCAGAGCGCCAGCAGATTTTGCCTTCTCCCAAACATCATCTAATGCTGGTGTGATTGCTAGATTATTCATTTCACGTTTAAGTGACCAACTTTCTACAAGCATTTCTCCGATCAAATCTAAGTCACCTTGCTCTTCAAGTATTTTTCTACATTCTCGGGTTAATACAGTAGTACGTTGCATAGTAGTTAACTTCTTTTCTAAGTCAATTAGTAAGTTTGCTTGAATGTCTGAACTTAGTCTTGTTATGCCTGTATAAATCATAACTATTCGATTCGTAATTGATTCTTGAAAATCAGAACTAAGAGCGATAGGAGTTGCTTCCCAATTCAAATTACCTCCAAATTCAATGTAGTTCATTCCGCCTAAGGTACATGCGATTTGATCTTGAGATCCAACATTCTCCATTAAATCAATCTGTTCCAGCTCTATTGCCTCATTAGCCAATTCGCGGCTAGAAATTGATTTATCTTGTAGTATCAATAAGGAATTGATTAATCCAACAGTGAATGCAGAAGAGGATCCAATCCCAGTTCGTGCCGGTAAATCACCGTCATGGTGAATTTCTAACGATAGGTTTGGACTAAACTTTCTAATTGCTTCTCTAACCACTGGGTGTAGAATTTTTCTGTAATCATTGACTGTCTCTACCTTCGAGTATGCAATTCGATATTTATGATCGAAAAATGGAGGTAAAACTCGTGTGCTTATATAACAGTATTTATCAATTGCAAAAGAAATTACCTCTCCACCGTGCTTTTTATACCAAGATGGATGATCAGTTCCACCACCAAAAAGTGAAATACGGTAGGGAGTTTTTGTAATTATCACTTGGATCTAAACATTAGTAAATGGTTTGTGATTAAACATTTTTAGGCCCTTTACCAGTTCGTTTAGGCCTTCTTGAAGGCTTACAGTAGGGCTGAAACCTAATGCTTCAATTTTTTTATTAGAAACTATGTAATTTCGCTGGTCGGGATCCTTACCCAGTGGTGCCTCTAAAAACAAAAAATTGGGGACAATTTTCTTAATCTCCTGGCATAGCTCGATTTTTGAGATATTGGCTTGAGAAAGGCCTACATTAAAAATTTCACCCTTAAACTGCTCTTTGTTATTGATTGCCATATTAAAAGCTTGCACAACATCTAGAATGTGAATGTAATTTCTTTTAAAATGGCCTTCGAAAACTATTACAAACCCATCCGTTACGGCTCTTAATGTAAAATTATTAACTAGTAAATCCAGGCGCATCCGAGGTGAAATTCCAAAAACAGTAGCAAGCCTAAAGCTGGTTGAATTCTCATGTTCTAAGAGAGATTTTTCTACTACAACTTTGTCGCGAGCATATAGTGATAAGGGGTTTAACGGAGAATTTTCGTCACAGAAATTATTTTTTTCACCGCTACCGTATGCACTATTTGTAGTTGGCATAATAACTTGTTGACTTCTACTGACTTGCTTTAATAACCAGAGAATTGAATCCTTATTGATTGATTGCGCAGTCACAGGATCTTTATCGCATGCTGGTGCTCCTACTATTGCAGCCAAGGGAATAATTATATCTGCCTTACTTACTAACTTCTTCATTAAAGATTCATCTCTTACATCACCAAAAACTATTTCAAAATTCCTATCACGTATAGATGTGGCTAGACTTGTTTGGTCATACATGAAATTATCAATAACTGTGACTTTATGTTTTTTACTCAGTAAGTCAGGCACTAAAGTTGAACCAATATAACCTGCGCCACCAGTAACTAATATATTACTCAAATTGCTCCTTAAAAATTTGTAATTCTACTAACTCAGTTATTACATGATAAGCCAATAGATGACATTCCTGAATATGTTGAGTATTTATTGAAGGAACTTCAATCGCAATATCTACCAAATTCGAAATTTCAGCATCTGTTCGGGTAAAAGCTATGATTCGTAATCCCATATCTTTGGCAATCTTTGTTGCGTTTAAACAGTTTTTAGAATTTCCACTTGTGGTAAAGACAATAAGTAAATCATTTTTTAATCCATAAGACTCAACTTGCCTAGAAAAAATATTATCGAAAGAAGAATCATTTGAGATAGCAGTTAGAATAGAGCTATCTGTGGTTAGTGCTATCGCAGGCAGACCTTTTCTATTGATACTTTTGGAGAACGAATTTACAAACTCAGCAGCAAAATGTTGGGAGTCTGCTGCACTACCTCCATTGCCACAGATAAGTACCTTATTACCACCTAAGTGCTATTGCGGGTAGACCTCTTCTATTAATACTTTTAGAGAACGAATTTACAAACTCGGCAGCAAAGTGCTGAGAGTCTGCTGCACTTCCTCCATTGCCACAGATAAGTACCTTATTACCACTTGTAAAAGTTTCAGCAATCATTAAAGCAGCTGATTGAATTTGACTTCCTGATTTTTTTTCAAATCGAGGCAAAAGTTCAGTTAACTCTAAGAATCTATTCGCTAGTACCGTCATTACTTTTTCCCTTAATCGAATCTTGGATTATCCACTCTGCAACTTCGGTAAGGCTAGCAGAATGTTTATCTGCCAAAGGGCTAAATCCTGAGTTTCCTACCAGCTGCACCACTTTACACCCAAGTTTCTTTCCAAACTCCATATCCGATTCTTGATCCCCTACATAGTAACTTTTCTCAATATTTACACCAAAGTCACTCTTTGCCTTTTCTCCCAATAAAGTTTTAGGTTTTCTACAATCACAGTTATCGCTTGGGGTATGAGGGCAGATTAAGACAAATGTTATTATAATTTGGTGTAACTCTAAATACTCAGTAATCTTTTTATTAATCTTGTTTACAGTTTGATAATCAGCTAATCCTCGACCAATAACAGATTGGTTTGTAATTATTCCAAACTTAAACCCTGTATTTTTCAAACTAATAAGTGATGGAACTATATCTTTCTTGAATTTTACAAGATTTGGATCAACTAAATAGTGTATATGTTCAATTAAGGTGCCATCTCTATCAAATATAACAAAAGGCGTTTTCATTTGTACCAATCTATTAACTTAGCGATACTGGATACTACATAAGCGTAACGTAAATTATGTTTATAGCTAGGAATTCCTCAATCTTCATATCTTCGTCTTTCCAACCATGATACGAAACTTAATTAGAAGCGCTAATCGAAAAGATTATGCGGCGGCTAATCCTTTAACTTCATCTAATTTTTAGTTAAATAGCTAGATTCCGCCACGCTAAAGCGGTAAGTAAAGACTTTTGTCACCCCTTTCTTTTAAGATACTGCCTATGTCTGAATCTTTCTGCACCTCTTAATGAACAAGCTGCTCAAATGGGCTTACTAAGCTTGAAATTGAGATGCTTGATTTTGAGCGAACCTGGTGGCGATATGCCGGTGTTAAAGAAAGCTCAATAAAAGAGTTATTTAATTTAACTCCACCTGCTTACTATCAATTATTAAATAATTTAATAGATCGAAACGAAGCATTACTTGCAGAGCCAATATTGGTTAAGCGCCTGCGTCGTTTGCGAGATAGCCGCACCGCTCAGCGATCTAGCAGCAAACTCGGCTTCTCCCTCTAACTAAGCACCGCTATACCCAGACCTGCGCTCATTTGGCGCATTGGGAATAAATCCTCTAGATTTACCCTTAGCACTCTAGGGGTGTGAGTGATAAAGACACCTGGTAGAAACTTTTAGTAAAACGTCGGCAAGAAAAATAGAGGGAGAAAATAAAATGGCAAAAATGATTGCCTTTAATGAAGAGGCTCGTCGCGGATTAGAGCGCGGCATGAATGTATTAGCTGATGCGGTCAAGGTAACCCTTGGGCCCCGCGGTCGAAATGTTGTTCTTGAGAAAAAATGGGGAGCGCCAACAATTACTAATGATGGTGTCTCAATTGCTAAAGAGATTGAATTAGATGATCCATGGGAAAAAATCGGTGCAGATTTAGTTAAAGAGGTAGCAAAGAAGACTGATGATGTAGCAGGAGATGGCACAACTACTGCAACAGTTCTTGCTCAAGCAATGGTGCGTGAGGGATTACGCAACGTAGCAGCAGGTTCAAATCCAATGTCACTTAAGCGCGGAATTGAAAAAGCGGTTGAAGCAATATCTGATGAACTATTAAAGATGGCTAAACCAGTTGAGACTAAAGAGCAGATTGCAGCAACTGCATCTATTTCAGCAGCTGATACAACAATTGGTGAGATGATCGCAGAGGCAATGGATAAGGTCGGTAAAGAGGGCGTAATTACTGTTGAAGAAAGTAATACCTTCGGCCTTGAACTTGAGCTAACTGAGGGTATGCGTTTTGATAAAGGATATATCTCAGCATATTTTGTAACTGATACTGATCGTATGGAAACAGTTATGGAAGATGCTTATATTCTGATTGCAAACTCAAAGATTACAAATATTAAAGATCTAGTTCCAGTACTTGAGAAGGTAATGCAAACTGGTAAGCCACTAGTAATTATTGCTGAAGATGTTGAAGGTGAAGCACTTTCTACATTGGTAGTAAATAAGATCCGTGGCACATTTAAATCAGTTGCAGTTAAAGCACCAGGTTTTGGTGATCGTCGTAAGGCGATGCTGCAAGATATTGCGATTTTAACTGGCGCTACTGTGATCTCAGAAGAGGTTGGTCTTAAGTTAGATCAGACCACACTTGAACTTCTAGGTACTGCTCGAAAGATTGTAATTGCTAAAGAGGAGACCACCATTGTTGAAGGTGGCGGTGATGCTGAGCAAATTAAGGGCCGTGTTAATCAGATCAGATCTGAGATTGAAAAGAGTGACTCTGATTATGACCGCGAGAAACTACAAGAGCGTCTTGCAAAATTAGCTGGCGGTGTTGCAGTTATTAAAGCTGGCGCGGCTACTGAAGTAGAGCTAAAAGAGCGCAAGCACAGAATTGAAGATGCAGTGCGTAATGCTAAAGCAGCGGTTGAAGAAGGAATTGTTGCTGGCGGCGGCGTTGCATTACTTCAAGCTTCAAAGGTTGCATTTGGTAAATTAAAACTAACTGGGGATGAAGCAACGGGTGCGAAGATTGTTGAGTACGCAGTTGAGTCACCTCTTAAGCAGATTGCAATTAATGCTGGCCTTGAAGGTGGCGTAATTGTTGAGAAGGTGCGCGGCCTTGAAACCGGATTTGGTTTAAATGCTGCAACTGGTGAATATGTTGACATGATTAAAACTGGAATTATTGATCCAGCAAAGGTAACAAGATCTGCACTGCAAAATGCAGCATCAATTGCCGCACTGTTCTTAACTACTGAGGCAGTAATTGCTGATAAACCAGAACCAAAATCTGCTGCGCCAATGCCTGGTGGCGATGGTGGCGGGATGGATTTCTAAAATCCGATAGCAAGTTAGAAAAAGCTCCCGCCTAAAAACGGGGGCTTTTTCATTTTAATCATTAGCAGATTACAATAGAACTATGGCTAAGAAAAAATCATTGTTTAAAAAGCTGCGCAAATCTGGCAGTTCATTGGTGGCAGAACCTGAGGCACCAGTAGATGATGTAATTCTAGAAGCACTTGCTAAGCCAAAAGTTGAGCAGGTAGTTGCTCCTGCAATTATTAGGAAACCTTATATTGCGCCGGAGAAAACCTATCCTGCAGTTATTAATATTGAAATAAATAAAAATGATATTTTCGGCGCCCTAGATATGGCAAAGCAAGCAGTAATCGAAGATGCTGGTAAGCGTGAGTATGTTGGTGAGTTTTACTCAATTGATTCTGATGAAGAGCGAATTGCTACATATCTTTTTGAAGCAAAACTTCCTGGCTATGACGGCTGGCGATGGGCGGTAACTGTTGCAAAAGTTGATGAGCAAAGTGCGCCAACTATTTGTGATGTAGTTTTATTACCAGGAACTAAAGCATTACTTGCACCTAATTGGATTCCTTATTCACAAAGAATTCAACCTGGTGATTTAGGAGTTGGCGATGTTGTGCCAACAGCTGCTGATGATGAGCGATTAACTCCAGGTTATGCCGCGCTTCCTGAAGATGAAGAGTTAGATATAACTCAACTATTTGAATTTGGTTTAGGTAGAGCAAGAGTTTTATCAGTTATTGGTCGAGATGCAGCGAGTAAGCGATGGTATGAAGGAGATCGCGGTCCTAGAACACCAATTGCGCGATCTGCTCCTAAGCCATGTCAATCTTGTGGTTTCTTTATTCCAATTGCCGGCTCACTTAGAACTACCTTTGGTGTTTGCTCAAATGCGATCTCACCAGAGGATGCACGTGTGGTCTCCTTTGATCATGGGTGCGGCGCGCACTCTGAGGCGCTAATTAAGGCTGAATAAACTCGTTACAAGCACCTTAGTTGTTGGGTTAAACTAAGCACCTGCCCATCTGAGAGATGGCCTAAACGAATATAAAAAATTTGAAGGGAGATACCAATGCCTAGTGGTCGCGTTAAATGGTTTAGTTTAGAAAAAGGTTTTGGCTTTATCTCAAATGATGAAGGCGAAGATGTTTACCTTTCAGCTGATGCCCTGCCAAATGGTGTAACAACTGTTAAGCCAGGCACAAAGCTTGAGTTTTCAATTGCTGATGGCCGTCGTGGTCCTCAAGCACTTTCAGTTTCAATTGTTGAAGCACCACCAACAATGGCTGGTAATTCACGTGGTAAAAATGATGATCTAGCTGCAATGATTGAAGACACAATTAAAATATTAGATCGCTATGGCAATGGCCTGCGAAGTGGTCGTAGCTCATCTGCAACTGATGCTGAGCGATTAGCTAAAGTATTACGCGGTATTGCTTCACAAATTGAGGGAAATTAAAGCAAGCCTTTACGGCCTCGTTTAATTGTGTAGCGAAGGCCGATTACGCCAAGTAAAGCTCCAACGGCGCAGATCCAAAGCACATTGCTATCAGCCTTCATTACAGCTGCAAATACTAAAGCGATAATCCAAAGCACAATTCCCATAGCAATTACAAAGACTGATTGATTCATGAGTTGATCCTAACTAGATAATCCGCTGATTAATACCATGGTAACCATTCCAAACAAGATTGCTATGGTTACTAATCTTCTAAATCTAGGACTCATCATTTGGCAAGCCTTTCTACTACATACTCAATTGAGGCAGTTAGTGCATCAATATCACTTGGTTCAACCGCTGGGAACATTCCAATTCTAAGTTGATTCTTACCTAACTTACGATATGGATCAGTATCAACAATGCCATTAGCGCGCAAGATCTTTGCAATTTCAAGAGCGTCAATATTCTCATCAAAATTAATTGTGCCAACTACTTTAGATCTCATTGCAGGATCTGTAACAAATGGTGTGGTGTAACTTGTTTTCTCAGCCCAGCTATACAAGCGATTAGATGAATCCTCACTTCGAGAGGCTGCAAACTTTAAACCACCATTTGTAGTTCATCCAATTAAGTTGTTCTGCTAATAAAATTATTGTGGCAAGTGCTGGTGTGTTATATGTTTGATCAAGTCGAGAGTTTTCAATTGCAATACTTAAATCAAAAAATGCTGGTACCCAACGCCCACTAGCCTTTATCTTTTCAACTCTAGCAATTGCTGCCGGGCTCATTATCGCAATCCATAAGCCACCATCTGAGGCAAAGGATTTTTGTGGAGCAAAGTAGTAACAATCAGATTGAGAAATATCTAAGTCCAAGCCACCAGCAGCACTTGTTGCATCAACTAAAACTAGTGCGCCATCTGATCCCTTAGGGCGAATAATTGGCATCATTACCCCGGTACTAGTTTCATTATGAGTAAGTGCGTAAGCATCAACATCTGCTTCAATCTTTACAACTGGGTGAGATCCTGGCTCAGCATTTAATTACAGATGGGATCTTTAATCATTGGCGCAGCTTTTGCAGCAGCTGCAAATTTAGAGGAGAACTCACCAAAGACTAAGTGTTGAGATCTATTATCAATTAAACCAAAGGTTGCAATATCCCAAAACGCAGTAGATCCACCATTGCCAATTATGACTTCATAACCATCAGGTAAGTGAGAAGAGTGATTTAAGACCACTTCTTACTTGGCCAACAACCTCTTTAACCGGTTTTTGCCGATGACTTGTTCCTAAAACTTTTCCATAATTACTTGCTAAGTTTGCAAGGGAGGCGGGCAAAATCTTTGAGGGCCCACAACCAAATCTGCCATCTGATGGTTTTAAATTATCTGGGATCTTAATTTCACTCATTGGTAGATATTAGGGGTTGAGTCGTTTAATCTGCCAATTATTATTTTTTTCTCTCACATATCGGATTCGATCGTGCAAACGAGAGTATCTGCCCTGCCAAAACTCAATTGAGATGGGATCGACAATGTAACCACCCCAATATGGAGGTGTTGGAATTACCTTTTCTTGAGCAAATTTATTTTCTAACTCTTTAAACTTCGCTTCTAACTCTTGTCGAGAACTTAACTCAGTTGATTGTTCACTTGCCCAAGCACCAATTTGTGAAGTACGAGGACGGGTAGCAAAGTATTTTTCTGAATCTTCCCTAGCTATTTTAGTAGCACTTCCAATCACAATTACCTGTCGCTCCATTGGATACCAAGGAAAAAGTAATGAAACATTTTTATTCTCAGATATCTGCTTACCTTTATTAGATTCATAATTTGAAAAGAATGTGAATCCAGCTTGTCGTTAAATCTTTAAGTAGCACAGTTCTACTAGTTGGCTGATTATCAACCTCAGTTGATAAGACCATGGCATTTGCCTCAACCACAATCTCATTTTCAGCTGCCTGAGTTAGCCAGGTGTTAAATAATTCGATCGGGTTTTTAGGTAATTCACCCTCAACTAATCCATGCTCACCGTACTGGCGGCGCATTGCGGCGATATCTTCACGGCTACTCATATTGGGAAAATCTTACAACCCTTTCCAGTTTGGCTACTTTGCTATTAGGTAGCACAATAGGCGCTGTAAATTAATAATGTGAGGGAGTACTCAGGTGTCAGATGATTTCAAGCCCGGCCTTGAGGGCGTAATAGCTTTTGAATCAAAAATTGCTGAACCTGATAAAGAGGGAAGTGCGCTTAGATACCGCGGCGTTGATATTGATGATCTAGTTGGCCGAGTTACCTTTGGAAATGTTTGGGGATTATTAGTCGATGATGAATTTAATCCAGGACTTCCACCTGCTGAACCATTTTTAATTCCAGTTCATACTGGTGATGTAAGAGTTGATGTGCAATCTGCAATCGCAATGCTTACACCTGCTTGGGGCTTAAAACCATTACTTGATATTTCAGATGAAGAAGCAAGAAGTAATTTAGCAAGAGTTTCTGTGATGGTACTTTCATACGTTGCACAATCTGCTAGAGGAACAATTGCAACTGCAATTCCACAAGCTGAAATTGATAAAGCACATACTGTGGTGGAGCGAATGATGATTCGCTGGCGTGGAGAGCCTGATCCAGTACATGTTCGAGCAATTGATGCCTACTTTGTATCAGCAGCTGAGCATGGCATGAATGCTTCAACATTTACCGGTCGAGTAATTGCATCAACGGGTGCAGATGTTGCTGCATCTATCTCTGGTGCGATTGGTGCGATGAGTGGACCATTACATGGTGGCGCTCCTGCGCGCGTGCTTTCAATGATTGAAGCGGTTGAAAAATCTGGAAATGCTGAAACTTATGTGAAATCAATTTTAGATAAGGGTGAGCGGTTAATGGGATTTGGTCATCGTGTTTATCGCGCTGAGGATCCACGTGCGCGCACACTTCGCCGAACTGCTAAAGAGTTAAACGCACCTCGTTATGAGGTTGCATTAGCACTTGAGAAAGCAGCGCTAGCAGAACTTAAAGCACGTCAACCAGATCGCGTACTTGAAACAAATGTTGAGTTTTGGGCAGCAATAGTTTTAGATTTTGCACAGGTGCCAGCAAATCTATTTACCTCAATGTTTACCGCAGCAAGGACCGCGGGTTGGTCGGCGCATATTTTAGAACAAAAGCACTCTGGTCGAATTATTCGCCCATCTTCACGTTATGTTGGACCTGGCCCACGTAAGCCAAAAGATGTTAAGGGTTGGGATGAGAGCGTGGAGTCACTGCACTCCTAAGATAAGCCAATGAGTAGCAGATCAATCCTTTGGTTTAGGCGCGATCTGCGCATTAGTGATCACCCAGCATTATTAGCAGCACTTGCTGAAAGTGATGAAATTATTCCAGTATTTATCTTAGATCCAACTTTAATTAAAACCGCTGGCAGTAAGCGGCTTGCATACTTAGGTCAGTCACTTCATCACTTAGATGATTCACTTAATAAATCACTTCAGGTTTTAGTTGGTGATCAAATTACTGTGCTTAAAGATTTGCAGAAAAAATATAACGCGCCCTCGGTGCATATCTCAGCTGAGTATGAACCATATGGAGCAAAACGAGATATGGCTATTGAAGCAGCTGGAATTAAATTAATTAGAACTGGTTCACCATATGCAGTCGCCCCGGGTCGAGTATTAAAACCTAGTGATCAAAGCCCATATCGGGTATATACACCTTTTTATCGAGGCTGGTGCGCCCATGGTTGGCGCAAGCCAGCAGATAAACCAAAAGTAATTAATACCGTTAAAGCAGAGGCTAGTGATCGAAACTTTCCAGATTGGAAATTACCAGAGGGCACAAATATAACTTCAGCTGGTGAAGTGGCAGCGATTGAAAGATTTAAATACTTTCAAAAAAATGGCTTAGATGATTACGATGTCACAAGAAATCTTGCCGGCATTGATGGCACTAGCAAAATGAGCGCCCATCTTAAGTGGGGTGAGATTCACCCACGAACATTGCTTGCGCCTTTAGGTGAGAGTAAAGCTCATGATGTTTATCGCAAGGAAATCGCCTGGCGTGAGTTCTATGCCGATGTTTTATTTAATAATCCAACAACCGAAACTGATTACTACGCACCCCAGTTCGCCAAGATGCGTTATGACAAACCAGGTGAGAAATTTAAAGCTTGGTGTGAGGGAAAAACTGGCTACCCATTTGTTGATGCTGCAATGCGCCAATTAATTAATGAGGGTTGGATGCATAATCGCACCAGAATGGTAGTTGCCTCATTTCTAGTAAAAGATCTGCACCTTGAATGGCAATTAGGTGAGAGATTTTTTCGCGAGCATCTAGTTGATTACGATGTTGCCTCAAATGCTCATGGCTGGCAGTGGACGGCTGGATGTGGCACAGATGCCTCACCTTATTACCGAGTATTTAATCCAATTGAACAGGGTAAAAGATTTGATGAAGATGGTGTTTATATAAAGAAGTATGTGCCAGAGCTAGCTCATTTAAATGGAATAGATGTGCATGAACCTTGGAATGCTAGCGATGGATACTTAAAGAATTATCCAAAGCAAATAGTTGATCATGCTTTAGAGCGCATTGAATCACTCGCTCGTCTAGAGGAGATTAAAGTAAGTAAACCACTTCCACCTGTAAAGTGATTTAAACTAAGAAGTTACTAAACTGCCAAGGATCACTTTCATCATACTTTCGATTATTCCAACCCTTATATAAATCATTTCTATGCATTAGTGGATCCCAATCAGCAGCATCTGAGTGATAGCCACCCCAATATTTTTCTGCAAACGCTAAAACTTCTCGCCAAGGCAGATCATCTGGAACACGATAGCCAGCATTTGGATTAGCCATCGCCCAAGCAACTGCGGCATAAACTGCGCTTGCAACCTGCACAGTTGTGGCAGATTGCTTTGGAATTAATTTTCTAGAGTCATGAATATTAAGTAATGAGCCAGTCCACCAAGACTTATAAGCGTGGCCCATTAGTAGGACACCTAATCGATCATCACCATCAATAATTTCCTCATTCATAATTCTCTGATTAGTTGTTAAATCCCATTGGCGCATCTCAAGCTCATGCATTGAAGCAACCGCTGCATCAGTTGGGCAGTAGGCGTAATGAACAGTTGGCCGATACACCGCTTTTTCTTTATCCCAAACAGTTAAGTGATCACTTATTGTGAACGCTTCACCATGTCGAATTACCATGCCAGTAGTTTCCATATTTGGAACCCATGACCTGACCCAAGTTTTAGCACCAGGTTGAGCAATACAAATCTGATTTTTAGGACCATCTGGGTGTTGATAAGCATTTATTGGAAGTGTTTTTTCATGCGTTCCCCAACCTAATTCAGCTGGCGCTATTCCTTCTTCATAAAATCCTTCAACTGACCAGGTATTAACAAACTCATTTACTTGCTTTGGCTTATCTGTAACTTGCGTATCACGCTCTGCAATGTGAATTACCTTAACGCCAAGTTTTTGAGCAAGGGATGGAAAGTTTTCACTCTCATATGCTTCTTTAACACCGGCGCCAGCTTTACCATCTTTAATTGCCTTAGTTGCAATATCAAAAAGTGCTTTCTTAGTTAGATGTGAAACTAAGCCAGGGTTAGCACCATGTTCAACAATTGCTGTTGGCCCCTTGCCACCCCAGGTATTTGTTAATTTACGCAATTTCATATGGCGCCAGTAAAGAGTGCGCTCAGTTGGATTCCTAGCCGCTCCTGCTGAGTATGGATCCCACTCTTCAACTGATGTATTTAAATAAATAACACCATGATCATGGGCCCACTCGATAATTGCATTTGCATCAATATTCCATGCTAAATCTAGAAGAAAATCACCTGCGCTTAAATACTTAGATAAAAACTGATCCATGTTTTCACGAGTTAGTTGATCTTGCACGTATGTAGCACCGGCTGTGATCGCACCTGTTACTCGCTCTCGGTTATCACGCATATCGATGATCGTGATCTGTTTTGCATCTACTAGATGCTCAATTAAAAGTGGAAGTACACATTGTGATACTGAACCTGCACCTAAAACCAGAACTCGATTCTCAAAGCGTGCTGCCAATTAGGACCTCCATTATTCTTGCTAAAGGATTTAGCCAGTGAAGATTAACCTATTTTATCTTTTCACCTTGCCACATCAGCACACCAGATTTGCTTCGCTTCGCCTCATACATCGCAAGGTCAGCAAGTCCTAGGCAGTTACTACTTCCACCAGCTTTATCAATTGGCGCATAGCCAATGCTGACATCGATCTTCACCTGCTTATGGGGCAGTGAGATTGGGTAACTAAGTGTTGCCCTAATTCCTAGAGCTAACTCTGTTGCCTGCTCTTCATCAACCTGGGCCAGAACACCAAACTCATCACCGCCTAACCGAGCAAGCAGGCCAGCATCTGAAATCACTCGATTAAACCTATTTGCCACCTGCTTTAGAAGTTGATCACCTGCCTCATGGCCTAGTGAATCATTTATGTTTTTAAAACCATTTAGATCAAGTAAAAAAATATACCCAGATTTAAGTTTGGCTAGCTCTTGTAAAAAGTTTCGCCGGTTTGATAACCCAGTTAACTCATCAGTCCTAGCTAGCACTCGTTCTGAACTTGCGGTGTTTGCCTCTTGCAGCGCAAAACTCATTCTGATAAATGCTAGAGCGATTGTGATAAAGGCAGGCAGAAGTATGAATTCTGGAAAGTATCCTGGATTAAGTGCTGCAATTCCAAGTAAAGAAGCACTTGCAACTAATGAAATCGTTGCGCTATAGGAAGAGATTTTATCAAAGAACTTCACCTGAGCGCAGTCATGAGATAGTGATAGCGCAATTAAAAATAAGCCAATAATCCAGCCATCATCAGTAATTGCGCCAAATTCATATCTTGTATTAATAGATGACCAAATAAAAAATAAATCAGAGAATGCAAAGCAGAGTATTCCCGAACAAAGCAAAAACGATCTAATACTCACTGGACTTAATAACGCATAAACTAATGCAATTGCTAGTAACACAATGTCACCTACTGGATAAAGTATGGAGATAAAGACTGTAAAAGCACCATCCTCAAACTCAATCATCGCTGGCTTAAGTAAAAAAGCGGTTAGAACACTAGTAAAACCAATTGCAATTATTGCGGTATCAAGTAGCTCAAGGGCTGCAATCTTCACTCGCTTTGTAAATGTTCTAATTACCCCAAAAAATAGCAGTGGATAAAAAAGTGAGTATAAAAACTCAGGTAGCCATAGCGGAAGATTTGATTCATAAAATGAGCCCCAAGTAGATAGGAATGAACCAATACTCCAGATCACAAGCCCTGATCCGATCGTGACTGCAACAACCCGATCTGTTACTAAAGGCGCTTTAAAGGCGATGGCAGAAGCCATAAGGCCAATTAAATTAAATAAAATTAGATCAATATAAATATTAGGCTGAGCATAAAGTAACCTGAGTATCAGGTGGATCACAAGAAATCCACCGGTAACCCACTTTAGCCTCAGGTATAATTTCGAATTGTTCACAGCAAATAGTAAAATTACTTTTTACTAAATTTTATAGTTTTAGAAAGGTTTAAGTGCAGGCACTCACCAGACGTTCATTTATTTGCGGAAGCGCAGCTGTTGCAGCCTTAACTGCGCTGCCTGCAGTTGCTGCAACCGGGGTTAAAACCTTAAAAAATGGCAAGACTGTTATTGACTTGGCAGCAAATAAAACTCTGTCTAATGTTGGCGGCCTACTTGAATTAAGTATAAAAAAGTATGGAAAAGTAGCGGTAGTTAGAACTTCAAAATCTACAAAAGGTTTCTCAGTAATTAATCTTGCTTGTCCTCATGCGGGTGTGATCGTTAGTAATAGTAGTGACGGTTGGAGTTGTAACCCACCAGGTCATGGATCTGTATTTGCTTTAAATGGTGCACTTAAAGTTGGTCCAGCGACTTCAGCACTTAGATCAATAAAATTTACTGCAACAAGTAAGGCCTTAACAATAAGTTAATTTATCGTTGCTTTCTGCGAACATTAATTCCTATTTTTCTAACTAAAGGCCGTGGTGCATACTGGGCGATAAGAG
Source organism: Candidatus Nanopelagicus sp. (assembly GCA_964203335.1). Lineage (GTDB taxonomy): Bacteria > Actinomycetota > Actinomycetes > Nanopelagicales > Nanopelagicaceae > Nanopelagicus. The sequence continues at coordinate 30,162 of CAXNKX010000003.1, forward strand.
CCAGTATTTTATATTGCAGACCAGGAACAGATACAGATTTATTTTTTTGAGCATCTTTCCAGGATTTAGCAACTAATTTATCAGCATCTAGCCACATAAAATTTGGAAGTCCACTCATTCTCATTTTGCCTCTTTCATGAAATTCAGTTCGGGTAAAGCCAGGACAAAGCGCACTTACCTTTATTTTTGTTCCTTTAAGTTCATTATTTAAATACTCAGAGAAAACAGTTAAGTAAGATTTTGCGGCGCTATATGTACCACCAGCTATCCAACTAGCAATTGAACTGACATTAACAATTATTCCGTTATTTTGTTTAATCATGGTTGGTAATACTGCATGAGTTAACCGCATTGGAGCGGTAACTAAAACATCTAGTAACTCTTGCTCCCGCTTTAAATCACTATCGATAAAGCTTTGCTTTATGCCAAAGCCAGCATTATTGATTAAAACTGCAATTGGATTGACCTTACTTGCCAATCTGCTCTCAACTTTGGCTAATTGTGCTGGCTTTGTTAAATCAGCCTTTAATGTTTGAACTTTGATTTTATTCACTTTACTAAGCTCTTTTGCCAACTTATTTAATCTAGGTAGATCACGTGCAACTATTACTAAATCAAATCCTTCACTTGCAAGCAGTCTTGCATACGCTAAGCCAATTCCAGAACTTGCTCCAGTTACTAATGCTGTTGCCATACTTTTCTACCTTACTTCTTAATACCTGAAGTGTCCTCATCGCGAATATGCCAAGAGGTTCCATACTCTTCTAGTAGATCTAAGAATGGTTTTGACTCAAACCACTCAGGTCCATTAACACCTAAAGGTTTCCAGGTGCCATTTTGAATTAACTCCATAGCTATGACTGGATTAATTGCGGTCTGCCAGACAACTGCCTGATCACCAAACTCCTTCATCGACCATGCGTTATCTACTACGTTATAGATGTAACAAGCTTTTGGATTTCCTTCTTTATCTAAACCTTTAATTAACGCACCAGCACAGGTCTTACCGCGCATACGTTCACCTAAAGTTCCTGGATCTGGCAGGGAAGCGGTGAGTAGATCTCTTGGTGATACTGCCACTCCTTGCACATCAACAGTTTCCTTACGATCCATACCAAGCATGTTTATTGTTTTTAAGATTGTAATAAACTCAGCACCTAGTCCGTACTTAAAGTTAACTTTTTTAGCATCAATTTTTTGTGGAATTAAAACTACCTCTTCGTGCTCAACATTAACGCACTCAACAGGACCAATACCTTCTGGGAAATCAAAAATTTCAAGCTCTGAAAATGGTGTGGTGGTATACCAACCGCGTCCATCTTCCCAAACTAATGGTGGGTTTAGACACTCTTCAATTGTGGTCCAGATAGAAAATGATGGCGCAAAGTCATAACCCTCAACTCTTAAATTAGAACCATCTAATATTGTGCAGGAATCAATTCGGCTAAATAGATGCTCACTTGCATACTTTGCAAAAATATCACTCATACCCGGCTCAACGCCCATACCGATTAGGGCATAGATTTTTCGCGCATCCCAGTTAAAGTCACGAGCAAACTGCTCATCGCCTAACTTCACTCCAGTTTCGGTAAATGGGTAATGCGGGTGCTTACGAGAAAGTGACATCGCCATATCTATGTAATTGGTATTTTCAATCTCACACGCTAAAAAGATTGGCATAACAAATCTAGGATCAACTGCGTTAATTACTACATCAGGATCTGCTTTACGGATCAACTCTCTAATATCTTCAAGTTCAGCAGCATTAACCATCGCAGCAGAAAAGCGTGAATCTTTAACACGGGCAACCGCCTCTTCGGCACGAGCTAGGGTGCGATCAGCAATCACCATAGATTCAATAAATGAACGACGTGATGCGATATTTGCAATCGCCCTACCAACTCCACCGGCGCCTATAACGAGGGCCTTCATGATATTTAACTCCAAACGAATTATTATTAGTCTATCTCAGCGTTAATTTAATGACAAATCTACGCATGTTTATGCAATTGTTTTCAATTATTAATGATTTAAATTAGAATTAATCTATTAATAAATTTTAAGAAAAAATTAAATATTGTCCCCGTAGCTCAGTGGATAGAGCAACCGCCTCCTAAGCGGTAGGTCGCAGGTTCAACTCCCGCCGGGGACGCAATAAGTTAGTGATTAATTGTAAAACGTTGCATAGATTTAGGTGCCCACCAGTTGCGCTCACCAAATAATCTCATTAATGCTGGCACTAATAGCGCGCGAACTAATGTTGCATCTAAAAGAATTGCAAATGCCACACCAAAGCCAAGCATTTTAATTGAGGTAACACCACTTATTATGAAAGAAGCAAAAACAATTGCTAGTAGCCCAGCTGCTGCTGTAATAATTCGAGCTGAGCGCTGTAAGCCAATTGCCACCGATTCAATGTTTGATTTACCAGCGTCATGCTCTTCTTTAATTCGTGATAGTAAAAATAACTCATAGTCCATCGATAATCCAAAGGCAACGACTGCTACTAAAATAATTGAGCCAGTATCAACTGCGCCCGTAACGGTGAAATCACCAACTAACCATTGCAAATGCCCGTCAACAAATATCCAGGTTATGGCTCCTAAAGTAGCGGCGAGGGATAAAATATTTAAGTATTACAGCCTTAATTGGCAAGATAATTGATCCAGTAAATACGAATAATAAAATTAAAACACCCACTGCAATCCAAGTTAGTGCCCACGGCATAGTTTTTGCAATACCAATTTGAGTATCAGCATAATCTGCCGCAATTCCGCCAATTAATGTTCCTTCTGGTGATTTTATTTCGCGGATATCTTTAATAAGCGATTCACCTTTTAATGTTCTTGGCGGCATTGAATGCACTGCAGTGATGCGTAGATCATCACCGAAAATTTGTGGTGGTGATACTCGGACAATGCCATCAACTTTAGATACTTCAGAAATATACTTTGTTACCTCTGGCTGAACTAAAGCACCCTTTGGTATGACAATTTCAACTGGATTTCCTTCTTGTCCTGGAAAGCGATCTGAAATAATTTTTGAGGCAAATGCTGCTGGATTATTAGCAGGCAAAACTCTTGAGTCAACTTGTGAGAAAACTATATTCTTAATTGGTGCTGCCAATACAGAAAGAATAACTAGAGATAAAACTACAACTGCTAAAGGCCTGCGCATAACAAAACGAGCAGTCTGTGCCCATCTACCATCTTCTTTTGGAGTTATCGCACTCTTACGAATAACTGCTTTATCAATGCGCTTTCCTAAAATTGCTAAAAGTGCTGGAAGCGCCACAAGTGAACCTAAGACAGCCATTGTTACAACAGTTACGCCGGCATAACCAAATGATTTTAAAAACATAAGTGGGAATAGCATCAGTGAAGCCAGCGTAATTACAATTGTTAATCCTGAATAAAATACAGTTTTTCCAGCAGTACTTACTGTTCGCTTAATTGCTTCATCTACTGATTTACCAGCATGTAATTCTTCTCGGAATCTATTAACAATTAGAAGTGAGTAATCGATACCTAATCCAAGGCCTAGTCCGGTAATTAGGTTTAATGCAAAGATACTTACACCAGTAAACAAGGTTAATAAGTACATAACTAAGAAAGAACCTAGAATCGCAGATACTCCTACTAGAAGTGGCATACCACTTGCGACAAGGCCTCCGAATACAAAGACAAGTAAAATAAAGGTTAAAGGAATCGAAATAGCTTCAGAGAGTTTTATATCATCAGCAATTTTCTTATTAATCGCACTAGCAAACACACCAGTTCCGCTGGCGTAAATTCTTAGATTCTCATAGTTACCATCATATTTTTTTCCAACCTGCTCACCTAGGCTTTCAATATCTTCCCACTCAACACTTTTGCTATAGATAAATAGAAATGCCGAATTACCATCACTACTTTTAAGAGATGGTGCACCCCCTGCTGACCAATAAGAGAGAGTTGATTCCACTCCTGGAATAGATTTGATTTCCTGTTCAAGTTTTGTTGCAGATGCCACTGATCCAGGATTTGTTAATCCATCCTTTGTTTCAACTACTAGGACAACGACTGGTTCTTTAACTTTAAAGACATCAGTTAAATACTCAAAAGCCTTGGCCGAATCACTATTTAAGTCTGAGTAACCACCACTTTCTAACTTTCCAAAGACAGCTGAGCCAATTCCACCGGATGCGATTATTGCTGCCACGAATAATGCAAAAATAAATTTCTTCCGGCGTACTATTGCTGAGCCTAATTTTTCAAACATAATCACCTTATCGTTAATTACCTGCAAGTATTGGGTAGACTTATATTCTAATGAACATCGATAAAGAATCAAAAAAGATTACTGATTTAGCATCAGGTGAAGTTAATCACCCACTTTTACCTAAAATAACTAATGATGAAGTTGATTTAGAAGTTGATACTCGCCGAGATGATGAGATTAAGGAAGATAAACCACCTCATCACAGTTAATCCTTAGCTTTTGGCTCTGCTTTCTTTTCAACTTTTTTCTCTGGTTTACTTTCAGTTTTATCAGCAGACTTCTCACTTTTTGTAACTGGTGTTGGCCTTGAATCTGTTTTATAAAAACCGCTTCCTTTAAAGACAACCCCAACATTGTTATAAACCTTACGAACCTCACCGCTACATTTTGGGCAAACCTCAATAGCAGCCTCGGTAAATGACTGGACCACTTCGAAAGCATGCTCACACTTATTACACAGGTACTCATAGGTTGGCATAGGAGATAATCTTAAGCAGGTGGGAAGATAAGGGCTAACTGAAGATGAGGGGTAGCGAAATGAAGCGGGGATTTCAAATACTTACCGCCTTGATGTTTTCTGTAATTTCAATTGCACCAGCTTTTTCAACTTCAATCGTGAGCACATCACCTACTGCCGGTTCTGTATTAAGTGTTGCACCAACTGCAGTGACGATAAAAGCAAGTGCTGAACTTTCAGATGTGGCTAATGAAATGACTGTTACTGATCCAAATGGTGCACGAGTAGATGATGGGTCTGTACAGATTCAAGGACAAGTTTTAATGGTTGGCTTAAAGCCACTAACTGTTTCAGGACTTTATACGGTTTCATACACAATCATGGCAATTGCAGAAGCACCAACTGTAAGTAGTTTTACTTTTCTTTTCAACGCACCAGCTGAAATGACACTACCTACTCCATCGCCATCTGAAAGCAGAGTGAGTACCCCAACTCCAAATCGAATGACAGATATATTTGTTATTGCCTTACTTATTTTCGCATTTATAGTTTTGATTCTTTTATCTAGGTATGCGAAGGAAACATTCAATTCACCAGCGAAAACTAGAAAGCCACCTACCCGAAAGAGTAATAGTAGGAAATTTCTAAAATAGGTGGGTGCTTAATTGATAGAGATTTTATCGCCAATTTTTAAAGGCTTAATGCAGCTAACTGGAGTACTAAGTATTGGTTTATTGCTTACGCTTAGTTTTTTGGATTCAGATATAAAGGGTGGGATTACCAATATAAAATTAGTTAAGAAAACCAAGGCCTTTCTTTTAGCCTGGTTACTTTCAACATTTGCTTTTGTTGTAATACAAATCTCTTATTTACTTCAGCAACCACTAACTTCATCATTTGATTTAACAGTAATACGCTCTTATCTAACTCAGACTGCAATCGGTAAGAGTTATATAGTTCAGATAATTGGAATCATTATCTTATTAAGTATTGCACTACGAAGAGTTATTACTACCTATCTATGTTTGTTGATAGGACTCATAGCAATTGTGGCACCAGTTTTTCAAAGTCATGGCAGCTCATCTGGCCGACATGGACTAGCAATCGGGGCACTCGTAATTCATGTAATTGCGCTCTCTTTTTGGGTCGGTGGTTTATTTGGATTAACGCAGTTAAATAAGGAGCAAAAACTAATTGCCCTGCCTAGATTTAGTGAATTAGCGCTTTGGAGTGCAATAACTGTGGTGATAACTGGTGCTGCAACAGCTTGGACTAGATTAGACAGCATCGAAGCTTGGCAAAGTAAGTATGGCGTAATTACATTACTGAAAATATCTTTAGCCGTAACACTAGTTGGGTTTGGAGCATTACACCGCAGGTGGATTATCAAATCCGATTTCCCTTCCATATTTAGATTAGTTACCGCAGAAATTGCGGTTATGTTTGCAACTGTATTTGTTGGAAGCTGGCTATCAACTGTGGCCCCACCTAATAGAGTAGTTGAATCATCACCAGCACTATTAGTTACTGGTATCGCTATGCCAGAGGCGCCAAATTTAACCCGCGTACTACTCGCATATGATGCAGATGGATTAATGCTTGCGCTACTTATATTTGCAGTAGCAATTTACATAAAAGGTGTGTTAATTTTAAGCAGGCGTGGTGTTAAGTGGCCTGTTGGGCGGACAATCGCATTTGCAATTGGAATAAGCGCAGTTGATTTTGCAACTAGTGGTGGTTTAGGTGTCTATTCACGTTTTGCCTTTTCTAATCACATGATGTCGCATATGGTGCTTGGCATGATTGCACCTATCGGAATTGTGTTAGGTGCTCCAATAACCTTAGCTCTTCGCACTTTACCTCAGGCAAGAAATAAAGAAGAGTGGGGTGTACGAGGTGCATTTATTGCAATCTTGCACTCTCGATTATCTCGTATCTACACCAACCCAGTTGTTGCATTAGCAATATTTGATGGTTCATTGTTTGCACTTTATTTCACACCACTATTTGGAAACCTAATGCAAGGTCACAGCGGTCACTTCTTCATGTCACTTCATTTTTTACTCGCAGGAATACTATTTTTCCAGGTACTCATAGGTATTGATCCAATGCCAAATAAGATTCCACATCTTGTAAAGATAATAATTATTTTTGCGGCAATGAGTATTCATGCCTTCTTCTCAATCTCAGTTATGTCAGCTACTACATTGCTTGATAATGGATTCTTCGCGTTGCTAGAGCGCCCATGGGCTACTGATCTATTAGCAGATCAAAAACTAGGGGGATCAATTGGATGGGCTATGGGTGAGATTCCAATTTTGCTCGCCTCTACTTGCAACCTTTATGCAGTGGCAGCGGGCGGATAAAAATGAGGCGAACCGGATTGATCGGGCGGCTGATCGGGCGGCTGCGATGGGTGAAGATGATGAACTTGCTCAATACAACCGCTATTTGGCGCAGTTAAATCGGCGCGATTTATCACAATAGAATTACCCCATGTCAATGAGTTCAGATATGGCTGCATTATTTGGCGATGAGTACCAATCATTGCGCGAGAGTGTTAATGGCCTTGCTCAAAAAAAGATTGCACCATTTGCTCATGATGTCGATGAAAACTCTCGTTACCCACAAGAAGCAGCAGATGCTTTGCAAGCTGCTGGCTTAGCTGCTGCGCATGTGCCAGTTGAATATGGCGGCCAGGGAGCGGATGCGTTAGCTGCTGTAATAATTATTGAAGAAGTGGCAAGAGTTTGTGGTGCATCATCTTTAATTCCTGCAGTTAATAAATTAGGTTCAGTTCCATTAATGATTGCTGGAAATGAAGAGCAAAAGAAAAAATACTTAACTCAATTAGCTGCTGGTAAGGGCTTCTCTTATTGCTTATCTGAATCAGAGGCTGGTTCAGATGCTGCTGCGATGAAAACTAAAGCTACTAAAGATGGTGATAGTTGGATTTTATCTGGCAGTAAAAAATGGATTTCAAATGCTGGTGTTTCAGAGTTTTACACCGTTCTAGCCTCAACTGATTTAAGTAAAGGTGCGAAAGGAATCTCTGCCTTTATTGTTGAAAAATCAGATGCAGGTGTTTCTTTTGGAGCCCATGAGAAAAAGATGGGCTTTCGAGGGTCACCAACTCGTGAGGTTTACTTTGATAATGTGAAAATTAGTGATGACCGAAGGTTAGGTGAGGTTGGAAGTGGATTTTCCCTCGCAATGAAAACTTTAGATCACACCCGAATTACTATTGCAGCGCAAGCACTTGGAATTGCTCAAGGTTCTTTAGATATTGCAAAAAAATATGCCCATGAGCGTCAACAATTTGGCAAACCAATCTTTGATTTCCAAGGAATTCAATTTATGTTGGCAGATATGGCAATGCAGATTGAAGCAGCTCGACAGTTGACCTATGCCGCAGCAGTTAAGAGCGAGCGGGGTGAAAAAGATTTAACCTTCTTCTCAGCTGCTAGTAAATGTTTTGCAACTGATGTTGCAATGAAGGTAACAACTGATGCCGTACAAATTCTTGGTGGCTATGGATATGTAAGTGATTACCCAGTTGAGCGAATGATGCGAGATGCTAAATTAACTCAGATTTATGAGGGCACAAACCAGATTCAAAGAGTTGTAATGGCTCGAAATCTTGATACTTTAACAAATTAAAATCTAACAATAATTTCAGGGGTTGCTGTGGCATCAACTTTTTCATCATGAGGTTGAACGGGTAAAATTTCACTTGTTAACTCACCATAATGAAGTAGCGCTATTTTAAAAGCCTTACTTCTAGATAATGCGCGATCATATGAACCACCACCTTGACCGAGGCGATTACCCATGCGATCAACATGTAGGGCGGGTAAAATAATTACATCTAACTCAACCTCTACCGCATCTCCAATTGGTTCATAGATTTTTTCAACCTTTGTTAGATTCTCAGATGATCCATTCCAACTAACCCACTGGATGTCATTATTTTCAAGTAATCTTGGTAGGAATACTTTCTTGCCATCTTTAATTAATCTTTGATTTATATCACTAGTTTCTGGCTCAAACTCATATGAGATATATGAAGCTACATTTGTTGCATTTTTTAACTCTGAAGCAGAGAGAATATGCAGCCAACTTTCAGTATTAAATCGATCTGCCCGCTGACGGCGATATAACTTGCGTAACTCTGATTTATTTTGCTGCTTATCCATGCCCCTTACCTTAATTTATGGTGATGGCAAAGTAGGGTTTAGGTATGGATGAAATTCTCACCGTTGGGCAGTTGCAGGAGCGTCTACTTGAGCTGGCTAAGCCACTTGCTGCGCTAGATCTTCCGCTGCTTGATTCACATGGGGCAACTTTGGCAAATGATCTATTAGTAGATGAGCAACTTGCGATAAAAAATGGTCAACAAATTGGCTCTACCCAGATCGCATTTGCCGCATCTCTTGGCCTAGATCGCTTACCTGCAAGACCACATCCACGGGTAGTAATAATTAGCGCTGGTGATGATTTAGTTGAACCGGGTAGCAAATTAGCAAAAGATGATGATGAGTTTGAAAGTAACTCTTGGTTTTTAACAACATTTATGCGAGAAGCAGGTGCACATGCATTTCGAGTTCACACAATCCCTGAAACAGCTGAACAATTAAAACTTGTAATTGAGGATCAACTAGTTCGATCAGATTTAATTGTAATAAGTGGGGAATCAAAGGATGAATCTTTTGACCTCATTACATCAGTAATCTCACAATTAGGTGAGGTTAAAGTAGTAACTCCGAATCTTAATGAGAGTGGCAAACATAGTTATGGCTTAATCGGTCCAGATAAAACACCGGTAATCACATTACCTGGGGATCCAATTGCGAATTATCTATCTGCTGAAATATTTATTCGGCCAATGATTTTAAAGATGTTAGCACGAACTCAAATTCACCGGCAAAACAAAAAAGTAAAATTAAGTAAAGCTCTAGTTTCAAACTCTGATAAAGCCACCTATATAAGAGCAAAACTTAACGCAGAGGGTCAAGTCACACCTCTTGCCAACCAGGAGTCACTAGCAACAATTTCTGGTGCTGATTGTTTAATTGCGCTCCCTGAAAAAAGTAAAAAATTAAGCGCCGGTGATTTAGTAGATTTAGTAATGATAAATCGAGTAAGTAATTGAAAAAACTAGTTGATGGTGAATTATTCTTAAAGCCAATTAGATTTCGAGATAAAGCCCAGTGGGACAGTGTGCGCGCGGTAAATCGTGATTGGTTATCCCCATGGGAGGCAACTAGGCCAAATATCGATCACAAATCTGCCCTACCTTCTTATTATGGAATGGTGATGCAATTAAACAGAGAGATACGGGCACTTCGTTCAATTTCACTAGGGGTTTGGTTAAATGAAAATAAAGATCAGGTATTGATTGGCCAAATTACATTAGGTGGAATTATTTTTGGTGCAATGCGTGGAGCTCATATTGGTTATTGGATTGATCAACGATTCGCTAATCGTGGTTACACCACAAGAGCGGTTAAGCTCTTAACAAAGTTTGGCTTTGAACGACTACGTTTGCACCGGATTGAAATTAATCTTCGGCCAGAGAATGAAGCCTCAAAGCAGGTTGCAATAAAAGCAGGATTTTTACTAGAAGGTGCTCGTAATAACTACCTTCATATTGCAGGGGATTGGCGCGATCACGTTACTTTTGTTAAAGAGAACCCAGCAATAAAATAAAATAAAATTAGGACATACCTACCTAATTCCCCTTAAAACTAAGGTTTCACATTTATCGTTAGTCTTTATGGGTTCAGGTTTTATCTATTTAATCATCATGGGCATGTGGGCTGCTTATTTTTTGCCACAGTGGCTTAGTAATCATGAGGATAGTTCAGGTAAAGCAATCCAACGTTATAAAAATGCAATGCAAATAGTTGCTGAAAGTAATGGCAGTATTAAAAGTGAAAGTAATACCGAAAATAAAAATAATATATATTTAAAACGTAGATTAATTTTTGGTTCACTATTTTCACTATACGCACTCTCCCTAACGGGCGCGGTTATCGGGTTTTTAGATTTAGTAACAACTCTTGTGCCATTAACTGGCATACTTATTTATTTTGTAAATGTTCGAAAACAGGTTATCGCTTCACAACTTAAAATGCGCAGGCTTAAAGCTCTAGAGCGAATTACTAATAGTAAGATTCCAACTACAGTTATTCCAGAGCGAGTTAAAGAAAAAAGCTCTAACGAACATTGGGTACCATTTGCAGATCGGGAAGAGATCACTGGTGTAGTAGTAGTTCCGAAGGATAGAAAAGGTTGGCAGCCAACTACTATTCCTAAACCTGTCTATACCACCGCTGCTAAAGCTATTCCTAGTAAGCGAATTATTGATTTAACAACGACGGGTCAATGGAGCGCTGAGCAGGAGTTAATAAAGGCGCTATCTGGTCGAGATGATGATTTCTTTGACCAAGAAACTTTAGTTGAGGTTAGCGAAGAGGTGAAAGCCGTAAATGAGTAAGTTTTAAATCCAACTCGGCAGCCACATTCGGCTTAGCCACTGGCTATAAGGAATTTCAATACCAATATAAATAGGTAAGAAATAAATGAAGTTAATAGCAACAACAAAGATGAATAACATGATTACTCTCTGATAATTGCCATATTTAAGTAGTAGGTCAAAGCAATAAATTAAGGCCAAGATTAAAAAAGGCAGAGTAGCGATTGAATAGAAGTAAAACATGGTTCGATCTTGAAAAATAAACCAAGGTATATATGTGCCGGCAAAACCTGCTAAAACTATCTCGGCTGATCTATTTGAAGTATTAATATAAAAACCAATAGTTATTGCAACTGCAATAATTGCGCTCCACCAAAGAAGCGGTGTTCCTATAGCTAAGATCTCTTGCGCACATTCGCTTGCCCCACAGCTATCACCACTTTCATAGTAAAAGGAGGTAGGCCGGCCTAGAACTAACCAACTCCACGGGTTTGCTGAGTAGGAGTGTTTTTCAACAAGATTTGTATGAAAATTTAATATCTCTAAATGATAATTCCAAAGAGATGAAATGGGGTTTGAGCCAGAATTTCTCGCCCAGCCCTTATCACTTACAAACCAACCAACCCAGGAAGTGAGATAGATACCCATAGGTAGGAAAACAAACTGACCAACTCTTTTAAGTATCTGGTTTAGATTTATTTCTTTAATCTTTAAAGTAAGTAAAAGTAAAATTGGAATTAAAAACGCCGCGCTCCATTTTGTTGATAGCCCAAGTCCAATTGCCATACCACTTAACCAATAATTTTCCTTTAATAAAAAATAAAAAGTGAGCAGTATAAAAAACATTAAAAATATATCAAGTAGTGCAACTCTAGACATCACTAAGCTAAGCCCATCTACTGCCATTAATAAGGCTGCTGATAAAGCTAAAAACTCAGATTTAAATAATCGCTTTGCAATTAAATAAATTAGTAGTACAGAGGCGCTACCAAAGAGTGCTGAGCTACTGCGCCAACCAAACTCGTTGTTGCCAAATAGTTTTATACCGATACCAATTAACCATTTTCCAAATGGTGGATGCACAACAAATTCAGCTCCTCCTTGTTGATCTAATTCAACCCCGGAAGAAATTAAAGAGTAGGCATTTTTTGCATAGTAAATCTCATCAAAAATATAACCTTTTGGAGTATCTAATCGCCAAAGCCGAAAGCTCAGTGCAAAGGTAAGGATTGCAGAAATTGGTGAGATCCTGCGCAGTAGGGCTAAATCCATAGCAACAGCCTAAGTCCTGTTGTAAAGCAGGAAGTGAAATAACCTGAGAGAATTACCAAATGTTAATTCTGGCCTGCCTACCAATCGGTGATGTGCGTGATGCTTCCGCTCACCTTATTGCAGGCGATAACAAATGCTGCAATATGTGGCGGCTGAAGATTCTCGAAAATTTGCCAGATTATGCCAAGATCTAGAAATCAGACATAGTGCGAAAGTAATTTCTTTTTTTGAAGGTAATGAGAATGAAAAAATTGAGGAGCTGTCCCTAATTCTCAAATCTGGAAAAGATATTTTGGTAGTAACTGATGCTGGTGTGCCAGCAATATCTGATCCTGGTTATAGATTAATTAGAGCCGCACTTACTGAAAAGATTCAAATTAAAGTACTACCTGGACCAAGTGCTGTAACTACTGCGCTATTACTTTCGGGATTACCAACTGATCGATTCTGTTTTGAGGGTTTCCCACCTCGAACAAGTGGTGCAAGGCTTAAATGGTTTACCGACCTAAGGCAGGAAGAGCGAACAATTATTTTCTTTGAAGCACCACATCGAATAATTCAATCCCTAACAGATGCCGGTAGCGCATTTGGATTAGATCGAAATGGCGGCAGTATGCCGAGAGATGAGTAAGAATTATGAAGAGGTAGTGCGAGGACCAATCTCAGAGTTAATTACTTGGGCAAATTCAAAAGAGATCTTAGGTGAGATAACAGTTGTAATCGAAGGATTTGATCCAAGTAGTAGGCAGTTCTCAGTTGAGGATTTAATTAAATTAGTTCTAGCTCATGAAGATGCCGGTGAGAGTAGAAAGAGTGCTATCGCACTAGTTGCTAAGGAGAATTCAGTCTCAAAGCGAGTTGTATTTGATGCCATGGTTACCCACAAAAGTGAGGATAAGATCTGATCATGGCAACTGATAAATCCTTTTATTTAACTACGCCTATTTATTATGTAAATGATGCCCCGCATATTGGCCACGCATACACAACTGTTGCTGGTGACGTATTAACTCGCTGGCATCGTCAACGCGGTGAATCTGTTTGGTTTTTAACTGGCACCGATGAACACGGCCAGAAAGTATTAAACACTGCGCAAAGTAATAACACTAAACCACAAGATTGGTGTGACAAATTAGTTGATTCTGCTTGGAAACCGGTTTGGCAGGATTTAAATATCGCAAATGATGACTTCATAAGAACAACTGAGAAACGTCATACCGTACGGGTACAAAATTTTTTACAAGGCTTAAAAGATGCCGGCCATATTTATGCCGGTAAGTTTGAAGGCCCATATTGCATAGGCTGTGAAGAGTTTAAATTACCCGCTGATTTAGATAAAGGAATGTGCAAGATTCACTCTAAGCCGGTTGAAATGCTAAGTGAAGATAACTGGTTCTTTAAATTATCAGCCTTTGCTGGGCCACTACTTGAACACTACAAATCAAATCCTGGTGCATGTGAGCCAGCTTCTGCTCGTAATGAGGTTATTTCATTTTTAGAAGGTGAAGTCAGAGATCTTTCAATCTCGCGCTCCACATTTGATTGGGGTATTCCAGTTCCTTGGGATACAAAACAAGTTATTTATGTTTGGTTTGATGCCCTTCTAAATTATGCAACCGCAGTTGGATTAGGTGATGATCCTGATTCTGAAGGCGGGAAAAAATTTGCTAAAACTTGGCCGGCCGATGTTCACTTAGTAGGTAAAGATATTTTGCGCTTTCACGCAATAATTTGGCCAGCAATGTTGATGGCAGCAGGAGTAGCTGTTCCTAAAAAAGTATTTGCCCATGGTTGGTTATTAGTGGGTGGTGAAAAAATGTCAAAGAGTAAGTTAACTGGCATTGCTCCCCGTGATATCACTAAAGATTTTGGTGTAGATGCTTTTAGGTATTACTTTCTCAAAGCAATTCCATTTGGTTCTGATGGTTCATTTTCTTGGGAGGATATGGCTGCAAGATATACCAGTGAATTAGCAAATGATTTTGGTAATTTAGCATCTAGATTAATTGCGATGATTGAAAAGTATTGTGATAATAAAATCCCGCAGGTGGCAAAAGATGAATGAGTTAGCTCAAAGCCTTACTCAAACAGTTAAAACTGCTGATGACGCTATTTGTGCACTTGATTTTCAAAGCGGAATAAATGCAATTATGGATTTCTGTAAGCAGGTAAATGGTTATGTAACAATTAAACAGCCATGGGTAGTAGCAAAAGATGCTGCAAATAAAGCTGCAGCTCGATGAAATTTTATATAACACCGCAGAATCACTTCGCGCCCTAGCAGTATTACTTCACCCAGTAATGCCTGCGGTAACAGAAAAACTTTGGCAAAGTTTAGGCGCCTCATCATTAGGCGTGATTGGTGATCAGCAAATATCTAAGGTTTCAAATTGGGGACAATTACCAGCTGGCAGCGTAGTAACTAAAACAGAAGTTTTATTTCCACGGCTAGAAGAGGTTAAGTAATTTATGGCAGATCGTCATAATCGCGATCTTGATCGAAAGCCAGGACCACTTCCTGATCCAATTAATTCAAAGACAGTTGATACTCACGCCCACCTTGAGTTAATTCATAATAGTGAAGCTGATTCACCATTAATTAAACAAACATTAGATGAAGCTGCCTCAGTTGGTGTTGATCGAGTGGTGCAGGTTGGCTACTCCGCAGAGCAATCAATTTGGTCAGTTAAGTGTGCTGAAGCTTTTGTTGGCCAAGTTTTAGCAGCAGTTGCGCTGCATCCTAATGAGGCACCAGTTGTAGATGACTTAGAAAAAGATTTAGCAATTATCCAAGGTCTTGCTTCTCATCCAAGAGTTAGAGCAATTGGTGAAACAGGTCTTGATTTTTTTAGAACAGAGCCAGCACTGCAAGAAAAACAAAGATACTCATTTAAACGCCACATAAAAATGGCTAAAGATCACAATAAGGCGCTAGTAATTCATGATCGTGATTCACACCAAGCAGTACTAGATCTTTTAGCTCAGGAAGGTGCACCTAGTAACACAATTTTTCATTGTTTTTCTGGAGATGTAGCAATGGCAAAAGAGTGTATTGCAAATAAGTATTATCTTTCCTTTGCTGGAACTGTTACATTTAAAAACGCACCAGAGCTTAGGCAAGCAGCAGCACTTGTGCCACTTGATCAGATATTAGTTGAGACTGATTCACCATTTTTAGCACCCATGCCAAACCGTGGATCACTTAACACACCAGCTCAAATACCAAATACTTTAAGAGTGTTAGCAGATGTGAGAGGTGAATCAGTTGATTATCTAGCAGCTGCCATCTCTGAAAATGCAGAGCGTATTTTTGGAAAGTTTTAAGTGGTGAATCTATTAGGGGCGGCGCAAATAAGAGCCCTTGCTGAAAAACTTGATTTAAAACCAACAAAGAAGCTTGGGCAAAACTTTGTAATTGATGCAAATATTTGCCGGAAAATTGTGAAGTTAGCGCAGGTAAATGATTCTGATATCGCACTTGAAATCGGACCTGGCCTAGGCTCCCTAACACTGGCCCTACTTGAGCAGGCTAAGCAGGTAGTAGCAGTTGAAATTGATAATCGCTTAGCAAATCAATTACCAATTACTGTTGCTGAGTTTGGTTTTTCTAGCGAAAAGTTAATAGTTTTAAATGAAGATGCGATGACACTAAAGCACTTAGATATTAAGCCAACAGTTTTAGTAGCAAATCTTCCGTATAACATCTCAGTTCCAGTATTACTTAATGTTCTTGAATATTTTCCATCTATTACTCGTGGCGTAGTGATGGTACAAACTGAGGTAGCAGAGCGATTGGCAGCTCTTCCTGATAATAAACAGTATGGCGCACCAACTGTGAAGGCTAATTGGTGGAGCACACTTGATCTATCTGCTTCAGTTAGCAGATCAGTTTTTTGGCCTATCCCAAATGTTGATTCATCTTTAGTTAGATTTGATCGCCATCCACCTCTTGCAGATGAGGTGCACCGAGTTGCTACCTTCACCATCATTGATCAAGCATTTGCTAAACGGCGAAAGATGATGCGATCAGCACTTTCGCAGCTGCTAGGAGTAAATGCCGTTAACCTGTTAGAGGCTGCTGGGATTGATCCAACTATTCGTGGTGAGGCGCTCTCGGTAAAAGAATTTTTAGAGATTGGTAAAGAATTGATTAAGCAAAATTCCACGCCATTAGATACTTAACCAATACGCTCTAGGGTATGAGATCAAGGGGTGTAGTTGCCAGGGTGCCGGCTAAGGTCAATCTGCAACTTGCAGTTGGACCACTAGGTAATGATGGATTTCATGAAGTTACTACTGTCTTTCAAGCAATCTCACTCTTTGATGATGTAACTGTTGCAACAGCGCCAGAAAATACTGGTATCTCAATTCAAATTACTGGGCAGACGTCAACTGGTGTGCCATCTGATAACTCAAATCTTGCAGTTAAAGCAGCAGCACTTAATGATTAAAAAGTATGACCTACCAAATGATTTAAATATTAAATTAAAAAAAGAGATTCCAGTTGCCGGCGGTATGGCAGGTGGTAGCGCAGATGCTGCTGGAGTAATTGTTGGCCTTGATTCTTTATTTGAGTTAGGACTTTCCAGGGATGAGATGGAGATGGTTGGGAGTAAAATTGGCGCTGATGTGCCATTTTCAATATGTGGTGGAGTAGCAATTGGAACTGGGCGAGGTGATCAAATAACTCCAGCACTTTTTAAAGGAAGTTATAACTGGGTACTAGCACTTTCAGGTCAAGGATTAGCCACACCATCTGTTTACGCAGAGTGTGATCGCTTGCGCGAGGGATTATCAATTTCAACACCAGTAGTTAGTGAACAATTAATGCAAGCACTTAGAGCAGGAGATGCTAAAGCGTTAGGTAAATCCTTATCAAATGATTTACAACCAGCTGCCTGCTCACTACGACCAGCACTTCGCTTAGTTTTAGATGTTGGTATTGATTATGGTGCATTAGGTGGAATCGTCTCTGGTTCAGGTCCAACAGTTGTATTTTTAGTAAAAGATGATGATCATGCAATGGACTTAACCGTTGCATTAAGTAGTAGTGGGGTAATTTCATCAGTCGTTAGAGCAACTGGAGCGGTTGCGGGGGCTCGAATAATTGAAAGTTTTTAATTTAACCAGTTATAAGGGATAATTCAGGTTCCGCCATTGTGTAGTGGCTAGCACATGAGCCTTTGAAGCTCAGGGTCCAGGATCGATACCTGGTGGCGGAGCCACCAAGTAAAAGGGGGTAGTGATGAGTAAGTTAGAACTTGTCATTGTCCTAGCGGCCGGTGATAGCAAGCGAATGAAATCTGAAACCTCAAAGGTCTTACATGAAATAGCTGGTCGAAGTGTTATCCAGAATTTATTAGCAGCAGTGACTCCACTTTCTGCAAAAAACTTAACCGTAGTAGTCGGCGCCCAAAAAGAGGCGGTAACTGAGCATCTGTTAAAGATTGCGCCAAATGCAAAGTGTGTAGTGCAAGAAAAACGAGATGGCACCGGATCTGCAACCGCGCTCGCCTTAGGCGAACATAAAGGTGATGGCACTGTCCTGGTATTAGCCGGTGACACCCCACTACTAACCAATCAAACACTAAGTGAATTTATAAAAGCCCACCAAGATAATGAGAGCCCAGCTTCAGTCTTAACCGCCTTACTTCCTGATCCAACTGGTTATGGTCGAATAATCAGGGGTGATGATGGTGTGATCTTAAAAATTATTGAGGAAAAAGATGCTTCAGATTCTGAAAAAGATATCGATGAGATTAATACCGGAGTCTACTTATTTGATATTAAATTACTCCGCTCGGTAATTACTAACCTTAAGAGCAATAACTCCCAAAAGGAGCTATACCTAACTGATGTAATTAGTTTAATAAATGAGAGTGGAAAAAGTGCTTATGCAATTCTTTCCAATGATTACACTGAAACTTTAGGTATAAATGATCGAAGCCAATTAGCTGAATGCGCAGCAATTATGCGAGATCGAATAAATCATCAACACATGCTAAATGGGGTAAGCATTATTGATCCAACTACTACTTGGATTGACGCCGATGTTGTTATTGAATCCGATGTTTTAATTTATCCTGGCACATCAATTACTGGTGATAGTAAAATTAAATCTGGCGCCATTATTGGCCCACGTTCAATAATCAACTCTTGCCAAATAGATACTGGGGCTAAGGTAATTGAATCAAATTGCACAGATTCTAAGATTGGCAAAGATGCGAAGGTCGGGCCATATACATATCTACGTAAAGGCAGCGTATTAGCTAGTGAAAGTAAAGCGGGGGCATTTGTTGAGATAAAAAATTCTACTATCGGTGTGGGATCAAAGGTTGCCCATCTTTCATATGTGGGAGATGCCCAAATTGGTGAAGAGAGCAATATTGGTGCTGGCACAATATTTGTTAATTATGATGGTGAAAATAAGCACCAAACTGAGATTGGTGATCATGTGAGAATTGGTAGTGACACCATGCTGGTGGCACCAGTAAGCATCGGTGATGGCGCTTATACGGCAGCTGGCTCTGTGGTCAATGAGGATGTGCCAGCGGGGGCGATTGCAATCGCACGCTCTCGCCAAGTAAATATCTTAGGTTGGGTGCTACGTAAACGAAAAGGAAGTAAATCTGCTGCAGCAGCGAAAAAGGCTGGTGCAAAAGAGTGATTAATTTCTAGTAGAGTTAACCTAGATTCACCACAGTGAGGGGGAAGCTAACCTGAATGAGATTCGCTTAGCCTCCGAGAAAAGTTTGCGCTTATTTACTGGCCGAGCTTACCCAGAGTTAGCAGATGAGGTTGCCTACGAGTTAGGCATCCCAATTACACCAACATCAGCATATGACTTTGCTAATGGTGAAATTTTTATTAGATTCGAAGAGAGTGTTCGTGGCTCTGATGCATTTGTACTTCAAAGTCATAGCGCTCCGGTAAATAAACAAATCATGGAGCAGTTGATTATGGTTGATGCACTTAAGAGAGCATCTGCTAAGCGAATTACAGTAATCCTGCCCTTTTATGGTTATGCCCGCCAAGATAAAAAACACCGAGGTCGTGAGCCAATCTCTGCAAGATTGATGGCAGATCTTTTTAAAACAGCAGGAGCAGATCGCTTGATGTGTGTTGATCTACACACCTCTCAAATTCAAGGTTTCTTTGATGGACCAGTTGATCACTTATTCGCTCTTCCGCTTTTAACAAATTATGTTGGTAGCAAAGTTGATCGTAAGAACTTAGTAATTGTCTCCCCAGACTCAGGCCGGGTTAGAGTGGCAGAGAGATGGAGTGAATTACTTGGCGGCTGCAGCATCGCATTTATCCATAAAACTCGTGATCCAAAGGTTCCAAATGAAGCAACAGTTGGCAAAGTTGTTGGAGATGTTAAAGGAATGACCTGCGTTGTTATTGATGACATGATCGACACAGCTGGCACCGTAACTAAAGCAGTGGACGCGTTAATTGAAGAGGGTGCTAAGGATGTAATAATTGCTGCAACACATGCTGTTCTTTCAGGACCAGCAGTAGATCGATTAAAGAAATCTAGGGTCTCTGAGGTAGTAGTAACTAACACACTGCCAATTTCTGAGGAAAACCGCTTTAGTAACCTAACGGTTCTTTCAATTGCGCCACTGCTTAGCTAGGGCAATCAAAGAGGTGTTTGAAGATGGATCAGTTACTAGTCTTTTTGATGGACACAGTTAAAATAGTTTTCATACTAGATCAAACTTGCGCCCGTAGCTCAACGGATAGAGCATCTGACTTCGGATCAGAAGGTTCGGGGTTCGAATCCCTGCGGGCGCACTTATAAGCTTTCTGTATAATTACAACATGCTAAAAAAAGTTTTATCACCCGCCCTGATCCTGACTCTATTTTTATCAGGCTGCTCAAACAGCTCAGATCCTGCTGCAAACAAATGAAGCTGCAAAAAAGTGTGAGGAAATTGTAAAACGCTTTAACGAAAAGTTACTTTTAGAGGGTAAGGCCGAGAAGATTCAAGGCTGGCAAATTCTTTTAGATAATCCAACCTGCTTCTTAAGTGATGCTGTAGAAATTGCTAAAACCGAAATTTCTGCACTTCAAAATCAGCCATAGTCTGGTTGAAATCCCTGCGGGCGAACCATTGATTTGTCCTTTTACCTATCTATTCGCTAACCTAGCGCTTCGTTCCGCGAGGGATAAAACCGTTATCGAGGGAGAAGTAAAGTGGCTGAAATTTCAATCAAGGGCGCACGTCGAACTGAGTTTGGCAAAGGTGCATCCCGCAGATCTCGCCGTGATGGATTTATTCCGGCAGTAATTTATGGACATGGTGAGAAACCACAACATGTTGCACTCCCTTCTCGTGAGCTTGGCATTGCACTTAAAACCTCAAACGTTCTAATTGATGTCGTATTAGATGATCACACAGAGTTAACACTTCCTAAATCTGTTAGCCGTGATCCATTAACAGGTTTGCTTGAGCATATTGATTTAGTAATTGTAAGACGTGGTGAGAAAGTTATTGTTTCTGTTCCAGTACATACTGAAGGTAAGTATGACCAAGATGGAATTTTGGAACACACAAATAACTCAATTGAGGTTGAGGCAGATGTAACAAACATTCCTGCATTCTTAATGCTAAGCATGGAAGGCATGATGGCTGGAGATTCACGTTACGCCTCTGATGTAGTAATTCCAGAAGGTGTTAAATTAATAAGTGATCCAAAGATGACTGTTGTTCATCTATCTGTTCGCGCTGCTGAGGAAGAGGTTGTAGTTGTTGCTGCAGCTCCTGCTGAAGGTGACGCCGCAGCCGCAGCCGCTGCCTGCTGAAGGTGACGCCGCAGCCGCTCCTGCTGCAGCTGCTGGCAGCGATGATAAGAAGGACAAGAAGAAGTAAGTAAGGGCTAGCCTTAACTTATGGCTGATCGTTGGTTGGTAATTGGTTTAGGTAATCCTGGGCCTACCTATGAAAAAACTCGACATAATATTGGGCAAGTTGTTTTAGATCAGTTATCTGAAAATCAAAAGTTTTCATCCCATAAATCTCGGATGCAGATTTCTGAGATTAAATTAGATGGGCAAAGTGTAGTTTTAGCTAAATCACTTGGGTATATGAATGAAAGTGGTGGACCAGCTAAATCCTTAGCTGATTTCTATAAAATCGATATAGATAAAATTATTGCTAATCCATGATGAATTAGATCTGCCATTTAGTAACCTTCGAATAAAACTAGGAGGTGGTGATAATGGGCATAATGGGCTTAAGTCCCTTACTGCATCCTTTGCAAGTGCTGATTACTACCGAATCAGAATGGGAATAGGAAGACCGATTGGTGAGCAAGATCCAGCAGATTTTGTTTTAAAAGCATTTAGTAAAGATGAGCGGGCAGAACTAGATAGCTTTACAAAACGTGGCGCGCAGGCAATTAGCGCTTTAATACTAAATGGAATTGATAAGGCACAAACAGCTTTTAATTCTTAAATCAGCCAGTATTTCGAAGACCAGCTGCCACACCATTAATTGTCAGTAGAAGAGCTCGTGCTAGTAATGGATCAATATCTTTTTGTTCTCTTACTCGCTTAAGTAAAGAAATTTGTAGTAATTGAATCGGTGCTAGGTATGTATCTCTAACTTGTAAGGTTCTAGCCAAGATTGGCTGATTTCCTAAAATTTCAGATTTATTTGTCATAAGTAGTAGCTCTGCAACAGTTAACTCATATTCAGCCTTAATCTGATCAAATATTTTATGAAGGGAAGGATCAACTAAGGTCGTCACATAGCGCTGGGCTATTGCTAAATCTGTTTTAGCAAGTGTCATTTCAACATTACTGATGAAGGTACTAAAGAAGTGCCAATCCTTTAAAAGTTTTTGAAGTAGATCAGATTTACCAGCTAGCCTGGCAGCTTTAAGCCCTGAACCAACCCCATACCAACCTGGCACAATTTGGCGCGATTGAGTCCAACCAAATACCCAAGGAATAGCCCTAAGTGATTCAAGGCCAGATGCTGCGTCCGGGCGACGAGATGGCCTAGAACCTAAAAACATATTTCCAAGTTGTTCAACTGGAGTTGAGGCATAGAAATATGCAGGTAGCTCTTCTTGATCAACTAATTTTCGATATGCCGAAAATGCGTGCTCACTAATTAAATCCATGCACTCATCCCAACTATTTAAATCCTGTGATGATTGGCGAGGTTTTCTATTTAATATTGTTGCCTCTAAAGCTGCAGCTAGAGTTAACTCTAAGTTTTCTTTAGCAAGTGCTGGCAGGCCATACTTATCTGAAATTACCTCACCTTGTTCAGTCATTTTTATCTGACCATCAATTGATCCCCAAGGCAGCGCGATTAAAGCGTCATAGGTTGGTCCACCACCACGGCCAACTGATCCACCACGGCCATGAAATAGTCGAAGCTTCACACCATGTTTAAGTGCAACATCACGAAGTTTTCGTTGGGCTTTATGGATCTCCCATTGGCTAGTTGTAATACCAGCATCCTTATTTGAGTCAGAGTAACCAAGCATTACTTCCTGCACCTGGCCGCGCATTGTCACAATCTTTCGATAACTCTTATTACTTAGTAAATCATCTAATATTTGATCAGCCGCTCGCAGCTCTGCAACAGTTTCAAGTAGTGGCACAAAACCGATCTTGGCAAATGACTTACTAGCATCTAGTGATATTAGCCCTGCTAATTTAGCCAATTAAGACTGCAGCTAAAACATCATTTGCAGATTTTGTCATTGAGATTATGTAACTTTCAATAACCTCTGGGCCAAACTGATCAATTAATTCACCGCTTGTAACAAATGTTTTAAGGCATTTATTTGCTTGCTCATCAAGTTTGGTTAAATCAACTGATTTATTTGATTCCAACTCTTTATTAATTATCTCAGCACTTGAATCATTAAATAATTGTTTTAGTAAGTAATGGTGAGCATCTGAGTGCTCTCTAATATCCATCTTGGCGTGACTTAATCCAAATGCAGTAATTGCTCTAGTAATTCGCTCAAGTAATCCGGTAGCAATTAATTGACCATTATTAGCCATTAATGATTTGCGCATAATTTCAAAATCACTAAGTAATTCAGCACTATCTTTATAGTCACGGCCTGGAACATGGGCTGAATTATCAGTATGGCGCTGTTGGGTAATTAGTAGCTTATGTCTAATCGCAGTTACCTTTAATCGGTATGGTTCTTCAGCATTAATTCTTCGATATCTACTTTCAATCTCAGGTAATTTTTCAAGATCATCTAATACAGATTTTTCTAACTCTTTTGAAACTCCAGTTAGTTTTGTTGAGATAGATACGCCTTGCACTAGCTGATCTAGGTGGAGCAAGAGAGTTCTTGTGAAGTGAGAATTTTGTAGCAAAATAGCAGATCTAGTTACATCAGCTGTGATATTTGGATTGCCATCACGGTCTCCACCTATCCAAGTTCCAAAGGAAAGTGGCTTAGCAGAAAGTGAGAGATCAACTCCTAATCTTTTAACTTCAGAAGCGAACTCAGCTAAAACCTCTGGCACAGTTTGTACGTAGTAACTCATCTAAGTAATAAATTGAGTTAACCGCTTCATCTAATGGTTCAGGCCGGCCTAAGCGAAGTTCATCTGTTTGCCAAAGTAAATCAATAGTTTCAGCAAGACGCTTACTTTGAGTTGGGCTATTAGGTTGCTGAAGAAGTTCAGAAATTGTTGTCATCTTTCCTAATACAGAACGACGAGCTGCCTCCGTTGGGTGGGCGGTAAATACTGGGCGCACTGAGAAGTTATCTATCCAAGTTTGAAGATCTTTTTGATCAAAATCTTTACTTATTTTTTGCGCTGCTAAAATATTATCTACAGCTCTACTTAGCCAAGAACCAGTTGTGTTTTTTTCATCAGTTAACACTTTAGATCGGTTAACTTGTTCAGCCACATTTGCTAGATTAAAAAAGTGTCCAAATGCTCTAACTAGTGAGATAGTTTGAGAATCAGTTAACTTACTTAATATTTGATCTTGCTCGCCCTGCCTAACTGCTAAGCGAACAGATTCAACTAGTGAGAGTAATTCATCCCCTTCTTGCCTAGCTAAGGTTTGACCTAATAGGTCGGCTAACCTGCGAACATCATTGCGCAAATCTGTGTTATCAGCCGGTGAACTCATGGCGTAATCATCACAGATTCCCAATTGCTCTGGCACATCTTTATGGCATTTACGGCTAAATATCGGCCTTAGAATTACCCCAGTAACCCCCCTTCATTTATGAAGCGGGGGTATGTGGCGTTTAATTGAAGGAAGGGGCAGACGATGTTAAATCTTTTATCCAAACTGAAGTCACCAATTGGAAATTATTTAGCAACATCAGTGGACATGGTGGCACCTGCAAGTATTCACTGCCTGCTAGCCGCTAACTCACCTGCGCCACTATTAATTGTTACAACATCAAGTAGAACATCACAGGAATTAACTGCTGAGATTTGTTCACTAATTGGTAGCGAAAATGTAGTGAACTTTCCTAGCTTGGGAGACATTACCGCACGAGCGATTAAGCCCTAAGGCAGATACCGTTACTTTAAGATTTAAAGCACTTAATCAAATCGTTAGCAAAGATATAAAAATTATCACCTGTTCAATTAGAGCACTTACTACAACCAATTATTGCTAATAATCTAGAACTTTCTCAAATAAAAATAAGTACTAATCAACAGTTAGTAATGTTTGATCTAATTAGGCAGCTATCACAATTTGGTTTTATTAGATCAGATTTAGTTGAGCGGCGAGGTGATTTTGCGGTTAGAGGCGGAATTTTAGATTTATTTCCAGCTGATCAAGAGCACCCGATTCGAATAGATTTCTTTGGTGATGAAATTGAGGAGATCTCATATTTTGCAGTAGCTGATCAGAGATCTTTAACAAAAATTACCAGTGAAATAAAAATTTATCCATGCCGAGAACTTCTTCTTGATGAGAAGGTTAAGAAAAATGCTAAAAAATTAGGAAAGACTTTTCCAGAAATTAGTGAGATGACTGAAAAGATCATCCAAGGAATAACATTTGAAGGAATGGAATCTCTTGCTGCTGGCTTAGTTGATGAGTTTAAAACAATAATTGATTACCTTCCTAAACAAACTCAGATATGGTTTGTAGATGAGCCAAGACTTAGAAGTCGGGCTGCAGATTTAATTACTACCAACGAAGAGTTTCTAGCTGCTAGTTGGTCAAATATTGCTTGGAGTGAAAATGAGAAACTTTCACCGCCCCTTGATTTAACTGCGCAACTTGGTGTGGGTGGATTTAATGAGTTAGTAAGAATTGAGCAGATTGCAAATAAGTGCTGGGCTTGAAATTACGGAATTTAAATCTATACTCCAAGCACGCCAGAGCAAGAAGAAATCACATTTATTGATGTGATGAATAGTTACGGGAAAAAGTATGAAAATGCACTCTCTGATATTAAAAGCTGGCAAAAAAACGGTTATCAAGTCATTTTTACCGCTGCTGCCTATGGCACATTAAAGCGCTTTAGTGAATTACTTAATTCTGCCGATTTAGCAAATGAAATACTTGAAGTTGATAAAGAACTCTAGCCAAACTGACTTAATTTATCTTTATCGCTCTGATATCGCGCATGGCTTTATCAGTGAGAAATACATAAATTAGTCTTAATTACAGATAAAGATATATCTGGACAAAGATCAACAGATAAAGATTTAGCCCGAATGCCTTCTAGGCGTAAGAAGGCGATTGATCCAATGCAACTTAAGTCAGGCGACTACGTGGTCCATGAACAACATGGAGTTGGTAGGTATGTAGAGCTAATTAATCGAAATATCAACAATATATCTAGAGAGTATTTAGTAATTGAGTACGCATCATCAAAGCGGGGTCAACCAGCTGATAAATTATTTGTTCCAACTGATACCTTAGAACAAGTAACAAAGTATGTTGGTGGTGAATCACCAGCATTACACCGAATCGGTGGCGCTGATTGGCAAAGCAGTAAACGTAAAGCCCGTAAAGCAATTAAACAAATAGCAGCAGAGTTAATTAGATTATATGCCGCACGTATGAGTGCGCCAGGTTTTGCATTTTCAGCCGATACACCTTGGCAAAAAGAATTAGAAGATAGTTTTGCATTTGTTGAAACAATTGATCAACAGGCAACTATTGATGAAGTAAAGCGGGATATGGAAAAACCAAATCCAATGGATCGAATTGTTTGTGGTGATGTTGGTTATGGAAAAACTGAGATTGCAGTTCGGGCGGCATTTAAAGCAGTTCAAGATGGTAAGCAGGTAGCGAGTGTTAGTTCCAACCACATTACTTGTTCAGCAACACTTTAATACATTTTCAAATCGTTATGCCAGCTTTCCGGTAAAGAGTTGCTGCTTTATCTAGATTTAATACTGCAAATGAAAGTAAATTAATTATTGCAGGGCTTAAAGATGGCTCAGTTGATGTTGTAATTGGAACTCATCGGCTTTTATCTAAAGATATAAAGTTTGCTGACCTTGGCTTATTAGTTGTTGATGAGGAGCAAAGATTTGGAGTTGAGCATAAAGAAGAGCTAAAGAAAGCAAGAACAAATGTAGATGTTTTAGCCATGTCAGCTACTCCAATTCCTAGAACTCTTGAGATGGCAATTACTGGAATTCGAGAGATGTCTAACATCACCACACCACCGGAGGAGCGACATCCAGTCCTAACTTATGTTGGCGCATATGATGAAAAACAGGTAGCAGCGGCAATTCACCGAGAGTTACTAAGAGATGGTCAGATATTTTTTATCCATAATCGAGTTGAAAGTATTGAAGCTGTTGCGCAGCGAATTAGAAAATTAGTACCAGAGGTCAAAATCGGTATCGCACACGGACAAATGAATGAGCGTTTACTAGAGGATGTTATTTTAGATTTTTGGAACAGGGAGTTTGATTTACTTTTATGCACAACAATGCACAACAATAATTGAAAGCGGTATCGATATTCCAAATGCTAATACCTTAATTGTTGACCGATCAGATTTATTTGGCTTATCTCAACTTCATCAATTACGTGGTCGAGTTGGCAGAAGTAGAGAGCGAGCATATGCCTACTTTTTTTATCCAACTGATCAACCAATTACTGAGCTAGCCCATGATCGCTTAACCACAATTGCAACTAATACTGATCTAGGCGCTGGCATGGCGGTGGCATTAAAAGATTTAGAGATTAGAGGTGCTGGAAATCTATTAGGTGGTGAGCAATCAGGTCATATTGCTGAGGTTGGCTTTGATTTATATATGCGAATGGTTGCTGACGCAGTTGATGAGTTTAAGAGTGGTTACTTTGAAGATAAACCAAAAAATATAGATTGCAAAGTTGAGCTACCAATTAATGCTCACTCTACCAGTTTCATATATTGAATCTGAGCGATTACGGCTTGATCTCTATCGCAGACTTGCTGAAGCATCAGATGATGATGGCCTAAATGAAATAAATATTGAGATGACCGACAGATTTGGCCCACTGCCTCAAGCCTGCTCTTGAATTATTAGCAGTTGCCTCACTGAGATTATTTGCAAAAAGTCTAGGGCTAACTGATATTGCATTTTCTGGAAAAAATCTTCGGCTTACCCCAGTTGTTCTAGCAGGAATCTGCTGCGATAAAACTAAATCGGCTATACCCAGGATCTATCTATAAAAATGCTTCACAAATCCTGCTAGTTGCAAGG
The DNA here is from genome assembly GCA_964203335.1 of Candidatus Nanopelagicus sp. Lineage (GTDB taxonomy): Bacteria > Actinomycetota > Actinomycetes > Nanopelagicales > Nanopelagicaceae > Nanopelagicus. The sequence goes on from CAXNKX010000003.1 coordinate 58,311, forward strand.
GGAAGCAGCCCCAATTGGATAGAAAGTGATGCGATAGGGGATACTTCAACCCTTGCTTGGGTTAAATCAGTCCTAGCTAATTTAATTAAGCCAGCTACTACCAAATAAAGTAGTTATGAGAAGAAAGAGGATGGAATTGTTTAAGAAGGTAATTACTACGGTTTTAGCTACGCACTTGTATTAACTAGCTGTAGCAGTATGAATTCAGGAATAACAATTGGTGATAAAGAATTCTCAATAAATGATATACAAAAACCTGTAGATGAAGTTTTACGTGGCATCGAAAAAGTAGTTGACACATCACAGGAATGCAACTTAGCGGAAGCTGATGAGTCTACTTAGAAATCAAGCCCAATTTGTAGTTATAAGTTGGCGTATTACTAGATCAGAATTGCATACTGATAAGAAGATTAAGTGTTACTAATGCAGATATCGCAGCACGTAGAACTGAAATTCGTCACCCAAGTCGGGGGTGAATCTGAGATTACCAAAAGCTTTAGTTGGCTGCAAGCCTTGCTCAATCAAATCTTGATGCTATATCTTAAAATTAGATTAATTATCTCTGAAAAACTGAACAAAGATGTCATTTTGTCCGGCGCCTCACCTGAGCAAGCAGCGGAGGAAGTAAATAAAATAGTTGTGGCAGCTGGCAAAAAAACTTGGAGTTAAAGTAAATCCTAAATACGGTACGTGGAATCCTGATAACTGCATCAATTGAATCTGGTGATATAACTGATGGCGCAGTAACGCCAGCTCCATAAATTATAAATCATGGCTTCACAGCTTGAAAGACTTGCGCGAAGTGATGGATAAACTTCGCTCCCCGGGTGGCTGTCCATGGGATGGCGAGCAAGATCACGCATCCCTCCTTAAATACTTACTTGAAGAGTCATATGAGTTTATTGAGGCGGTTGAAAATAATGATCGAAGTGGGATGCAGGAAGAGTTAGGTGATCTACTACTACAAATTTATTTTCACTCGCGCATAGCTGAGGAGGATAAAGATCAACCATTTAACATCGAAGATGTGGCAAGAAATGTTGCTGATAAATTAATCAGTCGTCACCCACATGTTTTTGCGGGCGCAGTAGTTAAAGACAGCGCAGAGGTATTAGAAAATTGGGAGAGGCAAAAAGCGATTGAAAAGGGGCGAAGTTCAGCTATTGATGGCGTGCCATTAGCTCAACCGTCACTTACCTTTGGTTGCAAAACTGCTCTATCGAGTGAAGAAATTTAATTATCAATTACCAATAAATTCACCACTACAACTTCCTGAGCAAATTGATCAAGATCAGCTCGGTGAATTACTGCTTGGATTAATTTCACAAGCAGTAGATAAAGGCCTAGATCCGGAGGCAGCCTTGCGTGGTGCTGGTAAATCCTTAATTGCGCAGATTCAAGTCCATGAGGCAAGGTAGAATTAAGGCATTAAATCAATTTCGACTTAATTCAATAGTCATCAGGAGAGTATAAGTGTCAGTTATAAAATTAGTCACCGCAAGAGAGATTTTAGATTCACGCGGTAATCCAACTATTGAAGTTGAGGTTAAGTTAGATAACGGAATTATTGGCCGCGCTGCTGTACCAAGTGGGGCATCAACTGGAGCATTTGAAGCAGCTGAACTTCGCGATGGGGGCAAGCGATATTTAGGTAAAGGTGTTTTAACTGCAATTAAAAATGTTAATGAAAAGACTAGCACCAGTAGTTATTGGTTTAAGCGCTGAAGATCAAAGAACACTGGACGAAAAAATGATCGCATTAGATGGTAGTAAAAATAAATCTAATCTAGGCGCAAATGCAATCTTAGGTGTCTCACTTGCTACCGCTAGAGCTGCTGCAAATAGTGCTAATCAATCATTATTTAAATATTTAGGTAAGGATGAAGCAAAAACTTTGCCAGTTCCAATGATGAATATTTTAAATGGTGGCGCTCATGCTGATACAAATGTGGATATTCAAGAGTTTATGGTTGCGCCAATTGGTGCACAAAGTTTTAAAGAGTCACTACGTTGGGGTGCTGAGATTTATCACAGCTTAAAATCAGTACTTAAGAAAAAAGGTTTAGCAACTAGTATTGGTGATGAGGGTGGATTTGCGCCAAACCTTGATAGCAATCGCGCAGCACTCGACCTGATATTAGTAGCAATTGAACTTGCCGGTTTTAAAGCGGGCAGTGATGTAGCACTTGCTATGGATGTAGCAGCTACTGAGTTTTGTGAAAATGGTCTTTATAAATTTGAGGGTAAGGAATTAACCTCAGATCAAATGATTAGTTACTACTCAGATTTAGAGGCTGCTTACCCACTAGTTTCAATTGAAGATCCACTAGATGAGAGATGACTGGGCTGGCTGGGCAAAATTAACTCAGGTGTTAGGTGAGAAGGTTCAAATTGTTGGTGATGATTTATTTGTAACAAATCCAGAGCGTTTGCAACGAGGAATTAATGAAAAAACAGCTAATGCCTTATTAGTTAAGGTAAATCAAATTGGCAGTTTAACGGAGACAATTGATGCGGTTAATTTGGCCCATAAAAATGGATATCACTCCATGATGAGCCATCGATCAGGTGAAACCGAGGACACCACAATTGCAGATTTAGCAGTTGCACTTAACTGTGGTCAGATTAAAACTGGTGCACCAGCTCGTTCTGAACGAGTAGCCAAATACAACCAACTACTTAGAATCGAAGAAGAATTATCTAGCTAAGGCTGTTTATGCTGGCTCTGCTGCCTTTCCTAGGTTTAAAAAGTAGGTTAAAAACATGGTGCGCCGAAAGTTTTTCGCAGCCAATTTAATTTCATCTACTCGTAAATCTATTAAATCAGGTTTAAATAGGCGCGGCTTATCTAATCGGGCATTAATTGTTGGAATTATTTTATTCGCACTCGCTGTCACACTAGCGCCACCGATCCAGCATTACTTCACTCAAAGGGCTCAAATAAATTCACTACGGACTCAGTTATCTGATAATCAAAAGATGTTAGAAGATGCTGCTACGGAGTTGGCAAAGTGGAATGATCCAGAGTATGTGGCTAGTCAGGCTAGAGCAAGGTTGCATTTTGTTTTTCCAGGAGAACGTGCCATACATCGTTACTGGAAATGGTGAAATCACCGAAGGTGAACAAGAAACAAAAGTCTCGGAGCAACTTCCAATTGGACTTCCTTGGTATTCAAGATTAATTTCTTCAATAACTAGCACAAATGTAAATCAGCTAATATGGTAAGGCCAACTAAAGCATTTACAGCAGAGCAAGCGAGTGAAAAAGATTTACAAATCATAGAAGCTCAATTAGGTAGAACACCAAGAGATGTTTTAGCAATTGCCCACCGCTGCCCATGTGGGGCACCTGATGTGGTGCAAACACCGCCTCGATTAGCAGATGGCACGCCATTTCCAACTTTTTATTATGCAACCTGCCCAAGACTTACTGGCGCCATTTCAACTTTAGAAAGTTCTGGCCTAATGGCGCAGATGAATGAGCGTTTACAAACTCAACCTGAGTTAGCTGGCAACTATATGGCCGCCCATATTGATTATGAGGCTAGCCGAGATGGCGCTGGGCGAATGCAAAATATTGAAGTTCCTGAGATAGCTGGTGTTACAGCTGGTGGAATGCCTGATCGAGTTAAATGTCTGCATTCTTTAGTTGCCCACGCTTTAGCAGCTGGGGAAGATGTTAACCAATTAGGGGATGAAGCTTTAATTGCATTAGATCAATGGTGGATTAATAAACCATGTAGTGAAATTACTAATCTAACTAATCAGGATAGTAAATGAGTCAGGTAGCGGTCATTGATTGCGGTACAAACTCAATTAGGTTATTAATTGCAGAAACTTCTGGCAGTAACTATTAAAGAATTGATACGCACTATGGAAATTGTTCGACTCGGCCAGGGAGTAGATGAAAATAAAGCATTTCACCCAGATGCAATTAATCGAACTTTATTAGCAGTTAAATCTTTTAAAGAAATAATTGATAAAAATAAAGTAGATAAAATCAGATTCTGTGCTACTTCAGCAACTAGAGATGCTACAAATAGAAATTTATTTATTGACGGTGTGCGCGATATTTTAAATGTTCAAGTTGAGGTTATTCCAGGGGAGGAAGAAGCAGCCCTGTCTTTTACGGGCGCTACCTACCAATTAGATCAAGGCAGCTGGACCATTTTTAGTAGTTGATATTGGTGGTGGTTCAACTGAGTTTGTCTATGGAGATAAAAAAGTAATTAGTGCTAAGAGTGTCAATATTGGATGTGTGCGAATGAGTGAGCGACATTTAACAAGCCAGCCCCCAACTATGGATCAGATTGCCAGTGCAATAGTTGATATTGATAATGCTATAACGCAGGCAGCCGTTAGTGTGCCAATTAATAGCGCGAAGAGTTTAATTGCTGTTGCTGGTACTGCCACAACAGTTGCAGCTGCCGCACTTGATTTATCAAAATATGATAGAGACGCTGATTCATTTATCTAAAATATCAGCTGATAAAGTTCATAAGGTTGCCCAGATGTTTCAATCTATGAGCAAGAGTGAAATTTCAGCTCTGCCATATATGCATGAAGGTCGAGTTGATGTAATTACTGCTGGCTCATTAGTTTTATCTAGAGTTATGGCAGCCACTGGGGCAGCAGAGTTTGTTGCATCAGAGTCAGATATTTTGGATGGAATGGCTTTCTCCCTTATTAACTGAGCGAAAAATGGTTGAAATTGAAAGTGAAAAAGACAGGTAGATTTACCCCCTGAAGATTCGCCCCTGTAGCCCAATGGCAGAGGCATGCGACTTAAAATCGCACAAGTGTGGGTTCGACCCCCACCGGGGGCACGCTCAATTTGGCGGATCTTCAGCAAATATTAAGTTTCAACTAGCCAGTAGGAATGGCAGTGGGAATTGAGATTGATTAACATTTGTTTACTACCTAAGTAACTAAACCAAAGAAGTACTCACTAGTTACCTCTATAGAAGGAGAAGAATGAAAAGCTCAAACCCTGTACTTGGCAAGGCATTTAATCAACCAGGAAATATGCAGGTTGATCAGTTAGAGCAAAGTTATAACGCTCCAGCTGCCTCATCAATGCGAACAGGTCGGATGACAATTGAAGATGTCGTCGCAAAAACTGGATTTTTATTTGCAATATTAGTTGTAGTTGGTGCTGTTGCATGGCGCAGTAATTTGGGAATGGGCGCAGTACTGCTCGGCTTCCTAGGTGGATTTGTACTTGCAATGATTATTAGCTTTAGTAAAACAATTAAGCCAGGTTTGGTAGTTGCCTATGCAGCACTTGAAGGCTTAGCACTTGGAACTTTAAGTAGCTATTACGAATCTTACTACCCAGGAATTGTTAGCCAAGCAGTAATTGGAACGATGGCAGCATTTGCTGGTGTACTAGTTATGTATCGCAATGGAACACTGCGCGCTACACCTCAATTTACCCGTGCCTTAATCGGAGCAGCAATTGGCTACTTCATTCTTGGATTAGTTTCCCTCGTTGCATCATTCTTTGGTGTCGGGCAAGGCTATGGTTTCTATGGCGTATCAGGTCTAGGTCTACTTCTAGCTGTTGCTGGCGTTGCAATTGCAAGCTTGTTCTTAGTTCTTGATTTTGATCAGATCCAAAAGGGTGTCAACAATGGCGTGCCAGAGAAAGAATCATGGCGAGCATCATTTGGTTTGATGGTAACAATTGTCTGGCTATATCTAGAAGTATTACGCTTAATTTCAATCTTGCGTAATCGATAAATCAAAGTATTACCAACAGGGGCTGTGAGAAATCACAGCTCCTGTTTATTTTTGTCAATAATTAAGTCATTATCTAAATGAGATGATCTTGTTTCCGGTAATAACACTGATAACAAAATAGCAATTGCGCTAATTACAGCTGAAACTAGGAAAGCTGTTTGGTAACTGTAATTATCTGTTAGGAATCCAACTAAAATTGGTCCAACAATCATTCCGGCATCACCTGCCATCTGCCAAGCTCCAATTACTTGACCGCCTCGGCCATTGATGATGTCACCAACCACACTTCCTGGGGCGGTTCCAACATAGGCACCACCTAGACCAAACAATGCCATTGATATGAAATACCAAAGTGGACTTGTTGTAAAGGAAAGCATTAGTACACCAAATAAAACATAACTGCCCCCTAAAATCAGCGCAGCCTTTCGCCCCTTTTCATCTGAGAATTTGCCAGCTTTAAGTAAAAATAAACCTTGAATTAAAGCGCCAATAGTTAATCCAATACCTGCAACCGTTGCTGTTGAACCAAGTTCTTCAGTTACGAATAATGGCAAAATTGATGACCTAAGACCAAATAAAACCCAGTTATTTATAAATGCTAACGCTAAAGCGATTTGATATGGACGTAATTTAAATGCTTGTTTAAGTGTTGTTTGCCCTATTAAATTTGTAGGTATGTCTGTCTTAATACCCAATCTTTTTTCACTTAAAAAAACTAACGCAGTAGTTCCAGCCATTGCCAGGGTAACTGAGTAAACAAAAAATGGTGCGCGTAGTGAAAAGCTAGAAAGAATTCCACCAACTGCAGGACCAGCAACTCCACCAACTAAAAACCCGCCGTTATAAAGTGACTGAGCACGTCCCCGGTATTCATCACTTACTGATCTCATTAATAATGAACCAGCAGATACGGAGAACATTGAAGAGCCGAGGCCACCAAGGGTACGAAATGTAAGGAGTTGACCATAACTTTGGGCTAGGGCGGTTAGTAATGTGAAGAAGGAGACCATAAATAAACCAAAACCTAAAACAGCTCGCTCACCAAAGCGATCCACTAATTTTCCAGATATTAAGCCAGAGGAGAATCGCATAATTGCAAAGCTTGAAATGATTAATCCGATTGCAGTTTTGCTTACACCAAAGGATGCAGCAAAAATAGGGATCGCCGGGATAATTAAGCCAAAGCCAACTGCAACAAAAAATGCTACTGCGGATAAGACAGAAACCTCTCGTGGAAGCTCGGCGAAAGGATTTCTACTTAATTTATTATTTTTTATTTAACCTACCGCCTCACCGGCCGCCTGCGTTTTTGCAGCATGATGATCTGAACTACTTTTAAGTGGTTTTTCCTTTAGGAAAAATGCTAGTACAAATCCAAAGAAGGTAATTGGTACTGCTGCTAGAAACACTACTTGAAAGGTTTGAGCAAAGCTGTGTAAGACCGTATCTCTAATTACTGGCGGCAGCGTTGCTATCACAGAAGTATTAGTTGTAATCACATCAAGCTTTGCCATATCAAAGCCTGCTACCGAATCTGGGTCAGAACTTGCAAGTGATGTGAAATTATCTTGTAGGTAATATGCGATTCTGTTACTTAAAATTGTGCCAAATATTGCAGTACCAAAAGCTCCACCTAGTGATCTAAAGAATGTATTAGATGAGGTTGCAATTCCCATATCTTGGAAATCAACTGAGTTTTGTAGCGCAATAACAATCGTCTGCATTGAAAGGCCAAGACCGGCGCCAACTAAAACTGCATAAATAGATAGCACAGCAAATGAAGTATTTTCATTTAATGTTGCCATCAGTATGAGTCCAAAAGTCATTATGCCAGTGCCAAGAATTGGATAAATCTTATATTTACCAGTTGCTGATATCTTCTTGCCACTAAATATTGACATCGAAACTATTCCGATCATCAACGGAATCAGCTTTAAACCAGCCTCAGTAGCTGAATTACCTTTTACAACCTGCAAATAAAGCGGCAACATAACAATTGCACCAAACATGCCTGCACCAATTATGAAACCTAGTGCAGAAGTAAGCGAGAAAGTATGGTTCTTAAATAAGCGAAGCGGCAAAATTGGCTCAGCTGCCCTATTTTCTTGCCATAAAAATGCAAGAGTTAGGAATAAGCCAGAGGCAATAACTGTAATTGTCTTTGAGTCTGTCCAACCATTTTCTGGACCATATACAGAAAATGCTAATAAAACTGCACTAACGGCTAGTACCAAAAGAAGTGCACCAAAGTAATCAATTTTATGTTCACGTTTTACTTTTGGGATATGTAATACCGCTGAGGTAATAATTAGAGCTAATATTCCAAACGGAAGATTGATATAAAAAATCCAGCGCCAACCAGTTATTCCTAAAATTGTTGCATGGTCTGAGAAAAATCCACCAAGTAGTGGGCCAGCAACTGAGGCAAGTCCCCAGACTGCGCCAAAGTATCCCTGGTATTTACCTCGCTCACGAGGGGAAACTATGTCACCAATAATTACAAATGTAAGAGCCATTAGTCCACCAGCACCTAAACCTTGTAGGGCTCTGGTAAAAATTAATTGCGTCATATTTTGTGATGCACCAGCTAAGAAAGAGCCGATTAAAAAAGTAATAATTGCGAACTGAAATACTGGCCGGCGACCATATAGATCAGAGATTTTTCCATAAAGTGGAGTTGAGGCAGTTGATGTTAATAAATATGCTGTAACTACCCAGGTGTAATGATTTAAGCCATTAAAATCTTCTACAATATTTTTAAGTGCGGTTGAAACAATAGTTTGATCAAGGGCTGCAAGTAGCAGGCCGGTCATAAGACCACCAAGAACAATCATTATTTCTTTGTGGGTTAGTTGTCCTGTATTTTTATTTGATACCTGATTATCTTGCGATTTAGCCATTATGTCCCTGTCTCTATATTATGTTTATTTGTCTTGTATGAAACACTGAAAATTTAAGTTATATTCCATTCTATCGCCATTTTAGAATAGTATTAGCGCATGAAAGCAGTTATCGCAGAAAATTTAATTAAGACCTACAACAAAGGCTCAGTTCAAGCATTAGATGGCTTAAGTCTTGATGTTGAAGAAGGAACCGTACTTGGTGTGTTAGGCCCAAATGGTGCTGGTAAAACTACAACAGTCAGAATTTTAGCAACATTACTTTCACCAGATTCTGGGCGAGCAAATGTTGCAGGTATTGATGTATTAAAGCATCCAGATGAGGTTAGAAAAATAATTGGGCTATCTGGTCAATACGCTGCTGTTGATGAAACGTTAACTGGTTGGGATAACTTAATTATGTTTGGCCGGCTTTATCACCTATCAGCTAAAGCTGCTAGCGCGCGAGCAGTTGAATTACTAGAACAATTTAGACTTACTGAATCAGCAAAGCGCCCGATTAGAACTTACTCTGGTGGTATGCGGCGAAGATTAGATTTAGCCGCATCATTAATAGTTAGACCAAAAGTTTTATTCTTAGATGAACCAACAACCGGTCTTGACCCACGCGGGCGACAAGATATGTGGGGAGTAATTGATGAGTTAGTTAAAGGTGGCGTAACTTTATTGCTAACAACTCAATACTTAGAAGAGGCTGATCACTTAGCTGATGAGATTGCAGTAATTGATCATGGAAAAGTAATAGCACGTGGCACATCTGATTCACTTAAAAAACAGGTCGGTGGTGAACGACTTGAGATAGTAGTTGAAAATGAAAATCTGGCTGCGGTTAAAGAGATCGTGGCAAAGGTAAGTGGTAGCGCAATTAATGTTGATGAAGGGCTTCGCCAGGTATCTGCTCCAGTTACAACTGGTAGCAAAGCTTTAATTGAGGCAGCTAAGTTGCTAGATGAAAAAGGAATTCACCCACTAGATATTGGACTTAAGCGACCATCCTTAGATGATGTATTTCTAGCACTCACTGGACATGTGGCTGAAGAGAAAAAAGAGGAAGAGGATTCTATGACTAAGGGAAGAAAGAGAGGAAAGTAATGAATGCGATTTCGGACGCGTTAATAATTACAAAACGACAACTTCTTCAATTAGCTCGAGTACCTGAACTAATTTTGTTTTCAATAATTCAACCAATTATGTTTGTTTTATTATTTAGATTTGTTTTTGGTGGCTCAATCGACACAGGTCAACCGGGTGGATATGTGCAATTACTTATGCCTGGAATATTTGTTCAAACCGTTGCTTTCACCTTAGCTAGCACAGCAGTTGGTTTAACTGCCGATATGCAAAAAGGATTAATTGATCGATTTAGATCTCTACCAATTTCAAGATCTGCTGTTGTATTTGGCCGAACCCTAGGTGATGGAGCTTTAAACATCGTAGTTCTAACTGCCATGGGAATTACGGGATATATAGTCGGCTGGCGCCCAACTTCTGGTTTGTTTAATGTTCTTTTAGGTTTTATGTTTTTATTAGTCTTTGGATTTGCAATGTCTTGGGTAGGGGTATTAATTGGTTTATCAGTGAGGGATGAGCGAGTAGCAACTAATGCAACATTTATTGCAGTCTTTCCAATTACCTTCTTATCAAATGCTTTTGCGCCAACTACTGGGATGCCAAAGCCATTGCAATATATTGCTGAATGGAACCCTGTTTCTACCATGGTGGCCGGATGCCGAGAGTTATTTGGCTTAAAAAATGAGTTTGGTGCCACCGCTGGATCATTTCCAAGTGAGAACCCATTAATGATGTCGGTAATTTATATGATTTTAATTATGGCGATATTTATTCCACTAAGTGTTAGAAAATACAACAACGCCAATAAGAAGTAATTAGTTAAAGGGTGCGGCCTCAAGTACTGCTACTGCAATCTGCTTGCCATTTGGTGCGGTGTAGTTAACTGTCTCACCAACCTTAGCTCCAAGCACAGCAGCGCCAAGAGGTGATTTCTCAGAGTAAACATCAACATCACCACTTGCTATCTCGCGAGAGCCAAGTAGAAATTTAATTTCATCCCCTGCAATATCAACTGTCACCAACATTCCAAGTCCTACTACCCCTGATTCACTTGCTGGTGGAGTTCCAATATGTGCATGTTCTAACATATGTTTTAATTGACGAATTCTTCCTTCGATTTTTCCCTGTTCCTCACGTGCTGCGTGGTAGCCACCATTTTCTTTTAAATCTCCTTCAGCCCGCGCAGTTTCAATCTTCTTAATAATTTCAGCGCGCAGTGGACCCTCAAGCTCGGTGAGCTCAGCTGCTAATCGATCTGCAGCCTCTTGGGTTAGCCAGGTCTGAGTTGGTTTATTCATAAGGGGTGAATGTTACTGGCAACTAGTAATTCCTGCATTAACAGCAGGAAGACGAGTAGCAATCTCAATAGTGCGGGTGTTAGGACCTGAATTAAGTGATGTGGCTGGCATTAGATCAGAGACTTCTCCAATTGTATTTTTATCAATATCTCTAGCAACTATTGAACAACTATGATCAGTATTTAAATCCTTTACCGAAATTGAATATGTGACTGAAATACTCTGGTCATTAACTGACTTCAAATGAAAGTAACTCATATCTAACATCAGGGTTAGCAGCATTAAGACCACTCCAAATAAACCAGGTGATAGCAGCAAGGAGAGAAATCACTGCAGGCCAAAGCCAGCTTCGGTTATTCTCTTTAATGCCATAACGCTGGCGCAGATGAGCAGATGCGAGCACTTTGGGATGAGTCACATGGATAAGTGTAGAGCGATATGGCTCAGCCTAAGTAGGCTTATCTTCTAGATACGGGGTGTAAAAATGGATGAGGTAAAAAGCTTTGATATGGGCGTTGCTGGCTCACTAACTATGATTTTCTTGACCCTCACCACCACACTTTTATTGGTTAATTTTTATCGCCGGTATAAAAGATTAATTGATCGCAAAGATCAAGAGTAATTTTTATAGTTTATAACATGAAGGCAGCAAAGAAATTATTAGTAGTAATTACCTGGCTGCTTTTAATCTATACCAGCTTTGAACTTGGTATGTGGCAACTACATCGCGCTCAGGATATGAATGAGCAAAGTGCGCCAACACCAGATCAGCCTCTAATTTCATTAGATAAAGTCTCCTCCGCTGGTAAGAATATGCCAATAAAAGCGGTTAATCGAATTGTTTCAGCCACTGGTAATTACACAAGTAGTTATCTGGCACTCGATCAAAAAATAGAGCCAGAAGAAATTGTTAATTTAGATGTGAGATTACTAAAGTTAAGTACCGGTCATGGCATATTAGTTGTTCGAGAGATTGCAAAAAATCCACCGGTAGTAATTAATTCTCCAGTTAAGATAACGGGGCGGCTATATCCAAGGCAAAATGTGGATCGAGCATTTGCTCAGCCTGGGCAATTACCACGGATAGACCCTTCATTAGTTGTAAGTAAAGAAAATCCATTTTTATATGATGGTTATATTGTGCTGCAAACAGAGGTAGTAGGCAATAATCTAGAAAATAATATTACGCCAATCCCATCACCACAGATAACCCAAAAGCTTGAAGTATTTTATTGGCAACACATCTCCTATGTTGTAGTGTGGTGGTTTATGGCATTACTACTATTAATAGCTCCAGTGTTTCCACAATTTAGAGCTCCTAAGAAAAAAGTAAAAGTAGGTAAAGTTAAATGAACGGTGTGATTAAGAGATTTCGTGTGATGGCAATTTGGGCCGGAGTGATGTCACTCATGCTTTGGTTTATTTATATGCCAACTAAGTACCTACTTCCTGATTTCTTTGATGAGCGTTTTATTTGGATCACTATTGTCCATGGCTACACCTATCCGCTATATCTGCTAGCTGCGCTGCAACTTTGCATTAAGCAGGGAAAATCTTTAATTAGTACCGCCCTTTTCTTACTGGCTGGCACCTTGCCAGTTGCCTCAATCTGGATAGAGCGAAAGGTTAGAAGAGAGCAATCCATGTAATTTTGGCTAAAACCTTTATCTAAACTTCACCTTTAGCCCTTGCGTGTCGTAGCACAAAATTTTAAGGCTTGATAATTTACCGTTTACCTATTCTTCCAATACTCCGAGCACAATTAAACAGATTGCGATGATAGAAATTGGCCAGTGAATCTATTGTCTTAAAGTCAGTAAATACTCAGTCAAATCCTGCTCGAATCACATATGTTTTAGATACCAGCGTGCTGCTAGCTGATCCAATAGCACTTTCTAGATTTGCCGAGCATGAGGTAATAATTCCAATTACTGTAATCGGTGAGTTAGAAACTAAGCGAGATCACCCAGATCTTGGTTACTTTGCCAGAGCTGCCCTTCGTAGCCTTGATGAATTACGTGTGAAAAGTGGTCGATTAGATCACCCAATTAGTATTAATGATGTTGGTGGTTCATTATCAGTTGAGTTAAACCACTCTGATGTTTCAAAGCTGCCAGCAGGCTTTTTGCGAGATGGTTCAAATGATTCAAGAATTTTAGCGATCGCTAAAAACCTAATGGCAGATGGCCGCAAGGTTGTATTAGTTACCAAAGATTTACCACTACGAGTTAAAGCATCCTCGGTTGGAGTTGAAGCACAGGAGTATCGAGCAGAACTCGCTAGTAGTAGCGGTTGGACTGGCATGGTGGAGGAAAGTGTTGGCTCCACAATTATTGATTCTCTGTATGAAAAAGATCGAATCCCTCATGAGCTTAGCAAAAACTCATCCCTGTCATACTGGAATTGTTTTACACTCTGAAAAAGGCAGCGCACTAGCAAGAGTAACTGCCGATAAGCATCTGCAATTAGTACGGGGAGATCGGGCAGCCTTTGGATTACATGGACGAAGTGCTGAACAACGAGTGGCATTAGATATTTTGTTAGATCCTGATATCGGAATAATCTCACTTGGCGGGCGAGCTGGCACAGGAAAAAGCGCTCTAGCCCTTTCAGCAGGTCTTGATGCTGTATTAGAAAAACGACTTCATAAAAAAGTGGTTATCTTTCGCCCACTTTATGCAGTTGGTGGCCAAGAGCTTGGCTATCTACCAGGAACTGAAAATGAAAAGATGTCACCTTGGGCCCAAGCGGTCTTTGACACTTTAGGGGCGTTAGTTAGCCAGCAGGTAATTGATGAGGTAGTAGAGCGTGGGCTAATTGAGGTTTTGCCATTGACCCATATCAGGGGCCGCTCCCTGCATGACTCATTTGTAATTGTTGATGAGGCCCAATCGTTAGAGCGAGGGGTTTTACTAACTGTGCTATCTCGAATTGGCCAAGGCTCTCGGGTAGTGCTGACCCATGACATTGCCCAGCGGGATAACCTTCGGGTGGGCCGCCATGACGGGGTCGTGGCCGTTGTTGAATCCTTAAAAGGCCACCCTCTCTTTGCCCATATCACCCTGACTAGGAGCGAGCGCTCGCAAATAGCAGCCCTAGTAACCGAGCTGCTTGAGGAGCCAATTAACTTCACAAGTTAGATTTACCCCTGTTGCGACATAACGGATAAATCAGACTTTCCTCTTTCTGACCTGCGGTTTTAGTATTTAAAAAGGCTGTGAATATAAACATAATCGCGCCACACGCCCAGATAAAGTTGCCCTGCCCACCCCTGGCTGACACCCTAACCAAGTCTTAAGAGCTGCCAGGTGGCAGTTTTGAAGTTAAAAAGGAAGGTGGGTGTGGTGATGAAGATTCTCGTTGCCCAAATCCCGACTGGCAAAGTCCGCCGGCTTTCCTTCTATGCCGCCGCCATGGCCTTCTTCATGATGGTAGTTGAGCCAACCTATGCCTCCGCCAACATGCAGTTTTATGTCACTATCCCAAGTGAGGCCACTACCCCACAACCTGCCTCTGATTCTGATTCACCAGTTGATACCACCCCATCCCTTTTAGAGCTCGATGGCGTTAAAAATGTTGATGCCTCCACTATGGCCCTGCTTTCCCTAGCTATCCGCCAGGTTGAGTTAGCCCGTGAGCCACAGGGGGCAAAGCAGGTAGCAAAAGTCTTAATCGCTGAAAAATATCAATGGGGTGAGCGGCAGTATGAATGTCTTAATAATCTTTGGACAAAAGAGAGTAACTGGAATTACAAGGCTAGAAATAAAGTCTCTGGCGCCCATGGGATTCCCCAAGCACTTCCAGCCACCAAAATGGAGATAGTTGGAACTGATTGGCGCACTAACCCAGTTACACAAATTAGTTGGGGATTAAAGTATATTAATGAGCGCTATGACAGCCCTTGTAAAGCATGGGGTAAGTTTAAAAGATCACGCTGGTATTAATCTTACTGGCAAGTAGGTTGTTAGCTTTATTAATTTTGCCTTAAAAATATCTAATCCATTTAATTTATTCAACTTCTCAGGTAATTCTCTGAGTATCCAACTAAACAAAATGTTTACAATGAGTTTAAAGAAATGCGTGTTTGAAACAATTGTTATGGTAATGAAAGTTAAGATGAGTAAGTGAAGATGAAATTATTTTCCCAAGTATTAATCACTTCATTATTTATGTCTATATTTTTCCAAGGTACTAATCAGGCATCTGCTGCACCAAGCAATATTATTTCACCCACTATATCTGGTGAGGCCAGCGTTGGTAGCACTCTTATAATTAATACAGGCAGTTGGAATTCTGTCTCTGCTACTTTTAATGTTCAATGGTTTACTTGCTCATCAAGTATTGCAACAAGTTGCAGCGCTGTCACTGGGCGAACCACAAGTAGCTATGTAATTACTTCAGCGGATGTTACAAAGTACATTCGAGCATCAGTTACAGCATTAGATGCCACTGGTGGGGCAACAGTTTTCACCTCACTAGTTGGCCCAGTTGTCTCAACACCTCAAGTGAGTGTGTTACCAGTGATTTCAGGTATAGCCACACCAGGTTCAGTATTAACGGCAACTCGTGGAACATGGAGCGGAGCTGCACTAAGCGGTGATCAATACCAATGGCTGCGCTGCTCATCTTTAGATACCAGTAATTGCACAGTTATCTCAACTGGAGTAATTAATACCTATACTGTTCAAAATTTAGATACAGGATTTAGAATCAGCGTGAATGTCACGGTAAAAGATATTTCAAATAAAGTATCTGGTTCAGCTAAATCACTTACTACACAAGCAGTTTTAGGTAGCCCAACAGTTTCAACTGCACCTAAATTTACCTCAAATCTATATGTTGGCGGATTGGCGACTTTAGATCGTGGTACCTGGAGCACGGCTGGAAATACAACCTATATTTATCAGTGGCAACGTTGTTCATCTCAAGTAATTACAGCTTGTGTGAATATTTCTGGAGCCACTGCTGCAACATATTTTGTAACACCCTCGGAATTAAATCAATATTTAAGAGTGGCAATTACCGCAATCAATGAAGTTGGTGGTTCTACTATTTACTCTGGATTTAGTGAACCGATTGCTGCAACAGCACCACCGGTTAACACATCAGCTCCAATGGTTTCGGGCTCATTATTTGAAACATCAACTATGACGCTAATTTCAAAAGGTCAATGGAGTGGCGTGGTTGAAACGCAATTATTAACGCAGTGGCAGATTTGCACAACCGCAGTAACCTGCGTGGATATTCCAGCTGCTAATACTTCAACTTATATAGCAACATCAAGTGATGTCGGTAAAAGTCTTAGAGTAAAAATCACCGCACCCTATTCACAAAAAAATGTTGAAGCTTTTAGTAGCCAAACACCATTGATTAAAAAAGCACATACAAATGTCTTTCCCCCAACTCTTTTATCCTATGCAGATATTGGCGACACTATTGATATTTTTAAAGGTGCTTGGGAAGGGCTTTCAATCACAAAACTCTCATATGTTTGGCAGCGTTGCTCATCATTGAGTTCCTGCAAAAATATAACAGGTGCAACTAGTAACACTTACAAACCAACGACTAGTGATAGAGGTTATTCCCTCAGAGTTGGTGAATCGCCTAGCCCAGGCACTGCATATTCCTATAGCGAGGTATCGAATCAAATTCCACCACTAGTTATCGCCAAGAAAACTATTACTTGTGTTAAGGGTAAAAGTACTAAAAAAGTAACAGCAACGAATCCAAAGTGCCCGAAAGGTTATAAGAAGAAGTAGTTTATAAATAAGCTAAAAGCACCACAAAGTTAAAACTACTCATCAGCACAAATAGGCCGCCAAGGATTTTAAGCCGTGTGGCTGAACCAATAATTCCTGCTCCTACCGCAGATACTGATTTAAGCTTTTTTAGTGCTTTAACCACCGAAAGACTATCTTCAATAGCCGCTAGCATCGCAGTGACTGAGAAAACTCCACCAGAGGCTACTAAGCCAATTACAAATAATTTTAAGGTCGAATCTGTGTTGTTATTTAGGTTGCCAGTAGCAGCAAGAGCTAGCACGGCAGAGAGTAATATAGTTGGGGCTAATTGAGATTTAACTCTAATCACCCGTTGTTGATTCCAGATATTAATTAGCTCTTTTTCATCCATGCTTCATATCCTACAAGAAGTGTGCGGTTTTATTGCTACTGCTGATCCAGTTTAATAATGTGGCAATAGCTGCTCTTCTGACCTAGCATTGCAATATGAATGGATCACTTGCTCTAGTTGGCTCTGGTGAGTACCTACCTGCAATGGCAGAGTTTGAAAAATCTTTACTAGAAGATGGCATTAAAAATGGTAAGGAAAATATCTATATCCAAATACCAACTGCAGCAGCTCAGGAAAGTACCTCTCGCATTGAGTATTGGAGAGATTTAGGGCAAAAGCAGGCGCAGGCTATTGGCGCTAAGCCTCTTTTCCTACCTATCTATACCCGAGAAGATGCCCAGAATATGAGTTATGTAAATCAAATAAGTAATGGCGCACTTATTTATATGTCAGGGGGTGACCCACATTATTTGGCTAAGACTTTAATTGATACACCAATTTGGCAGGCGATAGTTAAGAATTGGCAAAGTGGGGCCTCATTAGCCGGTTGCAGCGCGGGGGCGATGGTTTTATCTTCTCAAATCCCAAATTTTAGATTAAGCAGGGCAGAGCCAACTGCAGGGTTAAATTTAATTCAAAATATAAGAGTGATTCCACACTTTAATAAATTTTTTAAATGGATCCCAGAAAGCGCCGCCAAGTTATTAATGCATGTGCCAGATGATTCGGTTTTAATTGGCATTGATGAATTAACTGCAATTGTTAAACGAGGCGGATCAGATTTTTGGCAAGTTTACGGACAGGCTAAACTTCATATACTTAAGGGATCTACCTGAGGCACAATTTTCACATGGACAGGAAATTAGATTTTAATGGAGATTAGCCAAGTATTAGCTCAACCTCACGCTAAGAAGTTTTTTATTGCCAGGTTTATTTCAAATTACGGCAATGGTATGAGCCCAATCGCTCTAGCCTTTGGCATCTTGGCCTTACCCAATGGCTCAGCTAATCTCTTAGGTTTAACTCTTGGTGTTACTAGTGCAATGTTTATATTAATGGTGCCATTTGGTGGGGTGATTGCCGATAAATACGGCCGGGCGAAAATGGTTGGTTTAACTGACACCTTAGCTGGGCTAATTTTATTTATTCAAGTCTTCTACTTCGCAACTGGTGATGTGCCGGTTGCGGTCTTGTTAATTGTTAATGGTTGTTATGGGATCTTATCTGGCATCTTTTGGCCAGCATTTACTGGAATTATGCCCTCAATTGTGCCAGAGACTGGATTACAAAAAGCAAATGCGATTAACGCTTTAGCTTCTAACGCAGGATTAATTTTAGGAGCAGCATCTGCTGGAATTTTAATTGATACCTATGGAGCAGCTATTACTTTAGGAATTGATGCTGCATCATTTATCATCGCAGGAGTATTAGTATCAACTTTAAGCCACTTAACCCCGCCGATGGAAAATAATACAAATACTATGATGAAGGATTTTATAGATGGCTGGCGAGTATTTAAATCTTTTAATTGGATTGTAATTGTCGTAGTTTCATTTTCATTTATTGTTATGTGTTGGGCGGCAGCTGAAAATGTGCTTGGGCCACTGATAGCACTTGAGCACTTTAATGGCGCAAAATCTTGGTCAATAGTTATTACTGCAGAATCAGCTGGCTTAGTAGTTGGAGCATTGTTAGCTATGAAAATAAAACCGAAATACCCAATAAGATTTTTACAGATATCATCCTTTACTCTTTGTTTTTACATGTTCTCTCTCGCCAAACCACAATCCCTTTTAGTTATTTCAATTTGTGCATTCTTTTTTGGTATCACCTTAGATTTATGGGGAACCCTTTGGTATACCGCACTACACCGTAAGGTGCCTAGGGATGCACTTTCTAGAGTCTCATCCTTTGATGCCCTAGGAGCGCTAATTTTTAAGCCCATCGGCCTTGCAATTGCAGCGCCGATCTCTTTGCTAATTGGAATTGATAACCTGAT
This sequence comes from Candidatus Nanopelagicus sp., assembly GCA_964203335.1. GTDB lineage: Bacteria > Actinomycetota > Actinomycetes > Nanopelagicales > Nanopelagicaceae > Nanopelagicus. The sequence continues at coordinate 77,393 of CAXNKX010000003.1, forward strand.
ATATATTTTGATCGCAATATCGGTATTAGCAATCTCACTACCTCTTTTAAGTTCTGATGTGAGAAATATGAGTTATGAAGATTCACCAAATAATTAGGTTTCTCACAGGAAATTTAAAGGATTATCTCTTACTATCTGGGGCTTAGGGAGTTAAATGAAAAGCACAGCTTTTAAAATATTAACTGGGTTTATCTTGGGCGCAACCTTCGTTGGCGGTTTTGCAATCGCAAATCCTTTTAATACTCCAGTAGTTAAAGCCTGCGTGGATAACAAGACAAAAGCTTTGTTTATTTCAAGTAATGGCAGCTGTCCTAAGGGGCGCAGCGCTATTGATATTGGTGCTACTGGGTGCCAATGTTAAAAGTATTGCTCAACTAGTTTCACCCTCAGTAGTTTCAATTAAGGTAACTGCAGCCAGCGGCAGCGGAACTGGCTCTGGCTCAATTTATAAATCAAATGCAAATAACTCATTTATTATTACCAATAACCATGTTATTGAAGCAGCAGCTGTTTCAGGACAGATCGAAGTTGAATTAAATAATGGCGATGTCCTACCAGCAACAATTATTGGTCGAAACTCTGAATATGATCTTGCAATAATTTCAGTTAAAAAAGGAAATTTACCTGAGATTACATTTGGAAACTCATTAACTCTTTCAATTGGTGATCCAGTAATTGCCTTTGGTTCCCCCCTTGGCTTATCAGGAACCGTAACTAGCGGAATTGTTTCAGCATTAAATCGACCAGTAACAACAGGTTCATTTAGTGCTGAAAGCTTTATGGATGCAATTCAAACAGATGCCGCAATTAATCCTGGCAACTCAGGTGGACCACTTGTTGATTCGCAAGGACGAATTGTTGGCGTGAATTCAGCAATTGCAACCGTGGGTTCCTCTGCGTCAACAGCTGGCAATATTGGCCTTGGTTTTTCAATCCCATTTAATCAGGCTAAAAGAATTGCAGATGAGTTAATTGAAACTGGTAAATCAACTAAGCCATTAGTTGGAATCTCATTTGATAACGCCTTTAATGGTAGTGGTGCCAGAGTAGCTGCCTTAAGTGCCGGCAAAGCAGCTGAGCGGGCTGGCATGGTTGTGGGATCAATTGTTAAACGAATTGATGGCTTTAAAATCAATGATTCAATTTCAGCAATTGTTCGAATTAGATCTCATGCACCGGGTGATCAGGTAGTCATTGTTGCTGAATTACCATCTGGTGGTATGCAAACTTTTACCTTCAAGCTAGATTCTGCTCCAGCACTGCCGTAATTTTAGTTTTTAACTTACCTTTACTTACTAGGGCCCTTACCAATAGATAGTGGGCGCCTAATTTCTGCGTAGAAATCATTTCCTTTATCATCAATAATTATGAAGGCTGGAAAGTTTTCCACCTCAATCTTAAAAACTGCCTCCATACCTAGCTCTTCATAATCTAAAACCTCAACTTTTTTAATACAGTCTTGGGCTAGGCGGGCTGCAGGTCCGCCAATTGAACCTAGGTAAAAACCGCCATATTTTTTGCAGGATTGTGCAACTGCTGATGAACGATTTCCTTTAGCTAACATAATTAGTGATCCACCTGCTGCTTGAAACTCTTCAACATAGGAATCCATTCGACCAGCTGTTGTTGGTCCAAATGATCCTGAAGCAAGACCAGTCGGTGTTTTAGCTGGACCTGCGTAATAAACTGCATGATCTTTTAAATACTGCGGCATTGGTTTTCCGCTATCGATTAACTCTTTTATTTTTGAATGGGCTAAGTCGCGGGCAACAACTAATGTGCCAGTAAGACTTACGCGAGTTTTAGCTGGATGCTTTGATAACTGTGCCAATATCTTTTCCATTGGTTGATTTAAATCAATCTTTACCTCATTTTGATCTAAATCATCATGGGTAGTAGCTGGCAAAAAGTGCGCAGGTTCAGTTTCTAATTTCTCAATAAATACACCATCTTTAGTTATTTTTGCCTTTACCTGACGATCAGCAGAGCATGAAACCGCAATTGCAATCGGAAGGGAAGCGCCATGGCGAGGTAACCGAACAACTCGCACGTCATGACAAAAATATTTACCACCAAACTGAGCGCCAATGCCAATGTCTTGCGTTAACTTTAATATGTCTTTTTCTAGTTCTAAATCTCTAAAACCGTGACCGGTCTTAGCATCACCCTTTGTTGGTAGTGAATCTAGGTATTTAGTACTAGCAAGCTTTGCGGTCTTAACTGTGAACTCAGCACTAGTGCCACCGATTACAACAACTAGGTGATAGGGCGGACAAGCTGAGGTGCCAAGTGAGCGCAGCTTTTCATCTAGCCAAGTTAGAAATGATTTAGGATTTAGTACCGCCTTAGTTTCTTGGTATAAAAATGATTTATTAGCACTACCACCACCTTTGGCAATGAATAAAAAGTTGTACTCATCAGCATGATCTGTATCTGAGTAGATCTCAATCTGAGCTGGCAAATTATTACCAGTATTTTTTTCTTCCCAGGTGCTAACTGGTGCTAATTGGGAGTAGCGAAGATTTAATTTAGTAAATGCTTGATAGACACCTTTTGAGATTGAAAGCTCATCTTTTTCAGTAGTTAATACCTGTTGACCTTTTTTACCCATCACAATCACAGTTCCAGTGTCCTGACACATTGGTAGTACGCCACCTGCTGAGATATTGGCATTTTTAAGAAGATCAAGAGCGACAAAGCGATCATTTGGTGAGCTTTCTGGATCTTTTAAAATATTTGCTAGTTGAGCAAGATGCTCACTTCTTAGGTAGTGGGAAATATCATGTAAGGCCACCTCGGTTAGGTTTTCAATCACAGCTGGTGATACCTTTAAAAACTCTTTTCCATCAGCGCTAAATGTGGCGATCCCATCGCTACTAAGCAGGCGATACTCGGTCTTATCCTCACCGATTGGCAGTAGATCTTGATAGGAAAATTCTGGGGCCATGGGATAAATCTAACCACTTCACCTATCAATTAGGATAAGCACATGAGCGCGGTGAGTGAAAAACGGGTATTACTTGCAGCACCTCGCGGCTATTGCGCAGGTGTTGATCGAGCAGTTATCACAGTTGAAAAAGCATTAGAGCTCTATGGCGCACCGGTGTATGTAAGAAAGCAGATAGTTCACAACAAACATGTAGTGGCAACACTTGAAGCAAAGGGTGCGATATTTGTTGAAGAAACTGATGAGGTACCAGAAGGAAAGTTAGTTGTCTTCTCAGCCCATGGTGTTTCACCTGCTGTACATGAAAGCGCCGCAGCTAGAAATTTAAAAACAATTGATGCCACCTGTCCATTAGTTACAAAAGTTCACCATGAAGCGCGCAGATTTGCCTCAGATGATTACGATATTTTATTAGTTGGGCATGAAGGCCATGAAGAAGTTGATGGCACAGCAGGTGAAGCTCCTAATCATGTGCAGTTAGTTGATGGTATTGAAAGTATAAAAAATATTAAGGTAAGGGATGAAAATAAAGTAGCTTGGTTATCCCAGACCACATTAAGTGTTGATGAAACTTTGGCGACTGTGGCAGAGCTTAGAAAAAGATTTCCTAATTTAATTGATCCACCAAGTGATGATATTTGTTATGCAACACAAAATCGTCAAGTTGCAATTAAAGAAATTGCGCCTAAATCTGATTTAGTACTAGTAGTTGGCTCGACTAACTCATCTAACTCAGTTCGCCTAGTTGAAGTTTCACTTGAGTACGGCGCAAAAGCTGCTTATCTAATTGATTATGCTGCAGAAGCAAAGGATGAATGGCTAGAAGGTGTTTCAACAATTGGAGTTTCAAGTGGGGCCTCTGTGCCAGAGATTTTAGTTAAAGATTTACTCACATGGCTTGCAGATCGAGGTTTCTCAAATGTTGAGGTAGTAACTGCTACTGAGGAGCACTTACTATTTTCTCTGCCTGTTGAGCTAAGGAAAGATTTAAAAGCCGCCAGTAAGTGAGGAATCTGCCTGATTTCTTTTATTTTTATACCAAATGAACCAAGCGATAGCTGCCCCGGTTAATAAATAAAAAGATACAGAGGCAAGACCTGCTACTAAGTCAATTAAAAACTTAGTTGGTGCAAATGAGCCACCGCCAACAGTTGGCATCAAAATAATTGATGAAATAAGTAGTGATACAGGTGGGGCAACTGCTGTTACATAAGCAGTTCCAGGACGGCCCAAATAGATTGCGCCAAAGAAGGCAATCCAAATAGCTAGGCAAGTGATAATGCCAAGTGATGATCGAAAGATTAATTCAATTGCCTGGAATAAAAAGATAACTAAAAACTGCAAAATAACTACACCTGGCTTTGTTAAGCCTGGTCCTTTTATAGGGGAATTAATTGGAAGATTACTCATCTTTTCCACCTTCAATCTCCTCTACCTCAATAAAATCATCATCACCTGAAATACTTCTAAGCTCACGAACTGCGCCCGGAGATTCTGGATACTCAATTGCTAATTTTTCTTTATCACCTGAAACACCTAAGTTATGAATTCGCCGAGCTGGGCTTAATACAGTTTTTTCTGCAGTTGGAATTAAATCTTCATAAGCTTTAGCAGTTGATGAGATTGCTTTACCAACTGCCACAATTTTGCCATGAAGTAATGTGATATTTTTTAAGAAAGTATTTGCTACCTTTTGAATTTCATCAGCGTTATCAGCTAATTTATTGCGAGTAAAGATATATCCAATGGTGCGAAGTAGTGCCATCATTGAAGTTGGGGTAGCAACTGTCACATTTAACTTAAATGCTTTTTCTAAAAATGCTGGATCAATGCGAAGTGCTTCAGAAAGTAAGGTTTCAAATGGCACAAATAAAACAACAAAATCTGGTGAACCAGCTGACTTGTGGTAGCCGCGCTTAGCCAGTGCCTCAACATGTTTTAACAAATCCTTACTGTGTTGGATAAGAAAGGCATCTCGTTCACTTTCTACCTGTGTACCAAATGCTTCTAAGAAGCGATCAAATGGAAATTTTGAATCAATAAATATTGAACTGCCCCCCGGCATCTTCACCGTTATATCTGGAATACCTGATGAATCAGCATCAGTTGTTGATTTTTGCCTGCTGTACTCATGTCCTTCGCGAAGACCTGCTGACTGCAAAAGTAGCTCTAGTTGTGCCTCACCAAATTTTCCACGCGCTTGGCTATTTGAAAGTGCGCCAGCAATTTTCTTTAGTTTCATCAAAGATTGATTCACTAGCCCGCCGCATCTCATTAATTGTGGTCTCAAGCTTTGCCTCTGCCTCAGTTCGAACTCGATTAGCTTCATTTGATTGGATAGATAATTTTTCAACGGTTGATTTCATCGCACTTAACTCAGCGGTTAATTTAATTGAACTCTCAGTCTTACCTCGCTCCACCTCAAGTTGTTTTTTATAATCTTCTAATAGCGCAGCCATCACTGAACCGGATGATTTATGGCGGAGGGCAGATATTAGATACCCAATACCAGCACCTGCTGCTAAGCCAATAAGTAAGGCGGTAATTGAGGCGGGCATGGGGTTATAGTGGCATTAAGTGCTGACAATCTTGCGTAGGCTTTACCCCTCGTGAGCCTTTCAATCGGAATCGTCGGTCTGCCAAATGTGGGTAAATCCACCCTGTTTAACGCCCTGACCAAAAACAATGTTTTAGCTGCTAACTACCCATTTGCCACAATTGAACCCAATGTTGGTGTGGTGGGAGTACCAGATACGAGGTTGGCAGTTCTTGCAAAAATTTTTACTTCAGAAAAGATTTTGCCAGCCGCCGTTTCCTTTGTTGATATTGCCGGAATTGTTAAGGGAGCCTCTGAAGGAGCAGGACTTGGAAATAAATTCTTAGCAAACATCAGAGAATCTGATGCTATCTGCCAAGTTATTAGAGTGTTTAGAGATGGTGATGTAGTCCATGTTGATGGCGATGTTAATCCTAAAAAAGATATGGAAACAATTAACACTGAACTTTGTTTAGCAGACCTGCAAACCTTAGAGAAAGCTATCCCACGTCTTGAAAAAGAGGTTAGGACAATTAAAGAGAAGGTTCCAGTTTTAGCAGCAGCAAAAGAAGCTGCTGAAATTTTAAATAAAGGCCAGTTGCTGCGAGGAAGTAAGGTTGATATTGATGCGATTTCAGAGTTACAGCTGTTAACTGCCAAGCCATTTTTATATGTATTTAATGTTGATGCGGCTGAGTTATCAGATAACAAATTACGTGATGAATTAGCGGCGCTGGTAAAACCGGCGGAGGCAATATTCTTAGATGCGAAGACTGAGGCAGAATTAGCTGATTTAGATGAAGTCGATGCGCTGGAATTACTTAAATCAATCGGATTAACTGAGCCAGGACTGAGCACATTAGCAAGAGTTGGATTTAATACATTAGGATTACAGACATATCTCACCGCAGGGCCTAAAGAGGCCAGGGCGTGGACGATTCATAAAGGTGATACCGCACCAGCTGCTGCTGGTGTTATTCACACTGATTTTCAAAAAGGATTTATCAAGGCTGAGGTTGTGGCCTTTGATGATTTAGTTACTGCAGGTTCAATGGTGCAAGCCCGTGCCAATGGCAAGGTAAGAATGGAAGGCAAGGATTACGTAATGGCTGATGGAGATGTAGTGGAGTTTAGGTTTAATGTCTAAAAAACAAGCACACTTAAAAGATCTGCCAATTAAAAAACGGGAGAACCTTAGAAACGTAGCAATTATTGCTCACGTAGATCATGGCAAGACCACATTAGTTGATGCCATGCTTTGGCAATCTGGTGCATTTGCTGCGCACAAAAAACAAGATGAAGGCCAAGATCGAATGATGGATTCAATGGATCTTGAGCGCGAAAAAGGAATTACGATTTTGGCGAAAAATACTGCGGTAAAACGCGGAGATACGATTGTAAATATTATTGATACACCAGGCCACGCTGACTTCGGTGGCGAGGTTGAACGCGGTTTAGAAATGGTTGATGGCGTTATCTTGTTAGTAGATGCCTCAGAGGGTCCACTGCCACAAACTCGTTTCGTACTTCGCAAAGCGCTGCAAAAGAATCTTCCAGTTATTTTAGTTATTAATAAAGTAGATCGACCAGATTCACGTATTGCAGAGGTAGTAGATGAGGCATACGCGCTCTTTTTAGATTTAGATGCTAATGAAGATCAAATTGAGTTTCCAATTGTTTACGCTTCCGCTAAAGCAGGAAGAGCATCTCTTGAGCGACCAGCAGATGGTGGGATGCCTGATAAAGAAAACTTAGATGTTTTATTTGACACGATATTTTCTGCAATTCCAGCACCTGAATATCATGAAGGTGCACCTCTTCAAGCACATGTTACAAACTTAGACTCATCACCATTTTTAGGCCGGCTTGCACTTTGTCGAGTTCGCGAAGGTGTTATTAAAAAAGGACAATCAGTAACTTGGATTAAAACTGATGGCACAACTGAGCGCGTTAAAGTATCTGAGCTTTTAATTACTGAAGCACTAGAGCGAGTTCCAGCACTAGAAGCACATCCTGGCGACATCATTGCGGTAGCTGGAATTGAAACTATTACCTTAGGTGAAACCCTTGCTGATCTAGAAAATCCACACGCACTGCCATTAATCACTGTTGATGAACCAAGTATTTCTATGACCATTGGTATTAATACATCCCCTCTTGCTGGTAAGAGTGGAAATAAGTTAACTGCTCGCCAGGTTAAGGGCCGCCTTGATGCAGAGTTAGTTGGAAATGTTTCACTTAGAGTTTTAAATACTGAAAGACCAGATACCTGGGAGGTTCAGGGTCGAGGTGAGCTACAACTTGCAGTTTTAGTTGAGATCATGAAACGTGAAGGATTTGAACTTACTGTTGGTAAACCACAAGTAGTTACGAAAATTGTTGATGGCAAAGTGCATGAGCCGATGGAGCGTTTATCAATTGATGCACCTGAGGAGTACTTAGGAGTTATTACTCAATTAATGGCGCTGCGTAAGGGGCGCATGGAGCAGATGGTTAATCACGGAACTAGTTGGATCCGTCTTGATTATCGCGTGCCATCTCGTGGGCTAATTGGTTTTAGAACTGAGTTCCTAACTGAGACAAGAGGAACAGGATTACTTCACCATGTATTTGATGGTTATGAAGCCTGGCATGGTGAGCTTCGCACTCGCTCAACTGGTTCATTAGTTTCTGATCGAATGGGATCAGTTACAAGCTACGCACTTTATGGAACGCAAGATCGTGGCTCAATATTTGTTGAACCAGGTGATGAAGTTTATGAAGGTATGGTAATTGGTGAGAATTCACGAAGTGAAGATATGGATGTTAACTGCGTTAGAGAAAAGAAGTTAACAAATATGCGAGCCTCCGGTACTGATGAATCTGAGCGATTAATCCCGGCTAAGAAATTAAATATGGAGGGCGCCCTTGAGTTTTGTCGTGAGGATGAATGTGTTGAGGTAACACCTGCAGTAGTTAGAATTCGAAAAGTTGTCTTAGATGGTTCAACTAGGGCAAGGCAAACCTCAAAAAATAAGCGAGCTAACGAGAACGCTTAAGCATTTTCTAGGGCAAAAGCAGTTATTGTCAGCCCGCTAGCGTTAAATTAGGCCGTGGCCGCCGGTAAAAGTACTCCAGAGTTAAAGCTAGTTAGAACAAAATCTTGAATCTGATTTAATCTCAGATGAGCCAATTAACAGCAGCAACAAAAGCAGGTAATAAATCATCGAGGTAGCCAACTATTAGTTTTAGGCCCTGCCGGAAGTGGCAAAAGCAGCACATTAATTAAAGCAATCGCAAATCGAATTAGTAGTGGAGAAGATCCAAATTCAATACTTGCCATAACCTATGGCCGATCTAGTGCAAATAAATTGCGAGATCAAATCGCATCTGCAAATCCAGAAAAGCACACCGTAAATGAACCAATTGCTAGAACATTTCACTCAATTGCTTTCCTGATTTTAAATGATCAGTTAGCAAATAATGATGGTACTGATAAGAAGTATGTGCTTTTATCAGGTGCTGAACAAGATGCACAGATTAGGCAACTTTTATTACTAGATGCACAAAACCCGAGTGCAACCACTTGGCCAGCAGAGTTAATTCCAGCACTAACAACTAGAGGCTTTGCAAAAGAATTACGTGAATTTATTTCTCGAGCAACTGAGCGAGGATCTTCACCGGCGGAGTTAAAAAAGTATGCGGCTAAGTACGGCCAAAAATACTGGCCACCGATCTGTGATTTTTGGCAGCGCTACCTAGAATCAATGGCCCTACGCGATAGCACAACCTCAGCATCACTTAATCGAATCGATCCAAGTGAAATCATAATTGCCGCTCTTGAAAAGCTTGAGAACAATTCAGCTCTATTAGATAAATATCGTAAGTTATTTAAAGTTATTTATGTTGATGAGTTTCAAGAGTCTGATCGAGGCCAACGCAAATTACTACAACTTTTAAGTGGGCAAGAGTTAGTTATTTTCGCAGATCCTGCATCTACGGTTGGCAGATTTAGGGGAGCTGATCCAGATAATTTACTTACTGATCTAGAAGAGTTTGGTATCAAAAATAAAATTACACTCACTACTACCTATCGCAAACCAGGTGAGCCAAATATTGCACTATTAACTAGCGTAAGTGATGAAGCAAATTACATCGCTCATCAATTTAGATCAGCTCATTTGTTAGAAGGTGTGCCGTATTCTCAGATGGCAGTTGTTCTTAGATCACCTGGCGCCCAAGTTTCAGCATTGGTTAGGGCATTTGCCGCCAGTTCAATTCCAGTTGAAATTGATGCCGCAGCCTTATCCCTCGCTGATAATCCAGCGATAAAGCCAATAATTACCATAGCTCAAATTGCATTAGGTGAACTTAAATTAATTCCAAGTAATTGGGAGCAAATAGAGGAGTTACTTAAAAGTGAATTCGCAGGCGCTGATGCAATATCAATAAGGCAGATGAGAATTGCATTAACTAAAGAACAAAAAAATGAGGCGATTAAAAGTTCAACTGAACTTATTCTAGATGCGCTCACCGCACCCACTACGGATCTGCCTTGGGAGCAATTAACTAGTCTTAAAAGAATTAATGATTTGATTAAAGAGGCTAAAAAAGTTTTAAGTAAATCACAGGATATTTCAGATTTATTGTGGAGTATTTACAGCAATGCTAAAAATTATGAAGGTGAGTTAATTTCAAATTACTGGCGAAGCCAAGCGCTAAGTGGTGGTGGGCGTGGTGTTATTGCTGATCAAAAATTAGATGCATTAATTACTTTGTTTGAAGTAGCACGCCGCTTTAGTGAGCGAATGCCAGGAAGTAAGCCCTCCTTGTTTATTGATCAATTATTGGGTGAGAAGATTTTGGCAGACAGTATTACCACCTCAGCTCAGCGCGATGAGGTCGTTAAAATTATGACTGTTCACTCAGCAAAAGGTTTGCAGTGGCGATATGTAGCACTTGCTGGCATGCAAGAGGGTAATTGGCCAAACTTAAAGCAACGTGGTTCATTACTTGGTAGTGAGAGATTAGTTGAAATATTTCGCCATGGCATAAGTAATCCAGCTCAGTTAGAGGCAATATCAGCCTCTGGTTTAGCTGAAGATGAGCGAAGATTATTAAATGTTGCACTTTCAAGAGCTAGTGAAAAGATCTTTATTACTGCGGTATTACAAGAAGATAATCAGCCATCTAGTTACTTTGATAAATTTGCTGGGGAACAAACTCAAATAACCCAAACTCAAAGAGCGATAACTCAACCAGCTCTAGTTGCAACACTGCGATCGATTGCAAATAAAACAGATAAAAAAGAAGAATTAGATTTTGCTATTAAGGCTCTTAAAACCCTTGAAGTAAATGGTGTGAGTGCGGCAAATCCAAAAAATTGGGTTGGTGTTATTAACTTATCTACACATTTACCGGTCGTAACTGATGAGGAAGTACTACGAATTTCACCAAGCTCACTTGAATCCTTTACTGAGTGCTCACTTAAGTGGCTACTTGAACAAAGTGGTGGCAAAGATGCTGATTCAACCGCTCAAGTTTTAGGTACAGCAATCCATGTGATCACTGCGCAATTAAAGGAGCAGCCTGATTTAACACTTGATCAACTAGAGGCGAAACTAAAAGGTGCCTGGTCATTAATTGATATGAATAAAGGGTGGATTAAAGATTATGAGTATCGAAGAGCTGCTGAAATGCTTGGAAAATTCTTTAAGTGGAACCTTGAAAATAAGAATACTTTAGTAGGAGTTGAAGAACGATTTGAATTTACACTTGGAAGTGCAATCGTCTCCGGTTCGATTGATCGTATTGAACTAACTGCTGAGAATAAGTACTACATCGTAGATTTAAAAACTGGTGCCACAGCTATTTCGCATGAAAACGCAAGAGAAAACAAACAATTACAAAGCTATCAGCTAGCGGTGGTAAATGATGGTTTTAAGAATAAGTTAGATCATCAAGAGGTATCAGGTGCTGAATTAATTTTTGTTGGTGATTTTAAAGCTAAAGAAGCAAAACCTAGGCAGCAAGAAAAAATCGATAGCAAAGCGGTAACTGATGAATTAATTCAGATTTCCGTTGGTATGAGTGATAAGACCTTTACCGCCACCATTAATGAGCGCTGTCGAAGCTGCGCAGTTAAATCATCTTGTCCGATCCAACCTCAGGGAAGGTCGGTGATTAATAATGGAAATTAAATACTCAGCACTTGAGATAGCAAAGCGAATCAGCGCAGTAGATCCATCATTTAGAACTCCAACTAGTGAGCAAATTCCAATTATTCAATCACCTCTGGCTCCCTCGGTTGTAATAGCCGGTGCTGGATCTGGTAAGACAGAGACGATGAGTCAGCGAGTTTTATTCTTAGTTGCTAACTCAATTATTACTCCGGATCAGTTACTTGGTCTCACCTTTACAAGAAAAGCGGCTGGTGATTTAGCTAAAAGAATTAAATATCGACTACGTCAATTAAAAAATGCCAACTTATTGCCGGATCATCTTGATGAGAGTGAATTAACTGTTTCTACCTATCACTCGTATGCGGGTCGAGTTTTAGCAGATCATTCAATCCGAATTGGTATTGACGCCGATAGTGATCCAATTGGTGAGGCAGCAGCCTGGCAAATCGCTTTTGAAGAGGTTAGTAGATTCGCTGGAACTGATCTGCAAATAAACGGCTCAGTTAATTCAGTAGTGGATGAAGTAATGGATCTATCAACTGCAATCGCTGAAAATGATCGCAGCGCAGAAGAGATTATTGATTACACCGAGAGATTACTTTCACAAATTAATCAATATACCGATCGCCAAACTATTCCAGTACTTGAGTTTAAGGAGGAGTTAAAACAGCGACTATCAATATTGCCTATTGTTGCCGCTTTTGATCATCGTCGTAAGACCCATGGCTTATTAACCTTTAATGATCACATGTCACTTGCTGCCAAATTAGTATCCGAAAGTGTTAAAAATTATAGTGATGATATTGCTAGCCTTGAACGAGATAAATACAAAGTAGTGCTTCTAGATGAGTATCAAGATACTTCTTTTAATCAAATTAAGTTTTTGTCTAATTTGTTTGGAAATAATCACCCAGTAACAGCTGTTGGTGATCCAAATCAAGCAATCTATGGTTGGCGCAGCGCTAGTTCAGAGACATTAGATACTTTCGCTGAATCCTTTAATAGCAAAGCAACTCGCTATACCCTTCTTACTACCTGGCGAAATGATAAAGCTATTCTTGATTTAGCTAATGTGATGATCGATAACATTTCATCTGATAAGAAAATTGAAAAACTAACCGCTAGTCCAAATGCTAAAACTGGTGAGGTGGTTTGCGCAGTTTATGAGACACAGGTGCAGGAAGGTCAAGGCATAGCTGAATACTTTGCTAAGTATTGGTTTGATGAAAGCCGTGAGAAATTGCCGCCTCAAGACAGAAGCACCTTTGCTGTATTAGTTAGAAGTAGATCACAGATTGAGATAATCCAATCTGCTCTCAATGAAATGAACATTCCAACTGATGTAGTGGGAATTGGTGGGTTAATTCATACCCCAGAGGTAGCGGACATAATCGCTTTACTACGCACATTAACAATGCCAGATGCTGGCACAGCTTTAATGAGACTACTTACTGGACCTCACTTATCTCTTGGTGCCAGAGATTTAATGGCGCTAGGTGCATTTACAAAAGCTTTTGCAAAATCAAATGATTATTCACGTGGTAAGTGGTTAAAACAAGCTCTTGAGGAAGACCTTGAAGTAGTTGCAACTGCAGATGAGTTTGCTGCCGGTTCAATTATTGAATCCCTAGAGCAGTTATTAACTCTTCCACCAAGTGAGTTTAGAAAATATGAGAGCACACCAGCTTTTAGCGAAGAAGCCCTTAGTCGCCTGCGCAGTTTCGCACTCTCTCTAAGAGTTTTACGTCGTAATTTAAATGGTTTGATAACGGATGCAATAATTGAAGTAGAGCAGTTCTTATCCCTAGATACAGAGGTTTTAGTAAGAGATGGCTGGCAAACAGGGCGGAAAAATTTAGATCGTTTTCTTGATGAAGCGGCTAGATTTGAAAAAAATGGGGGAACATTAATTGGCTTCCTGCAGTGGCTTAAAATTGCAGAAGATGCAGAGGGTGGTTTAAAGCCTGCTGAAGTTGATGTTAGAAGTGATGCGGTGCAATTGTTAACAATTCACTCAGCTAAAGGAGCTGAGTGGGATTATGTTGCAATCCCAGGTCTTGCAGACCGTAATTTTCCAAATGTTGGTAAGAAGTCAGATAGCTGGGTTAAAAATGCTGGTTCAATTCCAGTAAGTATGCGCGGTGATTGTGATCAGTTGCCATCAATTAATTTCGATAATTTCTCAACAAATAAGAATTTAAAGGATGGACTAGAAAGATTTAACGATCAATGGAAAGAGCGTAAAGGGCTGGAGGAGATGCGCCTTGCCTATGTTGGAATAACTCGAGCTAAAAAAGGTTTAATCTGTTCAACTTCACACTTTAGAACTGGTGCAAATGCCGTAGCGCCTAGTGAATTATTTGAAATATTCGCTACTGCTGCAAAAAATATTGCTGGCGCAGTTGTTTTAAATGATTCACCAGCTCCAGATGGCCGTAATCCTATGAGAGATAATCCAACTACTGGAATCTGGCCTAAAGAAAATACTCAGCAGAAAAAGTTAGCAGAATTAGCAAACTTGGTGCAAAGATCTAATGCTTTTACTCAAGATGAGGTTGAAAGGTTAATAACCACATTGCCAAGAGATAGTGAACAGGTCGGTTTACTATCTGATATGAAGGCAATTATTAATGAAATTAAAAGTAAAAAAAATCAATTAGAAATTAAATTACCAAATCGGCTTTCGGTTTCAACTCTACTTTATTTAGCTAAGGATCCAAATGAGTTGGCACTTAGGTTGCGCAGGCCGATGCCAAATCACATTGATAAATATGCAAGAGGGGGAACTGAGTTTCACCTTTGGCTTGAAAAACATTTCAATCACCCATCCTTGATTTCTATGGATGATTTATTTAATCAAAACAATTCACCAGTTGCCTCAGATGTTGCACTAGATAAATTACAAACAGCTTGGCTAGCTAGTGATTGGGCTAAAAAAGAGCCTATAGGTATTGAAGTTGGCTTTGAGACAATGGTGGGCAACATCCTTATTCGAGGAAGAATTGATGCGATCTACCAAATTGATAAAGATCATTTTGAGGTGGTTGATTGGAAGACGGGTAAAGTAAAAGATGGTGAAGATCTTGCTAATGCAGCAATTCAGCTAGCGATGTATCGCCTTGCCTATGCCAAGCTGGCAAATCTACCTATTGAAAATATTAGCGCAGCCTTTCACTATGTGGCAGATAATCAAACTATCAGAGTCGCTGATGTTTTAGATGAGCCTTCACTAATTGATCTAATTACAAAAATTCCACTAGAAGTTTAACTCAACTCCAATTGGTACATGATCTGAAATACTAGGTTTAATTGTTGAAAGTGGCTTAGCCTGCACATCTTGCTTATTTGCCACCATAATGTAATCAAATTGAATCTTTGGCTTCCAACTTGGGTAGGTTGGTTGGGATATAACTGATTTAAACCTACTTACTTTTGAAGGAATATTAGCTGGCAAATTTAGATCACCAACTATCACTGGTAATCCTGGCAATTTCTTAAGAGAACTAATCAATCGATTTAACTGAAACACGTTCACAAAAGGAACGAAAGATAAGTGAGTAGTTGCAATTGTTAGACCGTTTTCTAATTCAGCGATTATTGCCACTCTTGGTTCATCTTTAACGTAAATAAATCTGGCACCTTTGCCATTATCTTTCGGAATTAACAACGGCATACCAAGAATTGATCTGCCTAAAGCTTTTGTATATATTCTTTTTAACTGGAGTACTTGTGGCAAATCCAATTCCATAACTTGTTTTAGAACTTGGATTAATAGTATTTTGTGAAATTATCCCTGGCTCTAAATTCTTTACTTTCTGCCAGCTACTACCAGGTGTTCCCAGCAAGGCCGGTAAGTAATACCAATACTTAAGTCCCATACTTTCAGCAATTAATTTTGTTTGATTCATATTTCCAGATCGTGGTTGCAGGTAATCAACCTCTTGTAAGGATATAAAATCTGGTTTGAAATGGCTAGCAATATCTGTAGCGCTAGTAATTAAACTTTGCCGCCAATCTTGCTCACCTACTGGTGGAATCACCTGACCATGTAAAAGGTTCCAAGAGATCACTCTCATCTTTTGAGCGGGGGCGACAACCATGATGACAGGCTAGTAGGGTCAGACGGTGATGAGCCCTAATAAACCGCTAAAACTGCCGCTAGCAGCCGCAGAGGTTGATCGATCTGCTCATCTGCGAAGTGATGAGGCATACCTACAATCTTCTTGGCCTAATGCCTTGGTGTTGCAATTTAGTTCAGAGAAATTTGCTTCGCAATCTAATCAGTTAACTTTTGTAAAAGGGGCAAGCCTGGGTGAGTATGACTCCCAAAGTGATTATTTCTTAGGCGTTAAAGATGGTGAGAATTTTTTCCTTCGCCACCTTAATGATGAAACTTCAAAGTCAGAGTTTAAGAGCTTGCGCGCAATCGGTTCTTTTTTATCACCTAGAGATATTGGTTTAGCAGTACATGCTCAAGGTTTAGCTAATTGGCATAGTAAACATCCAAGGTGTTCATTATGTGGTGGCCCAACAGTTGTAGTTTTGGCAGGCGCCGTTAGAAGATGCCCAACAGATCAAAGTGAGCATTATCCAAGAACAGATAGTGCGATTATTGTTTTAATTAAAAATGATAAAGATCAAATATTGCTTGGCCGGCAAAAAGTTTGGCCAAAGTATCGCTTCTCAACCTTTGCCGGCTTTGTTGAGCCAGGTGAATCATTTGAACATTGCGTGATTAGAGAGGTTAGAGAAGAAGCTGGCGTTGAATTAACAAAAATAAATTACCTAGGATCACAGCCTTGGCCATTTCCAGCATCCTTAATGATTGCCTTTGAAGCGATTACAAACACACCAGAGCTAGCTCGCCCAGACGGGGATGAGATTGAAGAGATTAGATGGTTTAGTCGCGAAGATATGAAGAGTGCAATTTTAGATAAATCTTTAATTCTTCCATTTGAGATCAGTGTGGCACGTCAGATGATTAATGCTTGGTATGGCGATGGCGCAGATAAAGACTTAGTTGGCAATCAATCATGGTGATAGATAACTCGGCCATCCTCACTGATTTAGATCCTGATCAAATTGCAGTTGTTAGTGCTATTAGAGGACCAGTTTGTGTAATTGCAGGAGCTGGTACTGGAAAAACTAGAGTTATTACAAACCGGATTGCCTATGCAATTAATGCTGGCGTAACTGATCCAACTAAGGTATTAGCGCTTACTTTTACTGCAAAGGCAGCAGGTGAGATGAGATCTCGGCTTAGAACACTCGGAATATCAAATGCTGCAGCTAGAACATTTCACTCAGCTGCATTAAAACAACTTTTATACTTTTGGCCATACGCATTTGGTGGGCAATTTCCAACCTTACTAACCACTAAATCAGGCTTTATTAGTCAGGCAATTTCAAGGGCTGAGGTGGCAATGCCAGCAAGTGTTAACGCACTGCGCGAGATTGCTGGTGAGATTGAATGGGCAAAGGTTTTAGAGATTTCACCCGATAACTATCAAGCAAGAGGCGATCGCAAGTAATAGATCAGTTAGATTGCCAAATAATAAAAGTGAGAATGAAAACTCTGGCGATGATTTCCCAGGTTTATGAAGCCTATGAATCACTTAAAAAACAGGAGAGGTGCTTAGATTTTGAAGATGTACTTTTACTTACCGTTGGGATGTTAGAAGAGGATAGAGGGGTAAGGGAGCGGGTAAGGGATCAATACCGATATTTCACAGTTGATGAGTATCAGGATGTTTCACCTCTTCAGCAGCGATTACTAAATCTTTGGCTTGGAAATCGTGAGGAGATTTGTGTAGTTGGTGATGCTGCTCAAACTATTTACTCATTTGCCGGAGCTAGTTCAAACTTTCTACTAACATTTAAAAACCGTTTCCCAAACGCACAAGTTTTTAGGCTTACCCG
Organism: Candidatus Nanopelagicus sp.; assembly: GCA_964203335.1. Classification (GTDB taxonomy): domain Bacteria; phylum Actinomycetota; class Actinomycetes; order Nanopelagicales; family Nanopelagicaceae; genus Nanopelagicus. The sequence continues at coordinate 94,956 of CAXNKX010000003.1, forward strand.
TGGCTATCGCTGCACCCCGGAGATTATTAATGCTGCCAATCAAATTCTGCGCCAGGGCAATCTAGTTAGTGATCATGGCAGTGAACTGCAATCTGCCAATGAACATGGTGATAAGCCGAAAGTAAATGGCTTTAACTCAGCCGCTGATGAGATCGCATATGTTAGCTCTGAGGTTGAAAAGCTGATTAAAAGCCAGGTAGATACCTCTGATATCGCTATTTTGGCTAGAACAAATGCCCAGTTAGATCAGGTTAAGTCCAGTCTTAATAATTTAAAGATCACCAGCCAAATTAGATCAGGTGAGAAGTTCTTTGATCGCGTAGATGTCAGGGATGCGATGCGAGTGATTAGAAGTGCCTCAGTATTACCCTCTGAAATAGGTGATTGGTATGCCGATTTAGAATCGGTGCTACGCCCATTTGGTGAGGCCGATTACGTAATCGGCTTTTTAAAGCTAGCTAAAAGCATTAAAGAAAATGGTGGCATAAATATGCGCGCCTTCTTGCGAGAGATTGAGGACCGGGCTGAACAAAATAACCCACCTACTTTGCCGGGGGTAACGCTAGCTACTCTGCATAGCGCTAAAGGACTTGAATGGAAGCACCTATTTTTAATAGGCGTCTCAGATGGCGTATTACCAATGGGTAATGATTTAAATGAAGAACGCCGGCTTTTTTATGTGGGAGTTACTCGGGCTAAAGAGAAAATTCAGATCACCTATGCTGGCAAACCCAGCGTATTTTTAGAGCAATTTAATTAAGTTGCACCATCCCCACCTCATGCTTTACTCTTCACACATGGCAAAGTTAATTTCTTTAAACACAGTTGCTGCACCTGCGGCCGCTGTTAATTCACCTGCCATTTTCCCGGCTAATGCGAAAGCTTCATATCGCTCAGCTTGGACTAATAAGCGCTCTAATAAGGGTTTTTATACCTTTACATTAGATCGCACCCCTGGAGGCTATATCGGCTAAAGTCGAAATAGAAGCCAAGGGGCCCGCGAATCTAATGATTCGTAGGCCCTTTTTCTTTTATCCAAATAACCTCTAACTGAAAAAAGCCAAATGGCTAAATAAAAAAGAAATAAACCAACGCAAGTTAACGAAAGGAAAGGTGAGAACGATGACCGTTCTCTTCAGCGAACTACTTATCCCTGGTTGGGCCGAGGGCCCAACTGCAAAAATTGGCTTAGCAGATGTCACCTGGGCTTATGGACAAGCTCCAGTCATCTCCTATACCGACTACAGCAAAAACTCAACGCCAACTTCAACAGTTGCTAAGAGTTTTAAAGCTAAGGGTGAATACAAGCGCGCTGATAATCCTTTCCAACCTGAGATTAATCAAAATGTGCAGATGCTATCCCTACCCTGCCACAGCGCTGATCCTGAGCTCTTCTTTAATGAAAGCGTTGAGGTCATTGCCCAAGCTAAGGCGCTTTGCGGTGGTTGCCCAATGAAGGCGAAGTGTTTAGAGGGCGCACTCTCTAGGGCTGAACCATGTGGGGTCTGGGGCGGTGAGTTATTTGATGAAGGTCAAGTAATTCAAAGCAAGAGATCACCAGGGCGGCCAGCGAAGGTGGCGGCGGCAAGTTAAATTAAGAAAAGTTAAAACAACTGTTAACTAGAAAGGGTTAACAAAAACGGCGGAGTTGGAATATATCCAACCCCGCCGTTTTAATTTTTGATACTTACTTATTAAGCCTTACCAAGAATACGATTTACCTTTGTGCCACAAACTGGGCAAATTCCTTGCGCCATGCGGCGACCTGAATCAGAGACCTTTACATGTCCTTCAAAAGCGCGCTTCTCTTTGCACTTAACGCAGTAAGCCTCACCCTTGTATTCTTCAGCCATTTTATTCCTCCATCTGCCGCACTCATCCGAGGGCGAATAGCAACACAATACCCCCCACTCCACGCTCAACTGGGGTTTTCCACGCGTAAAGTCGAAAATATTAGTTAGAAACTGTAAAAAAGGGGCAAATCTAGATATTTACCGCCGGTATCACAGCAGAACCACTACTTTGGCAACCGATTTCAAAGCCCTCTAAAAAGGCCTCAGCTTTTACTGCATCGGGATATCTACTTAAATAATTATAGAAATCACTATCGTGGTTTGGAACTTGTAAATGAATTAGCTCATGAAAGATTATGTAATTTAAAACATAAGCAGGTGAGCCAACTAATCGATCTGAGATTCGAATTGTTCGATCAACAGTGGTGCAAGAGCCCCATCGCTCACTCATATTGCGCCAATTAATACTGGCAGGGTGAGTATCAAACTCAGGTAGGTACTGAGTTAGTAATTCAATACCAATTTGCATAAGTTCTAGATCAGTTTTGCGCTCGCGGGCCTCACGGCGCAGCACCATAGAGATCATCTCTGGAATGATTTCAATCTCCTGGCGCCTACTCATCTTGGCTGGGATATGAATCTGGATTACCCCACCCTGGCGATAGGCCGAGACACTTCTTCGTCGCCGTTCTTTGCGAATTACTCGGTACGCTGGCAGGTCAGGTGGCAGATTTGCCTCAAGTTTTTTCTTACGCGCAGAGATTTCAGACACGGTGGGCAAAATATCTGTAAAGAGGATTTGTTGTTCAAAGTTATCCACCATAACCTCTACTTATCCACCATAATTGTGGTTATCTCCACAGTTTAATCCACAGAGCACATGCAAATTTTACGCTCCTAGCCACCCCTTGCCCATGATCTATGCCCGTGTGGTTTTAAATTATTTTTTCTAAACGGAAAATCAATCAAAGGGCAAAAAATATTATTGAAATTTACTTCTTAGAAACACCTTTTTAAGTTGATTCTCACCTTTGATTAACATAGGTTAGCGCCACGAAGTCCCCGGATAACTGTTTCATATCTGCAAGGGGAAGGCAGATAAGAAATGAGCGCCCGGGGATTTCGCTTTTTAAATTGTGAGCTTTAGAGTAAACCAGAGAGATCATCTGGCACAGTTACGCTATCTAAAAATGCCTTTACATCTTTTAAATCATCTGGCATCGGCAGGAATGCAGCATCTTGCCAACATTTATCGCGGCCATCAGTACCCCGTAATTGTTTTACCTCACTCCAAAATGCCGATGCTTCGCGCATTTTTCTTGGTGAAACTTCTAGTGCTAACAAAGTTGCAAATATCTGTTGCATTGGTGAGTTTGTTGCTCGCCTTCTGCGTGAGTTTTCAATTAATGCATTAAATGCTGGCATCCGCTCACTAGCTACTTCTGAAATAACATGATCAATCCAACCTTCAATTAATGCCAGCGCCATCTCTAATTTAGTAAGCGCTAGCTCTTGAGCTGGTGTTTGTTGAGGTGTGAATAGTCCAGAGTTTAAAGCAATATTAATTGCATTTGGATTATTGATATCAATCTCACCACTTGCCATCGCCTCTTCAGCTTGGCGAGTAATTGATTCAACATCAATAGAAATTCCCTTGCCATAGGCAGTGATCACATCTTGGATGTATTTCGATAGCCAACTATTATTAGCAAATAATCGAGCCGCGGCCACTTCGCGTAGTGATAGATAAATACCCACCTGTTCTGGATCAATTCCAAGGCCATCTGACCATTGCGCTATGTTTTGTGGAATTAAATTAGCTACCTCTGCGCCGTTTTGTAGGGGGATTGCCACATCATTTGCGCCAGTAATTGAATTAGCTAGAAGGCCAATACCTTGACCAAGTTGAGTTGCAATTAAACTACCCATAAATCCACGAAGAAGACGGGCAAACATTGCCTTCATCATTTCTTGTTGCGCCGGGCTATTGTTTTCAGAGCCCATAAACTCAGTAGGTAGGGCAGATGAGGTACTAGATATCACATTAGAGAGTGCATCAGCCATACCTAGCGCCAGCGGTTCAAATAGGTGCTGCCAACTAGAAACGGTGTTATCAAGCCAATCACGCTTTGAACATGCACTCTGCGTTGGAAGGCTTGATGCTGGGAAAAGTATCTCGGTATCTAACCAAGTATTAGCAATTTTTAACGATTCACTTAGTTTTTGTTGATCAGATTGGCCAATTGGTAGGTCACCCTTTGCGGTAATTATTTGTTTTGCGGTCTCTCTAATTGCTGCAACGGTAATTAAATTTTGTTCATTAGGTGATTGCATATTTTCTAAAAATGACTTAGCGCCAGCTAGGGTATTAGCATCAACTCCCATTTCTGAGAACTGCTTAAGCAGCGCCTCAAAATCTGGTTGCCCATCATTAGGGCCAAATCCAAAACCCATTTTCTTAACTCACCTTCTAACCAGTTGACCTAAAGATATCTGATGCCTAGATAACAATAATGCCATGCTTTTTCTTCCCCGTTCATTAGGATTACCCGTATGAACTCAACCGCCTTCACTGCCCTCATCTGGTGGGTGATTCCTATTGGAGCGGTACTGGGAGCAATTATTTATGGGGTCTGGGTCACTAAATATAAGAAAAAATTTGATAATGAAACTAACCGTTCAGTAAATAGTTTTAAGAAGTTTCAAAGCACCTTTAAATATAAAAAGTAATACGCTTAAGCCCCACGATGAAATCCCTACTTCCAGTAAAACTAACTCTGCCTACTCCTAGTAGATTAATTTTTATTTTACTAATAATTGCCGCCTTCTTCCTGCCTTCTCCTTATGTAATCCTTTCACCAGGAAATCCACAAAATATTTTAGGTTCAGCTATAACTATTTCAGGAACTAAGGTTTATCCCACTACTGGAAAATTATCTGTTACCTCAGTATTAGTTACCGATCCAGATTCTTATATAACTGGATTTGATGTTTTATATGGCTGGATAGATAAAAACCGAGTAGTACTACCGACGGGCGCAGGTTTATCCTGAGGGTGAAAGCGCTGCAGAGTCTGTAAAAATCGGCGCCGATGAGATGTCTGGTTCACAAATTAATGCCACCGCTGCAGCCCTTGATCACTTAGGCTATAAAAACGAAGCTACGTTAGTGATTGTTGAAGTTAATAAGAAAAGTAATGCCGTTGGAAATTTTGTGGCAGGAGATCAAATTATCTCAGTTAATAATAAAATCTATGACTCTTCAGCACAGATTATGGATTATTTGGATCAAAAAAAGCCAGGGGATTTGATTTCGATAAAGGTGTTGCGGGCAGGTAAAGAGGTTATTAGTCGAGAAATAAAACTATCCGCCAGAGAAGATGGATCAGCATTTATTGGTATTAACATCCAATCTCAATTTGATTTCCCATTTGATGTGAAAATTAAATTAGCAGAGACTGGCGGGCCAAGTGGTGGCTTAATTTTTGCCCTAGGTATTGTTGATAAATTAACTTCGCAAGATTTAGTTCGTTATCGAAATATAGCTGGCACTGGAACGATTACCACCGATGGCAGAGTTGGCCCAATCGGAGGAATTGCTGAGAAAATTATTGGAGCGAAAAAAGCTGGGGTTGAGTTATTTTTAACTCCAATTGAAAACTGTAGTGATATTGCTAATGAGGAAAAGGTGGCTAGTAGTAGTGATAAAAAGGTGATGAAAATTGTGCCCGTCGCCACACTTAATGAGGCGATATCTGTACTTAAACTGCCAGCGGGCGCCAAGTATCCAAGCTGTTTGGATACTTTTCAATAATAGATAAGATCTGCGCATGAGTTCTTCCGGCTTTGGTGGTGGCGGTTTTAATAGAAACAACAACCCATTTGGTGGCTCAGGCTTTGGTGGTACTTTCCCCAATCCTTTTGCAAACCGAGGTGGTGGCCGCCGGCGAATTAGTCCACTGACTATTACTTTTGTAATTCTATTTATTTTAGCGAGTGTTTTAGTTTCACTTAGCGGTTTCTATGCTGATTTACTCTGGTTTAGATCTGTAGATTTTGTAAATGTTTGGCAAACAACCTTGTTTACCAAGGCGTATTTGTTTATTGGTTTTGGATTAGTAACTGCAGCCTTTATTACGGCAAATATTTATATCGCTTTTCGGCGCCGACCAATGTATGTGCCAGTTGCAGTTGAAGCAGATAATTTGGAGCGCTACCGCGCACAATTAGAACCAGTTCGTAAATTTGTTGGTATTGGAATATTTCTAGTTCTCTTTTATTTTGCAGGAAGTTCAGCAACTAGGCTTTGGCAAGAGTGGTTGCTATTTAGAAATGCAACAGAGTTTGGCGTAGTTGATCCACAATTTGGTAAAGATGTTTCATTTTTCGCTTTTAAACTGCCAATGTGGCAATCATTAATCGGCTGGGGTATCTCAACAATCGTTTTAGCAATTCTTGCCGCTGCAGCAGTTCATTATATTTACGGTGGCATTCGTACTCAGGTTAAAGAGGATCGAACTACAGTTACCGCCAGAGTTCAGCTTTCAATTTTACTTGGACTACTTGTGCTACTTAAAGCTGTTGCTTATTGGTTTGATCGCTATGCATTAACTTTAAAAGAGGGCAGATTAATTACTGGTCTTACCTATAGCGATGTAAATGCATTATTGCCAGCTAAATCAATTCTGGCAGCAATTGCAGCAGTATGTTCATTGCTATTTTTTGCCAACATAATTCGCAAATCATGGCTACTACCTACAGCTGGTGTAGCGCTTATGGTTATTGCATCAGTTTTAATTGCCGGTGTATATCCAGCAGCGATTCAGCAATTCCAAGTTAAGCCATCTGAGTCAACTAAAGAAGCCCCTTTTATCCAAAAAAATATTGATGCAACGCGACTTGCTTACGGTATAGATGATGTTGAAGTAATTGATTATCAAGCCACCGTGTCTACCTCTGCTGGTCAGTTAGCAAATGACGCCGCAACTATTGCCAATATCCGCTTGATGGATCCAAATGTTTTATCAGCAACCTTTAGACAACTTCAACAAATTAAGCCTTACTATAGTTTTGCTGACTCACTAGATATTGATCGCTACGTAATTAATGGTAAAGAGCGAGATATGGTGGTTTCAGTTCGTGAGTTAAATATTGAAGGTAATCCATCTCGAAATTGGATTAATGATCACCTTGTATACACCCACGGATTTGGAATGGTTGGCGCTTATGGAAATGCAGTGGATGCAGATGGAAAACCATCATTTACTGTTGGCGATATCCCACCCACAAAAGGATTAGGCGAGTTTGAACCACGAGTTTATTTTGGCGAAAATGTTCCGGACTACTCAATTATTGGTGGACCAGCAACAAGTGATCCAGTTGAATTAGATTATCCAGATGATAAATCTGCAAATGGTCAAAAGAATTACACCTATACCGGCAAAGGTGGCGTGCCAATGGGTTCTATTTTCTCACGCCTGCTATTTGCAATTAAGTATCAAGAGCAGAGAATTGTTTTATCTAATTTAATTAATTCTGAATCTAAGATTTTATTTGATCGCAATCCCCGAGTTCGAGTCGCAAAAGTTGCTCCATGGCTCACGTTAGATGGAGATCCATACCCTGCAATTGTTGACGGTAAGATTTTATGGATAATTGATGGCTATACGACAAGTGCTGGATATCCAAACTCTAGAAAAGTAAATTTAGCTAATACCGCAGATGCACTTGCTGTTAGGTCAAATGCTGTTTCTACATTAGCTAACCAAGACGTTAATTACATTCGCAACTCTGTCAAAGCCACTGTGGATGCCTACGATGGCACCGTAACCCTGTACCAGTGGGATGAGAAAGATCCAGTGTTAGCCACATGGAGTAAAGCGTTTCCAAATAGCGTTAAGCCAAAGAGTGAAATCTCTCCAGACCTACTTTCACACATAAGATATCCAGAGGACATGTTTAAAGTTCAACGCGATATTTTAAGTGCTTACCATGTAAAGACTGCTGATGCATTTTATGGTGGTCAAGATTTCTGGCGCGTACCACTTGATCCATCTAGCTTTGGATCAAATTCTGGAACATCAGCCACCTTATTACTTAACCATGCAGATTCCAGGTCAAAAGAAACCAACCTTTTCTTTATACACCCCATTTGTGCCACGTGGTGGGCGTGAGAACTTAACTGCTCTTGCAGTTGTAAATTCTGATGCTAGAGATAGTTACGGGAAAATTACAGTTTTACAATTACCCCGCTCCACAAATATTGCTGGTCCATCCCAAGTATCTTCAAACTTTGAAGCCAAACCAGAGGTTGCAACCTCTCTCTCACTTCTTCGCCAAGGCGGAGCTGATGTAGTGCTGGGCAATCTTCTTACCTTGCCAGTTGGTAATGGACTTCTATATGTCCAGCCAGTTTATGTAAGAGCAACCGGTAATACCGCTGCCTATCCACTTCTACAAAAAGTTTTAGTCTCATTTGGTGATCAAATTGGATTCAGCGAAACCTTGCAAGGTGCATTAGATCAAGTCTTTGGTGGAAGTGCAGGAACTACTGCTGCGAACAATCAATCTGATACACCAACATCTGATAAAACAGGTAGCAGTCAAGAAATTAGATCAGCAATTGCATCATTACAATCAGCATTTACTGAGTTAGAGGCTGCGCAAAAGCGTTTAGATGGTGCTGCTGAAGATAGAGCTAGAGCCAGAGTTAAAGCAGCAATTGCTGCATTAGTTTCCGCGCAAAACAGATAATTAATTCAACCCATTTGGGTTAATAGCCATACTGCTCTAAGATTTAATTACCGACGCGGGGTGGAGCAGCTCGGTAGCTCGCTGGGCTCATAACCCAGAGGTCGTAGGTTCAAATCCTGCCCCCGCTACCAAATTTATTTAATACGTAAACTGTTTAAAACTACAAATAATGAAGATGCTGACATGGCAGCAGCTGCATACATCGGCGATAGATTTCCGCTAGCGGCAATTGGAATACCAACTAAGTTATATAAAAATGCCCAGCCTAAGTTTGATTTAATAATCCGGACAGTCTTTTTAGAAATTGCTATTGCATCTAATGCTGCTAACAAAGATGGCCTAATCAGCGTGATATCGGCAGCAGCAATTGCAATGTCAGTACCGGATCCAATTGCAATACTCAAATCTGCTTTTGCAATAGCAGCAGCATCATTTATGCCATCACCAATCATTAATACTTTTCCATTTTCTTGGAGTTTTGTTACAAATTCAAGCTTGTCTGATGGAGAAGCTGATGCAAATATGTGATCAATTGGTATGCCAACTTCAGAGCCGATAGAGATAGCAGCAGATTCACTGTCACCAGTGACCAACCAAGTATTGATACTAGATGAATGCAATTTATCAATTGCAGCTTTAGCTTCAGGCTTTACCTGATCACCAACTTCAAAGACGCCATAAGCCAAGCCATTAATTGCTAAAACCGCAACTGAGTTTGCTCGTGATGTAGCTGATTCAATAGCTTTAGTTAATACAGGCGAAAATTCAGTTGTGCTGCGCGCGATTGAAAGAGGTGAGCCGATTAGAACAGCCTTAGCATCAGATGAGTTTAAGGATTGCACTCTAGCTGCTGAGCCAGAACCAGGTGTATGTTCAAATTCAGTTGCAGTAAATGCAGTTATGCCTTGTTTTGAAAGTGAATTAGCAATTGCAGAGGCGATTGGGTGTGAATCCATACTCTCAAGAGTTAATGCATAACTCATTAATTCAGAAGTAGCTATTGCGGTAGCGGGTGTAGATAGAGGGTTATTTATTAAAACCATCTGCTGTAAAACCATTTGCCCACTTGTTATCGTTCCGGTTTTATCAAAAACCACATCAGTTATACCGACCGCTTTTTCAATAGATCTAGGTGATCTAATTACTATGCCAGATTTTGCTGCTTTACCAGAGGCAACTAGTAGCGCAATTGGAGTTGCTAAGCCAAGTGCACATGGGCAGGCAATTACCAGTACTGAAACTGCAGTTGCAATTGAAAGTGCAATCTCTGTCCCGGTTAAATACCAGGTTAAGAAAGTAGCAATAGCAAGTATTAATACAACTGGAACAAAAACTCTACTTATACGATCTGCTAACTGTTGTACTGGTGCTTTTTCTATTTGAGCCGCTAAAACCATTCTAGTTATTCTTGCTAGTTCAGTATCAGATCCTATTCGCATGGCTCTTACAACTAAATTTCCATTATTGTTAATAGCTCCGGCATAAACCAAACTACTAACAGAAATTTCAACTGGTATTACCTCACCAGTTAAAAAAGCGTTATTAATTGTGCTAAAGCCTGAGATTACTTGCCCATCAGTTGCAATTACTTCACCAGGTTTCACAATAAAAATATCACCAACTTGTAATTGATCGATTGGAATTATTTCATTTCGATCAGATCTTTTAACCTCCACCTGAGCTGCAGCTAATTTAAATAGGTGTGATAGAGCTGATCCAGCTTTCCGCTTTGCACGGTATTCAAGATAACGACCCAACATTACGAAGAAAATCACCGCAGATGAAACCTCAACATATATTAATGGCATCACCTTGCTATCTACTTGATACGTTGCTGCTGAGTAAATACTCCAACCAAGTGAAATTAATGATCCGAGGGATACAAGTGTGTCCATAGTTGGATTTTTAAGATTTTTTATTGCAGCTCGGTGGATTGGCCATGCAAGAATAATTACAACAGGAACCGAAAGTCCGATTAAGAACCAGGTTGTAATTGGGGCTATTGGGTATCCAATAACGAGAGAAATTCCAAGATTATTAATGAAGTTATTAACTTGATCAAGTGAATTACTAAGTTGCTTATCTATTTGTTCATGCCAACTATCAAACATAGAAATTAAGATCACTGGGGCGGTTAAAAGCAGGGTTAGAAATACTCTAATTCCAAGGCGGTTAGATTTTTCAAATGATTCACGCTCACCCTTAAATGCACTTGCCTTATATCCAGACTTACTAACTGCTGTTATTAAATCTTGCTCTGAGATGTTTATTGGCGCAATTACATGCGCTGACTCCATTGCAAGATTAACTACAGCTTTAACACCTGATATTTTATTTAGGGCGCTTTCTATAGTGCTAACACATGAAGAACAGGTCATACCAGTTAGATGTAGATCTACCTGCCGACTTTTAACATCATTTTGGGCGATTACCGAACTCATAGTGGTCAGATTACTCTTTTTTCTTATTCAACGGATAACACTCGACGTAAGCTTTCAAGCCTTGCCAAATTTTGGTTTGTGAAGCCTGGCCAATCATTTAATGCGCAAGTGGCTTCATTGTGTGAGCAGTTTTTTGGGCAGTGTGAAATTGCTTTAGTAAATTCAGGAAATGCTGAAATAACTCTTGAGGGCTGAATATGAGCGATTCCAAATGATCTAACACCTGGGGTATCAATAATCCAACCAAAATTTTCACCATCAAATGAAGAAGAAAGTGGAAGTGCAATTGCACTCGAAGAAGTATGGCGACCCCTACCAGTTACTTCATTAACATCCCCAGTAGCACGATGCTTAGAATCATCACCAACAGCAACTGATTTGTTTTTCGAACTTTCCAATAGGTTGTTAACTAGTGTGGATTTACCAACACCTGAGTGACCAATTAGAACTGTAATTTTGTTGGCTAAAGTTTTCTGCAATTTTCCCAAATCTGATGATTTATCAATCTTAAAAACCTTGATTTCAAGATCTTTGTAAGTTTCTAAAAAATCATCGCCATTAGCAAGATCCTGTTTAGTCATAACTATGATTGGCTCAATACCTTGGTCATATGCAACTACTAAGGCTCGATCAACAAAACCTTCCCGCGGTTCTGGATTAGTTGTAGCAATTACAATTGCAATCTGGTCGACATTTGCCACGATTACTCTTTCATCATTTGCATGATCATCTATGGTTCTTGTAAGTGAATTTTTTCTTGCTAAAACTGACACCACTCGGGCAAGTGAGCCTTCTGTACCTGATATATCTCCGACCACTGAAACCAAATCGCCAACTACTACTGATTTTTTCCCAAGTTCACGAGCCTTCATGGCAGTAATAATTGTTTTATTAGCACCAGATTCAATTAAACATTGAACGCGACCTCTATCAACTTCAATAATTGTTGCAGTTTGTGCTTTTGAGTAATCCGGACGGTCTTTAGTTCTTGGTCTTGTTTTATTACTAGAGCCGAACTGTCGTGATTTATTGATTCGAACATCGTCTTCATCCCAATTTTTCTTCTGCCTAACCATCAAGCATTCCCTGCCACATACCAGGAAAATCAGGCAGTGTTTTCTTAGTTGTTTCAATATTTTCTATAACCACACCCTCAACAGCTAATCCGATTATTGCGCCAGCTGTCGCCATTCGATGGTCCTCATAGCTTTTAAAAATTTGTGATGATTTAAGTATGGCTGGCTTTATTAGTAACTCACCAGGACCTTCAGTTACAGAGCCACCGAGATTATTAATTTCAGTAGCAAGTGCGCTCAGTCGATCTGTTTCATGTAGTCGAAGGTGCGCAATACCTCTAAGCGTAGAAGGGGAATCTGCTAAGCAAGCCAGCGCTGCAATTGATGGTGTTAACTCACCAACATCATGAAGATCTATATCTATGCCGATTACCTTTCCGCTTCCACTAATTTTTAAACCTGAATTAGCTAGTTCAATTTTTGCTCCCATTTTTTTAAATATATCTCGAAGTTGATCACCAGGTTGTGTTGTTAATTTTGGCCAATCTGCTATTTCAATACTTCCGCCACAAATCATCGCAGCTGCCATAAATGGCGCTGCATTTGATAAATCAGGTTCAATTATCATGTCTTGACCAATTAATTCACCGGATTTAACAATCCAACTATTTTTATTTACTTCAACCTCTCCACCAAATGCTCGTATCATTTGAATAGTCATTTCAATATGTGGCATCGATGGTAGTGATGCACCGGTGTGTTTAACAGTTATTCCTTGCTTTGTTGCTGGCCCAAGTAGAAGTAAGGCTGAAACAAATTGACTAGATGCACTTGCATCTATTTCAACTAATCCGCCTTTTACTTCACCAGACCCATTAATTGTTATTGGTAAGCGATACTTATTATCGTGCTCAATTGAAACTCCTAATTGCTCAAGCGCGCTTATCACTGGCGCAAGTGGCCGCTCATGAGACCTGGCGTCACCATCAAAATGAATTAATCCGTTTGCAAGGCAAGCAATTGGTGGCAGAAAACGCATTACAGTTCCAGCATTACCAACTTGGATTTGGGTTGGTCCAGTTAGTTTTTTCGGTGTAATTTGATAATCAAACCCATCATTAGTTTTTATTTCATCGATCTCACAACCTAGTGCGCGTAATCCTTTAACCATTAGATCGGTATCTCGAGAAGAAAGTGGTTTGCGTAACCTTGATGGAGTTTTAGCAATTGCAGCAAGGATTAGGGCTCTATTTGTAACTGACTTAGATCCTGGAATAACTACCCTAGAATTAATCGGGTTTGCCGCAGATGAAGTTAACTTACTTCGAAATGGCGCATTCCAATTAGTCATATGTCCCAGTCTACCTTCCACCTACTTAAGCAGATCAGGCTTTTAAGCGGGGTTAGCCGCTGGTTGGCGGGAATAAATTGGGTAGGCAGCAGGTTTTATATCTATGCATGCGCTTCGTTCTAGTGTTAGCCAAAATAAAAAATATGATCCCATGCCCAAAACGTCATTCGAGGTAGCCTTGTCCCAAATGAGTAATGAAGATTTATTACCTGCGGTAGTTAACCGAGAGAAAGAAACCCTAGCCCAGCGCAAGGCGAGGTTTGAAAAAGATGCTCTAGTTTTTACCTCACAACTTTATGGAGCTGCACTTCGCTATACAAAGAATTCTCATGATGCTCAAGATTTAGTTCAAGATACATATGCAAAAGCTTTTACAAGTTTTCATCAATTTGAACCTGGCACAAATTTAAAAGCTTGGCTCTATCGTATTCTTACAACAACATTTATAAATAATTATCGTAAAGATCAACGAAGGCCACAAATTTCCAATGGTGAGATAGAAGATTGGCAAATTGCAAAGGCTTCATCACACACAAGTGATCAAGGAAAATCTGCAGAAGATGAAGTACTTGAAAATATTGCAGATAAAGATATTAAAGATGCGTTAGCTCAAATGCCAGATGAGTTTCGAATGGCTGTTTATTTATCTGATGTTGAAGGATTTGCATACAAAGAGGTTGCAGAAATTATGGGTGTTCCAACTGGAACAGTTATGTCTCGATTACATCGTGGTCGAAAATTATTAAGAGCTTCACTTGCGCAGTACGCCAAAGACCGTGGGTATGGCAAAGATAAAGTAGGTGATCAAAAGTGAACTTTAATCAAAACGATTTAATTCCTTGCGAGCAAGTTTTACCAAATATCGTGCTTTATATTGATCATGAAATCTTTGACACTCAAGAATTAAGTGCTGTTGAAATTCATTTTGGTCAATGCCCACCATGTCGGACTTATATGGAACGCGAAAATGCCACACTTACTTTGATGAAGAATCTTTTGTGTAATTCTCTTATTGAATCAGCTCCAGAGGAGTTATGTAATCGGATTAATCAGCAGACTCAGGATCTTTACAATCAAATGATGCAGGAAGGTGATTCCCAGGAAGTCACAGAAATTACCTATACCCAAACAACTTATACGGAAATCAGCGCAGAAGGTACGACACAAATCGAAATAACTAGCGAAATCCGCAGGCAGTTCCCGCTGGAGTAATTACTTAATCACTAGCCTTGTGATTATGAAAGCCGAACAAGTCATTGGTGTAATTGGTATGGCAACTATGACTATTCGCCCTGGCGACACATCAGTTGCGCAAGGAGTTAATGATTTACCAGTTGTTGGTTCAAATCAATTGTTATCTCTAATGGAGAGTGCCTGCAGTACTGCAATAATTGAATTCTTAGATTTTGGTGAAACCACTATTACTACCAGTTCGCAAGTAGATATATCCGGCGCCGCTGGTGTAGGAATTGAAATACATGCAACTGCCAGGTGCCTAGGACTTGATGAAAATATCCTTAAATTTGAGGTTGAAGTCCATCAAGTAGCTAGATTAATTGCAACCGGCCTAATAACTCGTAAATTTGTCGAACGAGTTTCATTTATGGCAAGAGTTGCTGCTGAAACTATGATGGCTGAAAAAGGAGCATCCGTTAGTGAAAAAAAAGTAGCTAGCAGCTTAAACTTCTAAGCCACTAGCCACTTATAAACAATTTACTTTTTAGTTGCCCAAAATATTTCGGAAATTTCATCAATTTTCTTAATTAATTTATCTGCAACCGCGACATCATTTGTGCCCTTACTGCCACCAGCACCAGCAAGTTTAGTTGCCTCATTAAATAAGGTATGAAGCTGAGGATATGCCTCAAAATGATTTGGCTTGAAGTAATCTGTCCATAAAACCCACAAATGGTGCTTAACTAACTCAGATCGTTCTTCTTTAATTGCAACCGCACGTGATTTAAAATCAGCATCACTGCTACTTGCATACTTCTCCATGCAAGCCTTAACAGATTGTGCTTCTATCTTTGCTTGCGCTGGGTCATAAACGCCACAAGGTAGATCGCAGTGGGCGTAAACACTCTCTTTTGGAGTAATTAACTTAAGTAATGAATCGAGCATTTTCTCTCCTTGGTTTAAAATAAACTATTTATTAGTGGGAGAATACTCTTCATGTTCGGGTTTAGCACAGTAGTAGTTTCGGGAAATTCAATGTCGCCTGCCTATAACCAAGGAGATTTCTTGCTTGTTCGTTCATTAAGTGGTCAACGGCACACCTTTTCGATTGGCCAGGTTTACCTAGTACAGGACCCTAATCGAGAGGGCGTTAAGTTGTTAAAGCGTTTAAAAGAAACTCGAATGGAACACGGGATTATTAGGTACTGGGTTGAAGGCGATAGCAAAGAAAGTAATGATTCAAGAAGCTGGGGATGGCTAGAGGGGGATAAGTTTGTTGGCAAGGTTTTACTTAGATACCGAAAAGGATAATTAACGAGTAAACGCCTCTGTCATCAATGCTTTTTCTTCCTCTTCATGCAGGTGATGGTTTCCAGTTGCCGGACTTGCAGTAGCCCGTCTTGAAACTCTGCGAATAGTTCTACCAGATAATTCTTCATGAGCAACAAAAGCTTCAGATGCTGTAAGAGCAATGTATGGCCATGGACCCTGGTTAGCTGGTTCATCTTGCACCCAAAGTAATGTTGCTTTTGAATGCTTCTTTGCTTCAGCAATCATCTCCTCAATCGGGAGAGGATATAGCTGTTCAACTCTAACAATCGCAGTTGAGTGCTCGCCTAATTTCTCACGCTCGGCAATTAAGTCGTAATAAACTTTTCCAGAGGTAAAAATTAAGCGTGTGGAATTAACAACTTTATCATCAGGAATTAATGGCTTGAAAGTTCCATTTGTAAAATCTTTTAATCCACTTGCAGCAGCCTTTAGTCTTAACATTGACTTTGGTTCAAAAACAATTAGTGGCCGGCGTGCTGGATTTTTCATATGCCAGCGAAGTAGGTGGAAATAAGAAGCTGGAGTAGATGGTTGAGCAACTGTCATGTTTTGCTCAGCACATAGTGCCAAAAATCTTTCAATACGCCCAGATGAATGATCAGGGCCTTGTCCTTCATAACCATGTGGCAGTAGCAGAACTACTGATGAACGCTCACCCCATTTTTGAAGGGCTGATGAAATAAATTCATCTATAACTGTCTGAGCACCATTAGCAAAGTCACCAAATTGTGCTTCCCAAATTACTAAGGCGTTATCCCGCTCAACGGAGTAACCATATTCAAAGCCCATTACCGCGTACTCAGAAAGTAATGAATCATAGATATGAAATTGATTTGGATCTTTAACTAGTGAGCGTAGTGGGAATAATTCTTTACCGTTTTCTTTATCAACTATTACAGCATGGCGATTACTAAATGTGCCTCTTCGAACATCTTGTCCGCTCATTCGAACTGGATGACCCTCTAGTAATAATGAACCAAACGCAAACATCTCACCAGTTGCCCAATCAACTGTAGATTCATCTAACATCTCAACTCGCTTAAGCAATTGAGGTAATAATTTTGGATGCACTGTGAACTCAGATGGTATTGATGATTGTGTTAAGGCAATTTTACGAAGTTGATCCTCAGCTACTGATGTATTAACTGTCGCTGGTGCTGGCACTACTGGTGGGCGCCAACTTGGATCACTCTCAGGTTCTGTATTATGAACAGAGGTGAATACTCCCTCTAATTGTTGCTGGTAATCGCGCAAAACTTCTTCTGCTTCTTCAACAGTAATATCGCCTCGACCAATTAATGCTTCGGTATATAGCTTTCGAGTTGATCTTTTTGCGTCAATTAATTTATACATAAGTGGCTGCGTGAAGCTTGGTTCATCGCCTTCATTATGACCACGACGGCGGTAGCAAATCATGTCTATCACTACATCTTTATTAAATGTCTGACGGTATTCAAATGCGATTCTAGCAACCCGCACGCAAGCCTCAGGATCATCACCATTAACATGAAATACAGGAGACTGAATCATCTTTGCAATATCAGTTGAATATGTTGAAGATCTTGCTGAACTAGGTGAAGTTGTAAACCCAACCTGATTGTTAACAATAATATGAATAGTTCCACCAGTTCTATACCCTTTAAGAAGTGAGAGTGAGAGTGTTTCAGAAACAACTCCTTGACCGGCAAATGCAGCATCACCATGTAGAAGTATTGGCATTACTGGGTATGTGGTTTGCTCATCAATAGTGGTATCACCAGCAGCCACCCTTAATTTATCTTGCTTGGCTCTAACAATTCCTTCTAGTACTGGATTAACCGCTTCTAAATGTGATGGGTTAGCAGCTAAATAAATCTTAGTTTTAGAACCTGACTCTGATACAAAAGTTCCCTTTGTTCCTAAGTGATACTTAACATCTCCTGAACCATGAACTTCGTTATCATGATAATTTCCTTCAAACTCTTGGAATATCTGCCCATAAGATTTACCTGCAATATTTGCTAATATATTTAATCGGCCTCTGTGCGGCATACCAACACAAACCTCATCTAAGCCAGCATCAGCAGCTGCTGAAATCATTGCATCTAATACTGGAATTACAGACTCTCCACCTTCTAATGAGAATCTCTTTTGACCAACATATTTTGTCTGCAAAAATGTTTCAAAAGCCTCTGCACTGTTTAACTTACGTAAAATTCTTAATTGCTCATCACGAGGAGTTCTTGGTGCACCAACTTCCATCCGCTCCTGCATCCATTTGCGCTCAGCTGGATTTGCAATGTACATATACTCCACACCAATTGTGCGACAGTATGAATCACGAAGCACACCTAAAATTCTGCGCAGCTTCATAAAGGACTTTCCACCAAAGCCACCAGTTGCAAACTCACGATCTAAATCCCAGAGCGATAATCCATGGGAAACAACATCTAAATCAGGGTGCGATCTTTGAACATAAGATAATGGCTCAACATCTGCCATTAAATGCCCAGTTGTGCGGTAAGCATCAATTAGTTTTTGAACCCGAGCAGTCTTACTAACATCATCATCTTTATCAAACTGTATGTCAACAACCCAGCGGATTGGAACATAAGGAATTCGAAGTGCTTCAAAGATTTCATCGTAGAAGTTTTCTTCACCAAGTAAAATTTCATGAATTCTGCGCAGAAATTCACCAGATTGAGCGCCCTGAATAATTCTATGATCGTAAGTACTAGTAATTGTTACGACCTTACTAATAGCTAGATCAGCAAGAGCTTGTTCATTTGCGCCATGAAACTCTGCTGGGTAATCAAGTGATCCCACTCCAAGTATTAAACCTTGGCCTTGTACCAGCCTTGGCACGGAGTGAACAGTTCCGATAGTTCCAGGATTTGTGAGCGAGATAGTTGTGCCAGCAAAATCTTCAACAGTTAGTGAACCTGCTCTAGCCTTGCGCACGATATCTTCATATGCTGACCAAAATTGGGCAAAATCTAGGGCTTCACAACCTTTAATCGATGGAACTAATAATTGGCGGGATCCATCTGGTTTTGCTAAATCTATTGCAATACCTAAATTAATATGTTCCGGATGACCAATTGCAGGCTTTCCGTCCAAATCTGTAAAGAAGGTATTCATTTCCGGCATTGCTCTAATGGCTTTAACCATGGCATAACCAATTAAGTGTGTAAATGAAACCTTTCCACCTCGACCACGCTTTAAATGATTATTGATAACAGTTCGATTATCAATCATTAATTTTGCAGGAACTACTCGAACACTTGTCGCAGTTGGAACAGAGAGTGAACCCTCCATTGATTGCACAACTCTTGCTGCTACACCACGTAAAGGTTCAACAGTTGCAGCGCCCGGTGTCACTAAAGTTGGAATTGGCTTAACAACAGGATCAGCTGGCTTAATGGTTGTAGTAGAGGTTTTTACCGGTGTTACATTTTTTTCTATAACCGGCTTGATCACTTCCGGCGTAACAACTTCAGATTTTGCTACTGGCGCAGGTGGCACAGGCTTTGCTAATTGTGATTTTGGAATTGGTGGGGTGCCACTTTTAACTGAATTATTTAAACTTGGAGTTCCTTTGTAATCTGCAAAAAATTCCCACCAAGACTTATCAACCGAAGATGGGTCACTTTGATACCTCTCATACATCTCCTGCACTAACCACTCATTAGGACCAAAGGAGCCGCCAAAGTGATTAGCGGGGGTATTAGCTCCGGCTTGGCTCACTTATAACTCCCTAATTTTGATCTGATCAAGATTGTTGCAACAGGTTAATCTTAACTCCCACACCGGCTTGGCTAAACAAGTAGGCCCTATCGTAAGTGAAAGTGGCCATCAGCACAGTTAAAAGGCTGGAAAGTAAAGGCTAATAACGGCATGGTTGCGCCCATGAGTGATGAAAAGAAGTGGGCAATAGTAACTGGGGGATCTAGGGGCCTTGGATTTGAAACCGCTAAAGGTTTAATTGCAGCTGGAATATCTGTATACATAATTGGTAAGGATGAAGTACGGGCTCAGCAAAGTGCTGAAAAACTAGGCTGTAATTTTCGCGCAGTAGATGTGGCAGATAGTAAAAAATTTCGCCAGGTATTAACTGAAATAAATGAAGAAGCAACTAGTAATGGTTTTCAAACTCTTGATATTTTAGTTTTAGCACATGGCGTAATGAGTGAGAAAATGTCGAAAACTCTTCGTACTACCGATGAGGAATGGCGCAGAACATTATCAATTAACTTAGATGCAGTATTTACTGCAGTTAATCAACTAGCACCAGCAATGTCAGATGCGCGAAAAGGAAGAGTAATTGTTTACTCTGCTTGTCTTGGCAGAATGTCTGGGCCCGGTACACACGGCGGTCTTGCTCCATATCGAATTAGTAAAGCTGGTGTTAATGCTTTTGTTAAAAATCTTTCATATGAAACCGGACTGGGCGCGCGTGGATTTTTAGTGGACGCAATCTGCCCAAATCATTGTAGAACAGATATGGGCGGGCCTGATGCACCAAGGAGTGCACAAGAAGGAGCTGATACTGCAATTTGGTTAGCAACTAGAGAGTTTGATCCCGTGAAAGATAAAACTGGATTACTTTGGGAGGATCGTCAAGTAGTTGACTGGTAGTTACTCTCGATAACCAAGTGCTGCTGAAATTAAAGTAATTGCTGCAAGTATTGCCAGTGGTATTCCAACTATCAATAGTTTTCCAGTAATCATGTAATAAGAAACGCCTAAAGCAATTAGGTTTGCCAATACAGCCGGTGCTCTACCAAATGATTTTTTTTGCTTAAACCCACTTGCAGATGCCCAAAGACCTATGGATGCCAGTAAGCCAAAAACTATTTCAGCAGATAAAGCTGCTGGCACATTAACTTCAGAAATGAGTGGTGCCACTAAAAGATAAATTACCAGGCCTAGAATAATCAAGGATTCAAGGCGTAATAAATAGATAGCTCTTATTCTGCTATTTTCGGTCGCAAATACGCTTCTAAGTTTCACCTTGAAATACTACCCTCTTTACTTATCATGGATGAAAATCTGCAATTCTTATCAGATATATATTTTGTAAATAATGGTGAAATTGATCTACTCACTGGAGCGATAGCACCTGAGCGCTTTAATCAAATCTTGGCTCGAGATCTGCAATTAGCAGACAGGAATCTGACGCAACTAAGTATAATTAATGCAAAGCTAAATATTGGGATGCTTTTGAATAGCAAGTTCTCAAATAATCAATCCCAACTAGATCCTAACAAAATGATCTCAGATCTTGAGGTAGAGCTAGTGAGAGTAGCATTTCTACTTAAGAATGTATTTAGGCAAAGTGATTGTATTTGTAGAGTGCATCAGATTGGATTTTGGATATTTTTAGTTGGTAGTGGTGAATTTCAATTAAATCAATTAATTTTAAGAGCTAAGCAGGCCTTGCCCCCATATTTAGATCTAGATATTTCCTATCGAGAAAAGAATGAGAATCAAATAGATTGGTATGCGAGAGTAGATACATTACATATTTAATCATCATTTAGTAGCTATCAAGTAACAATTTGATTGCTTTAATCCACAGTAATTAAGTTCTTTGCTAAACAAGTAAATTAATTTCTAACATTGAGTATGAAAAATCAAGAATTAATAGGCCAAAGCTTTGGCCCCTTACAAGGTTTAATTGAAGATGAGTCAGTTGAAGAAATTTGGATAAATACACCAAATCGAATATTTATTGCCCGTCATGGAAGAAGTGAACTTACAAATTTAGTATTAAGTAAAGAAATTGTGCATGATTTAATTGAGCGATTACTCATCTGGGGTGGTCGACGCCTTGATGTAAGTAATCCTTTTGTAGATGCCCGTCTTCCTGATGGCAGTCGCCTGCATGTAGCAATACCAGAGGTAACTGCTGCGCACTGGGCAGTTAATATTCGAAAGCATTTAAGTAAAGGCAATAGTCTTTCGGACTTACAAAAATTAGGTTCTATAAATGAAGAGATTCTAGATTTTCTATCCCTATGTATTAAAGATGGTGTTAACATATTAGTAAGTGGTGGAACACAAGCAGGTAAAACTACATTCCTAAATGCATTAATTAGTCAGATTCCAGTTCATGAGCGAGTAATTACTATTGAAGAAGTTTTTGAACTCAAACCTAAATTACCCGATTGGATTGCTCTGCAAACACGAGGAGCAAATCTAGAAGGTGATGGTGAGATAACACTTAGAAAATTAATCAAAGAATCACTGCGAATGAGACCAAGCAGAATTGTTGTTGGTGAGGTTAGAGAGGCTGAAGCACTTGATTTATTAATTGCTTTAAATGCTGGACTGCCCGGGATGGCAACTTTGCACGCCAACTCAGTTAGAAGCGCAGTCAGTAAGTTGCAGTTATTACCCCTACTTGCTGGTGAAAATATTGCACAAAGTTTTATAACACCAACAATTGCATCAAGTATTGATTTAGTTATTCAGTGCTCACTTGATCAAAGTGGCAAGCGCAGGGTAGTAGAGATTGCTTGTGTCACTGGCCGATCAGAAGCTGGGGTAATTGAAGTTGATTCCATATTTAAATGGAATGGAACAAAATATGAAAAAGGATTAGCTGATTACTCCATAGTTACTAATAAGCGCAAAGTAATTAACTAGTGAAATCACTAACCATATTTGTGTTTATTATTTTTCTTTCAGTGTCAATCTATTTTGCATTCTCACTTAAAAAGCGTGAAAAGATAAAACTGAATAGAGAGTCGGCTTGGCCGGAAGTACTTGATTTAATTATTTCTGCTCTTCAATCGGGTGCATCAATATCTGAGAGCCTTTCAAACCTTGGGAGAGTAGGTCCAAATGCCATTAAAAATGCATTTAAAAAATTTGAAGAGGATGTATTAAGTGGCAAAAAATTTGATGATTGCTTAACTGATCTAAAAAAAGAGTTTGCCGATCCAATTTCAGATCAGTTATTTGAGTGTCTTTACTTTGCTGCAAAGTTCGGTAGTAAAAATACTGTCAAAGTTTTACGGGAGCTTTCAGAGTATGTGTCAGCTGATTTAGCATTACGAGCTGAAATCAACACAAGGTTTGGCTGGATTAGGAATTCAGCAAATTTGGCAGCTCTTGCCCCTTGGATTCTATTTTTGATTCTTCGTACACAAGAAAATGCTAAAGCCGCTTATCTTGAACCTACTGGCCAATTAATCATGCTATTTGGAGTTCTCGCAACGATAGCTGCATATATCTGGATGAATAAAATTGCTAATCTTCCGAAATCTAAGAGATTATTTACGATGCAAATGATTGAAAAATGACTCTAATAAATCTATATATTTTGATTTTAATTGCTCCTGCAATTATTTTCTCTCTACGAATTTTGTTAATTGAAATATCAAACCTACTTTCAGTCTCAGACTATGCGCTAAAACTAGATTGGCTAAAGAATTTGCTTAGAATTATGACCGGCAGCCAAGTTAAGCAAAATGAGATAAGTGAAGAATTAGTTAGTATCTTGCAGATGCTTTCAATTATGATTTCTGCGGGTGAAAGCCCAATGATGGCTATGAAATATGTTGCTCAAAGATCAGATGGCGTCATACCTAATCTAATTAAACAGAGTTTTGTAAAATATGAGAGTGGGCGAAATATTGCTCAGACAATGGATTTTATTGCAGTGGCAACTAGCTCATCTCAAGTTAGGCGCCTTACTAATTCAATTCAAATAGCTATCGAACGTGGAACACCGATTCTTGATGTGTTAAATAATCAGGTACAGGCATTAAATAAGCAGATCAATATCTCTTTGCTAAAAAAATCTGGCAAGAGTGAAATCACCTTGTTAATCCCGGTAGTCTTTCTAATCCTGCCGGTATCGATTAGTTTTGCAATTTGGCCCTCTATCTATGGCTTAAACCAAGCGGGGTTTTAAGGCAAAAGGTTAGACTGTACCCATGTCTAAGGTTCTCTCCTCCCTACCAGTTGGCCAAAAGGTTGGCATTGCATTTAGTGGCGGGCTTGATACTTCAGTTGCGGTTGCTTGGATGAAAAGTAAAGGTGCAACACCTTGTACATACACTGCAGATCTTGGTCAATATGATGAAGAAAATATCGAAACTGTGCCAACGCGAGCAAAAGAGTATGGCGCAGAAATTGCTCGCCTAGTTGATTGCAAAAGCGCACTTGTCGAAGAAGGTTTAGCAGCCCTTGCTTGCGGAGCTTTTCATATAACAACTGCTGGAAAAACTTACTTTAATACCACTCCTCTTGGTAGAGCAGTTACTGGAACATTACTTGTTAGAGCAATGCTTGCCGATGATGTTTTAATTTGGGGAGATGGTTCAACCTATAAAGGTAACGACATAGAACGCTTCTACCGTTATGGTTTATTGGCTAACCCAAAACTTAAGATATATAAACCATGGCTTGATAAAGATTTTGTAAATGAATTAGGTGGCCGCAAAGAGATGTCGAAGTGGCTTACCGATCATAAATTGCCCTACCGTGATTCAACTGAGAAGGCATACAGCACTGATGCAAATATTTTAGGCGCCACCCATGAGGCAAAATCACTTGAAAACTTAGATTCCCATATTGAAATAGTTGAGCCGATTATGGGAGTTAAGTTTTGGGATCAGTCGGTAAAAATTGATAGTGAAGATGTAACTATTGAGTTTGTGCAGGGTCGACCAGTTTCAATTAATGCAAAAGCTATTAAAGATCCAGTTGCTTTAATCAAAGAGGCTAATGCAATAGGTGGGCGCCATGGCCTTGGCATGAGTGATCAGATTGAAAATCGAATTATTGAAGCAAAGAGTCGTGGTATTTATGAAGCACCCGGAATGGCGTTGTTATTTATTGCCTATGAAAGATTAGTGAGCGCTATTCACAATGAAGACACAATCGCTTCTTATCATGAGCAAGGACGCAAACTAGGAAGATTATTATATGAAGGTCGTTGGTTTGATCCGCAAGCGCTAATGCTTCGCCAGTCACTAACTAGCTGGGTTGCTTCAACAATCACTGGCTCAGTAACAATTAGATTACGTCGAGGTGATGATTACTCAATAATTAATACCAAGGGTGCAAATCTTTCTTACTCACCGGAGAAGTTATCAATGGAGAAAACTACAGATGCTGCTTTCGGGCCAGCTGATCGAATTGGGCAACTGACTATGAGAAACCTAGATATTGAAGACACTAGGGCAAAATTAGAGTTGTATGCATCACAAGGACAACTAGGCAGTGCTGATTTTGGTCTAATTAAAGAGATTGGCAACGATAAAAAGTAGCTTGTTTATAAAGTAGGATCAGATTGATGTTTCCGGGGGTCGGTGCAATTCCGAACCGGCGGTAAAAGTCCGCGACCCAAATGAAATTCATTTGGTTGACTTGGTGAAACTCCGAGACCGACAGTTAAAGTCTGGATAAAGGAACATCTAGGAGATAACGCATGTCCATTTTAGAATGGCTGTTTGAAGCACAGATTCAATTTGGTAGTAAATCCATTTCCTATCGAGAAATTATTGGTGGGTTACTTGGCTTATCTAGTGCAATATTTGGTTTGAAACGAAAAGTACTTGCCTGGCCAGTTGGAATAACTGGAGATGCATTACTTTTCACTGTATTTCTTGGCGCAGTATTTTCATTTGGCGCCGATGGTGACGAAAAAACTTTTTATGGCCAAGCTGGTCGTAATCTGCTTTTAATCTTCGTCAGCATTTATGGCTGGATTCGCTGGAGTCAACATCGTAAATCCGGGGCACCAGGAACACCAGCAGTAGTTCCACGTTGGACCACCACTAAAGAAAAAATGGTATTGGTGCCAGCAATTATTATTTTTTATACCCTGGCTTATCAATTGTTTCAGTCTCTGGGCCAAACTGGTACCTGGTTGGCAGTTGATACTTGGATCTTTACTGGAACCGCACTTGCTACTTTTGGTATGAGCCGGGGATATGTTGAGTTCTGGCTAGTTTGGGTTGCAGTTGATTTAGTTGGTGTACCTTTTGCATTCAGCAATGGTTACTACCCAACTGGAACGTTGTATGCAATCTACTTACCATTTGTGATCTGGGGCTTTATTTCATGGCTTAAGATTTCAAAACGAGAAAAAGCAACAGTTTAATAAAAAGTTAAAAGGGCCAAGAAAATCTTGGCTCTTTTATTTAACGCTCTTGTAACTCATCAGGTGTTCCATGAACACCTTTGAGATCTGCTCCTAGTTTGTATCCAATACCATCTCTATTTAAGGGGCGATGAGCCTTACTCCAATCAGGTGGCACAACGCCTAGTACTCCGTTATGAAAATCATCAAATGCTTTTAGTACTTCAGCTTTTGTATTCATAACAAAAGGACCCATCCAAGCCACTGGTTCTTTTATTGGTAATCCACCCAGAATTAAGACATCCATGCTTGGTGCACGAGACTCTTGATTAAGATCTGCTGAAATAACAATTAGATCACCATCGCGGTAGGTAACTAGTTGGCCAGTTTTAATTGGATGTTTTTCTTCTCCAACAGTTCCAAAACCATTTAACACATATGCCAGTGCGTTATATGAAGCATTCCATGGCAAACGTAATTGAGAACCTGGTTGCAGTGTTGCATGAACTAATGTGATTGGGCTTTGAGTAGTTCCAGGACCATTAAAGCCTGCAACCTCACCAGCTATTACTCTAAGAAGAGCGCCACCATCACCTGAAGATAAAAGTGCAACATCTGAAGCATGCAAATTTTGATAGGCAGGTGGTGACCATTTTTTCGCAGCAGGCAGATTTACCCAAAGTTGAAATCCATGAAACAAGCCACCACTAACAACTAAATGTTCAGGTGGAGTTTCAATATGTAATATGCCTGCGCCAGCTGTCATCCATTGCGTGTCACCATCAGAGATAGTTCCGCCACCACCATGGTTGTCATAATGATCAAAGATGCCATCAATTATGTAAGTTACGGTTTCAAATCCACGATGTGGGTGCCAAGGAGTTCCCTTTGGTTCACCCGGTGCATATTCAACCTCACCCATTTGATCTAAGTGAATAAATGGATCTAAATCTGCTAAATCAACACCAGCAAATGCTCGCCTTACTGGGAATCCTTCACCCTCATGACCTTGAGGTGCGGTGGTAATACTTTTAACTCGGCGTGGGCGTAAATTGGCATCGGCAACAACTCGTGGCAGAACAGTGATGTCGCGAACGGTTACTGCTGGCACATTATCTCCATTATTTTATTAAGTTGGTTAACTATATAACATCTATTGATTCTGATTTATTCCTATAAACCCTTTAATGCGCTAACTACTTTTGTTAGCGAGTCCTTTGCATCACCAAATAAAAGTGTGGTTTTTGCTTCATACAAAAGTTCATTTTCAATACCAGCAAAGCCTGGTCGCATTGATCTCTTCAGAAATATCACATTTCCAGCTAACGCCACATCTAATATTGGCATTCCATAGATTGGGCACCCAGGTGTAGTTTTTGCTGCGGGATTAACTACATCATTTGCGCCAACAACTAAGACCACATCTGTTTGTGGAAAGGTTGGATTAATCTCCTCCATCTCAACTAATTGTTCATATGGAACATTTGCTTCAGCAAGTAAAACATTCATATGTCCTGGCATACGACCTGCAACTGGGTGAATTCCATAAGCAACCTCAACACCTTTAGATGATAATAAATCTGCTAACTCTCTTACCGTGTGCTGTGCTTGAGCAACTGCTAATCCAAAACCGGGCACAATTACAACACGTTGGGCGTAATTAAGAAGTATTGCCACATCATCAGGTGAACTAGATTTAACGGGACGAGCATCAGCCTCACCAGTACTAGCTTGTGCTTTAGCGGTAAAGGCACCAAACAAAGTTCCAAATAAAGATCTGCCCATGGCCTCTGCCATTAATCTTGTAAGAATTGTGCCAGAAGCACCAACTAATGTTCCAGCAACAATCAACAATGTTGTTTGTAGAACGTAACCAGAGGCTGCAACTGTTAAACCGGTAAATGCATTAAGTAGTGAGATAACGATTGGAACATCTGCTCCGCCAACAGGTAGCACAAATAGAACTCCAAATAACAATGAAAGTAAGCCATTTACTAATAGTGGAGTGGTACCACCGGATGAAATAACCCAGCCACCACTTACCAATACACCAATTAAGGTCAACGCAATTATTTGCCGGCCCAGTGGAAATATAACTGGCCTTGTTGTCATTATTTCTTGCAATTTTAAGAAGGTAATAATAGAACCAGAAAAAGATACACAGCCCACAATTACGGTAAATACTGTTGCAATAACAACAGCTGTAGACGCCGTATCGCCAAGCTTTAAGTATTCAACAATTGCTACTAAAGCAGCTGCTCCACCACCTACACCATTAAATAGTGCGACAAGTTGTGGCATCTGAGTCATCTGCACCTTACGTGCAGCTGGAACGCCGACTAAGGTACCAAAAGCAATTGCAGCCAAAATCAATGTTTGATTATTTAATGCTTTACCTTCATTGGCATAAAAGAACACAATTACCGTGGCAACAGTTGCGCCAAATGCGCCAATTAGATTTCCTCTGCGCGCTGATTTTGGTGAAGACAAACCTTTTAATGCCAAGATAAAACAGATACCAGCGGCTAGGCCAATTAAGTCATAGAGGTTACGGCTCATTTGCCTTCACCTGAATCTTTCTTAGACTTTGGCTTTCCTTTAAACATTTGCAGCATTCGATCAGTTACAACAAAGCCGCCCACCATGTTAATTGTTGCCAGAATAACTGCAGCAAGAGCTAGTCCTAATTCAAGATTAGTTTTAGCATGATCTGCCACCACAATTGCGCCAACTAAAATAACTCCATGAATTGCATTAGCACCACTCATAAGTGGGGTATGCAAGGTTGTTGATACCTTGGAAACTACCTCAAATCCAACAAAGACAGATAATAAAAAGATTGCAAGCAATGCAATTTCATTGCTCATTAATTCAGAGGCCATTACTTAACCTTCTCTCTTTTTAATCCGTTATGCGTAATGGTGGCAGAATCAATAATTTCATCTGAGAAATCAGGTTCAATCACACCAGTTGGTTTACCATCAACTGATTTACTCATTAAGCAGGAGAAGGTTTACTACATTTCGCGAAAATAACATCGAGGCATGAAATGCTAGTTGGCTTGGTACATCTTTTGCTCCCCAGATTTTTACGCCCGCACTGGTGGTAATGATTTCACCGGCAACTGAGCCTTCAACATTTCCGCCACTTTCAGCAGCTAAATCAACTACAACAGAACCAGGCGCCATTTGAGAAATCATTGCAGCTGTTACTAATCGTGGCGCAGTTCGTCCTGGTACCGCAGCGGTTGTAATTAAAACATCAGCTGCTGCAATATATGGAGTAAGTAAGTCACGTTGTTTATTAG
Organism: Candidatus Nanopelagicus sp.; assembly: GCA_964203335.1. Lineage (GTDB taxonomy): Bacteria > Actinomycetota > Actinomycetes > Nanopelagicales > Nanopelagicaceae > Nanopelagicus. The sequence goes on from CAXNKX010000003.1 coordinate 124,202, forward strand.
CACGCTCTTCAGTCATCTCTCTGGCGTAACCACCAGCACCTTCTAGTGCTTCAAGTTCTAAAGTAATAAATTTTGCGCCCATTGATTTAACCTCATCAGCTGAGGCTGGTCTAACATCATATGCTGATACGACTGCTCCTAATCTTTTTGCAGTAGCAATTGCTTGTAGTCCAGCAACTCCTGCTCCTAAAACAACTACTTTTGCTGGAGTAATAGTGCCAGCTGCAGTCATAAGTAGTGGGAAAAACTTTGGTGATAACTCAGCGGCAACTAAAGATGCTTTATATCCAGCACATAATGCTTGTGAGGTAAGGGCATCCATTGATTGCGCCCGAGAAATTCTTGGCACCATTTCAAGTGAAATCGCAGTAACTCCGGCCGAAATTGCAGCCTCAATTGAATCAGCAGAGCCTGTAGGGGATAAAAAAGAGATTGTAATTGCACCTTTTTTAAGTGTTTTCATCTGCGCAGGATTCAAGGGCTGAACAGATAGAACTACATCAGAATCTGCTATTACATCAGTTGATTTAACCTGAGCCCCAGCATCACTAAATTGTTTATCTGAATATTGCGCAGCAACTCCTGCACCGGATTCAATAACAACCTCAAGACCTGCTTTTGTGAGTTTGGAAATAATGTCAGGGACTAACGCCACACGTTTTTCACCTGATTTAATTTCTCTTGGAACGGCAATACGCATTCGCTAACTTTACCTAACCTTCACCCTATTTATTACCTTTTAAATCACCTCTAGTTAGATGGTATAGCAGGGCTTGAATAGTTGTTCGGCGATGAAATGCCTGACGCCAAACTACGGATTTTGGCCCATCTATTACATCAGCTGCTACCTCTTCACCACGATGTGCTGGTAGGCAGTGCATAAAGATTGAATCTTTTGTGGTCAATCTCATTAAATCATTTGTGACTGCAAAGGATGAAAGAGCGGAAGTTTTTTCAGCCCGATCTGCCTCTGAATCTCCCATGGACATCCAAACATCGGTATAGATAACACTGGCATCTTGTGCAGCAGCTTTTGGATCAGTTATGACTTCAATTTTGCCACCAGATTTTTTGGCAATTTTATTTGCCTGATCAACAACTGAAGATTTTGGCGCCCATTTGCCAGCCGGAGTTGCTACCACGATATGTGCTCCCATTGTGGCGCCCATAATTAACCAAGCATTTGCAACATTATTACCATCTCCGATATAAACAAACTTACGTTTTTTTATATCTTTACCAAAGTTTTCCCTAATTGTTAACCAATCGGCAAGTAATTGAGTTGGATGATCATCATCTGTAAGTGCATTAATTACTGGAATAGTTGCGTACTTACCTAACTCATCAACATCTGATTGCGCAAAGGTTCGCACAATTAAGGCAGTACAAAATCCTGAAATAATTTTTGCAGTATCAGAGATAGTTTCACCTCGACCTATTTGTAGATCATCACCTCTTAAAAAGATTGGTGTTCCACCAAGGTGAGCTACAGCAGTTTCTGAGGCCAATCTGGTTCGAGTTGAGGACTTGGTCATATAAATAGCAACTGTTTTTCTAGCTAAGCTTTTTTTAGCCGACAGCGGTTTATCGGCAAACTTGCTAGCCGTGCCTAGTAGTACCTCAATATCGGATGCAGAAAGATCTGAGGTGTGTAGAAGGTCCTTCAGCGGCTGACTCATTGGTAAATGGTAGGCGATAAAATCTGATTAAGATTTACCCATGGGTTTCCTAGATGATTTACGCGGTAAATCAAGCAAAGGTGGAGTTCTTGAGAAGGAGTTGCTCTCAACCACAGATGATGGTGATCATGAGCGATTCTCACATTATGTAGATAAAAACAAGATCACCGAATCTGCTGTTACAGGTAAATCAGTTCGTGCATTGTGTGGAAAGAAATGGATTCCAAACCGTGATCCGCAAAAGTTTCCAATTTGTCCAACATGTAAAGAAATTTTTGCGCGCTTAAAGTAAATTCTCAGATAAAACCGATACCCTAAAATTCATGGGATCGCGTAAATTATTAATAATTACTACTACGCTCACTTTTCTGCTCTCAACTCTTTCACCAGCAAACGCTAATAATCCACCAAGAAAAATACTCTCCGGCTGGCTACCTGATTATTCTTTAGCGAGAAATCTGCCAACCGTTGAGGGAAATTTAGATTTAATTAGAGATATCTCACCATTTTGGTATGGCTTAACTGGTGAGAATTCTATAAAAGATAAGTACGCCCTTGGTAAATATACAACTCCAAAAGAGCAGGTAATCGCCAGATTAAAAGCAAATGGAATATTACTGCTACCAACTATTACTGATGATAATAAAAAGTTTGTACTCGCAAATCTTCTGGCAAATCCAACTTCAAGAAGTAATATTGTGCAAACAATTAAGTCACTAGTTCTTAAATATAATTATGATGGTATTGATTTAGACTTTGAAACTTTTTATACCCAAGATGGCAGATCAAGTTGGGCCGCGTTAAAACCAAATTGGATCGCATTTATTAAAGAGCTTTCAACTGCTCTACATGATCAAGGAAAACTTCTATCAGTTACAACACCACCAGATTTTGCACCTGAAACTAAACGTGCTGGAAATTGGATTTATTCATGGGCAGAAATAGGACCATTAATTGATCGACTCCGAATAATGGCTTATGACTTCTCAACTACATCACCTGGTCCAATTGGACCACTGCCATGGACAGAAGATGGCGTTAAGTATGCGATCACTCAAATGCCAGCATCAAAAGTATTTTTAGGAATTCCAGGTTATGGCAGGGATTGGATAACTAAAGTTGAAGGTGTGTGTCCAAAAGATTTCACATCATCAGTTGTAGTTGGCGCTAAAGCTGCAGTTGTAATGAGGGAAGCGCTAAATCTTGCCGCAAGTAATAACGCATTACCTACTTATAACAGCACGCATGCTGAATCAACATTTACTTATAAAAAGACATATGTAGATCCAACTAACTCGGCTAGTTTTTGTACAGCTTCTCGAACTGTTTGGTATCCAGATGAGAGAAGTTATGCGGCGAGAACTAATTTAGTTGGAAAATACCGACTAGGTGGAATAGCTGTTTGGACCTTTGGAATGGAAAATGCCGCAGCAATTACCGCCGTTAGAGATATTGCTAAATCAATTGCACCAGATCAAGTAATTGGAACAATTTCTACAGATCTTGAGGAGATTGGTTACGGTTCAACTTTTAATCTAACTGGCACATTTAAACTGCCAGATAAAACCCCAGTTTCAGCACTTAATGTCAGATTTGAGATAAAAAACAGCGGTGATAGCAATTGGCGCACACTATCTGCAGGTGTTACTGACTTAGCTGGTGTGATTGCAGTTCCAGTAATCCTTGGCCAAAAAAGTCAGATTAGATTAGTTTCAGAAGGCAGTTGGGAACGCACCGAAGGAAAAACTGTTGAAAAAGTCATCTCAGTTGTGCCAAATGTTTCGCTATCTCTACCAGCCTCAATCAAAGTGGCAACTAGCTATACAGTTTTTGGTCAAGTCTTACCTAAGGTTGCTGGTATTAAATTAGTTGTTAAACAAAATGGAAAATCACTCGGTGAATTTCTTACCGATACAAGCGGTGGCTTCACCTTTGAAACCAAGGCGGCTACTACCGGTCTTGCTACCTATCAAGTAGTAATCACAGCGGGTGAGAAAAATACTGCCGCAATAAGTGATGAGATAAGCATTTTAGTTAGATAATTCACCCATGAGCTCCCAGACCCAATTGGATGAAGAGTTAGATTTAAGTAAGTTCTTTGACAATCTCTGGGTAGCCATTGTTTGGGATGATCCAGTTAATCTAATGAATTATGTGACCTATGTGTTTATTAAATTATTTAATTTTTCAAAGGAGAAAGCACATAAATTAATGATGCAGGTCCATACTGAAGGTAAAGCAGTGGTTGCATCTGGTACAAGAGAAGAGATGGAGCGGGCTGTTCAACAACTACATGAGCACGGCCTCTGGGCAACGTTACAAAGAGATGATCATGGGCGAGTTTAAGGGCTCTTCTGCCAAGGGTGATCTATCAGTTGCACTTAGCAATGATGAATTACACATATTAATTAATTTAGTTGAACAGTTGCTTGAATTATTAGGAGAGCGTAACTTCATTCATCATTACCAATCAGATGATCCATTTGCGCAATTAATGGCGGCTTCAATTGGAAATCTTGAAGCAAGAATTGAGCAACCAGAGGACCCAGTTTTAAACAGATTATTGCCGAATGCCTATGCAGATCCAGAGAGCGCCGCTGAGTTTCGTAAATATACCGAGAGCTCACTTAGGTTAGTAAAGCAAACCCACTTAATGTATTTAAGGCAGCAATTAGTTTTTCCAGTAGATCATGAGCTACCTAAAGCAGATATTGCAGTAACTGATCCAACTCAGTGGTTAATTGCAATTAATGATCTGCGCCTAGCACTAGCAGTTAGATTAGGTGTGAAAAATGATAGTTTTGAAGAGTATGAAGCGATGAAAGATACTGATCCACAAAAGCCACTTTTTGCAGTTTATTTCTGGTTGGGCGGGATTCAAGAGAGTTTGATCAGCCACCTTTAAAACAAATAATAGGCATAAAAAACGGGGCCAATCTCTTGGCCCCGTTTCTAATTAAATCAGACGATTAGTGATCGTCCTTCATTCCCTCTGCTACGGATTTCATCCTTGCAATCTTTAGGATTGTTAGACCAAATACGCACTTCGCCAATACGTCGGCAATTGTGTAACCGATCTGGCGATTAACAAATGCGCCTGGATCTGTTGCTGATTGACCAAGAATTGGTAGTAGGTATGAAATTGGGTAAACGCCCCAAGTTGCGATCAAAAGCAAGCGCAAGCGACCAATGGTTGCTGCAACTCCTGCTGGTTGACGATCTAGAGACTTTGAAAGCTCAACGAATAATACGTAAAGAATGTATAGGAAAGGTATTGTTGAAAGAACACCCCATAGAACCTTGGTGTTGTTATCTGTTGAAATCTCACCTGGGTAACCAAGTGCGATCATTGCAGCAGATGCTGGTACTAAGCGGGTGATTAATGAAGAAGCCGCTGCCTTAGCAAGAGCTAATACTGCTACTACCTCAACTAGAAGAAGAGGTACTGTAAGAATCCAGTCAACATAACGATATGCCTCGTTAAAGTCGCCTGCTCCTGTTCCAACTTTTACTGCACCATCAACATATGAATCTTCAAATGAGTTGAAAATTCTGAAGTAGTGGTATGCAGCAATGAATGTAACCATTGATGACATAACTAGAGCAGTGCGGTATTTAGGTAGTACACGTGATTGTGAAACTAATGTATAGATTGTGCAGGCAAGCATCGATACAAGTCCAAATGAAAGAACGTTGTATACGATTCCGAATTGATCTGCAGATAGCATTATTGAATTCATCTAAATAAGCCTCCATAGGCATTTAGTTTGCTCACACCCTTTTGGGTATAAGCCAGCAATTCTTCGCAACCCCATATGAAAGCGACGATTAATTGCCTGAGTAAATGGTCTCTGTTACTGGTCAGTCCAGCAAGCCAATTCGCCCTAAATTCACCCCAATTTTTAAGAATATATATATTAAACTGGGTTAAATCGGACATTTACTGAACATAGCTCCGCTTTATAGTTATTTCTGCTCCCCATTTACACTTACACAAATGAGGCAAAACTAGGTGAGTACAAATAATGCCCCAATTGGAATTTTTGATTCAGGAGTTGGCGGTTTAACGGTTGCCCGAGCGATTATCGATCAACTTCCGGGTGAATCAATTCTTTATATTGGCGATACTGCTCGAGGACCTTATGGACCAAAATCTTTAGCGGAAGTTAGAAGTTATGCACTAGAGATTATGGATGAATTAGTTAAAGCCGGAGTTAAAGCGATTGTTATCGCCTGTAATACTGCAAGTGCTGCAATGCTTAGAGATGCCAGAGAACGATATGGGCTGCCAGTTATAGAGGTTATTCAGCCAGCAGTTAGAAGAGCGGTCTCCGCAACTCGATCTGGCAAGGTTGGAGTTATCGGCACCGTTGCAACTATCGAATCAAAAGCTTACTTAGATGCATTTGCAGCCGCCCCACAATTACAAATCACCGCTAAAGCCTGTCCATTATTTGTTGAGTTTGTTGAAGCGGGCAGAACAAGTGGGGATGAGATAACCAAAATTGCGCAAGATTATCTAAAGGGTATGCAAGAAGCAGATATTGATACTCTGGTTTTAGGTTGTACTCACTATCCATTACTTACAGGTGTAATCTCATATGTAATGGGAAATAATGTGACGCTTGTTTCTAGCGCCGAGGAAACGGCTAAAGATCTCTATCGCACTCTGGTTGAGAATAATCTTTTAAGCACAGAAGGCGCCAAAGTTTCACACCGCTTTGTTGCCACAGCAGATACTGAAAAATTCACCTCTTTAGCTAAAAGATTTTTAGGTCCAGAAGTAGTTTCAGTTACTAATAAAATTTAACCAAGTGTCGTGTCAGCTGGCTCGCGACGGGGTGGCAACAGTTGCCAGTTTCGGTCTTTCCAGACTTCGTGTCAGCTGGCGCGCGACGGGGTGGTAACGGTTACCACTTCCATGCTTTCCAGTGTCGCGAGCGCGCCCGTCATGGTTGCAACGCGCACCCGCGAGCCTTCGAGCACGGCGATCGGCCACGTCGTCTCATCGAACATGAGGAACCACCTCACGCCGCTCCACTCTAGGCGCGCCCGTTGCGGGTTCTCTCCCCCGCCGGGTACGTTGAACGTATGCACCACCGCGCCCTCCAGTAGCGTGTGGAGCTCGCCAGCAGCTCCAGCCGTCGATGCGCGATCACGCAGGTTGAGAGTGGGCGGCGTGCGGCGGTCGCTCATGAGCTGGCCTACCATCGACGGCGCCAGGTCGCTTGGGATTACTTGCGACCGACGCGCGCGGGCGTGCGGGGCTCAGACGATCGCGACGGATCGTCATCCGATCGCCTCGTGACGGCAGGCGGCGCATCTGCGCGTCAACCGTTTACACCTGGGCTGGCCGTGCCTTTGTGGGCGTTTCGCCCACTGGAGCGCCAGCGAAGCAGCCGCACGCACTGTCGTCGCCGAGGGCTGATCGGTCGATGACCCGCGTTAAGCCTTGAAGCCCGTCGCAAGAGCGGATCTACTCACGCGCAGTCGCAGAAATAGATGCGGCCGTAGTCCCGGCAAGGACACGGCCGCTGATCGCCCCCGTCATCACCGGGAGTTCTCATGGCCAGTCTATCCCGCGCCGCGCTAGCACGCCCCGCCTTTTCGCCAGTGGCTGAGCAGCGCAGCGGAGCGCCTCAGGAGACACGTCGAGGTCCAGCTGCGCGCAGCGTCGGGCCTCATGACGACGACGGCTCGCGACTCCACTTGGGAGACACGCAAACAGTTTTCACGGCCCGCGCAATTATTGACGATTCCGCCGACTCCAGGACGGTACGCAGGCGGCAGGCGGACGCGCTAAGGGCGTATGGGCGCACGCTGGCTGAACCTGACAGCGCCGTGGCGAAGTGCGGGCGCGTCCTGCGTGCGTCGGAAGCGGTCCTGGTGCGGACGGGCGATCGTGCAAGCTGGTCGGGGCTCGTGACGTGTGGGAGCGTGTGGGCGTGTGTACCCTGCGCGACGCGTATCCAGCTGGAACGCAGTCGTGAGGTGAGCTTGCTCGTGGAGCGTGCTCGCGCGGCTGGTCTGAGCGCATCGCTTTGCACGTTCACGGTGCGTCATGGACTCGGGCACGAGCTGCGCGATATGCGACGCGGGCTCATGGATGCGTGGAGCAGTTTCCAGCGACGCGCAGTTTGGCTCAACGCACGCAAGCGGCACTCAGTCGAGACGGTCCGCGCGGTCGAAGTGAAGTACGGCGCGAACGGCTGGCATCCTCACATTCACGTCCTGATGCTGAGCACCGCCACCGCTGATGAACTGGCCACGATGCAGATTCAGTTCAGCGATGTGTGGCGCGAAGTGGTCGTGCTGAAACTCGGTCGCGCGCACGAGCCCGACGACGAACACGGCTGCGTCATCACACCCGCTCATTCGGCCGAGTATCTGACGAAGATGGGACTCGAAGTCGCGTATTCCGCCAGCAAGATGCGCGGCGCGTCACGTACCCCGTTCGAGCTGCTATCCGATGCCAGTCGCGGTGACACGCAGATCGCGTGCGCTGTTCGTTGCGACTACACGCGGGCGATGAAAGGTGCGCGCCAACTGGAGTGGTCACGCGGACTGCGCGACACGGTTCGGCCTCGGTGAGATAAGCGGATGAGGCGCTGGTTGAGCGCATCACTGAGGCTGAGTCAGCGGAGCCGCTGTTGGCGCTGAACCGACGAGCGTGGAACAGCCGTCAACGCGGCAGGCGGCGTCCTGTTTCTGGTCGAGTTGGCTGAGCGTGGCTGCATCGCCTCACGCGATCTGCGACGCCGTCGTGGACAGGCTCATCGGCCAGCGTCTCAGGCCCGCGCATTCCAGCTCGTGCGCCGCCTGATACGCGAGCACGAGCGGCAGGCCGGATAGCGCCACTCAGAGGCCCGTAGACGGCGCGTCGAGTCTGAGACGGGCTGCGCGGTGCACGGCTGTCAGGACGCAGCAGACGGGCTGCTAGAGCGGCCGGTTAGTGCGTCTGACGCACGCGCGCGAGGAAGTGGGCGAAATTGCCCAGTTTCGGTCTTTCCAGACTTCGTGTCAGCTGGCGCGCGACGGGGTGGCAATCAGATTGCCACTTTCGGTCTTTCCAGACTTCGTGTCAGCTGGCTCGCGACGGGGTGGTAATGAATCATCCACTTCCATGCTGTTCCAGTGTCGCGAGCGCGCCGCGGTCATGGTTGCGAACGCGCACCCGCGAGCCTTCGAGCACGGCCAGCGGCCACGTGGTGTTCATCGTACATGAGGAACCACCTCACGCCGCTCCACTCCAGGCGCGCCCGTTGCGGGTTCTCTCCCCCGCCGGGTACGTCGAACGTATGCAGGACCGCGCCCTCCAGTAGCGTGTGGAGCTCGCCAGCAGCTCCAGCCGTCGATGCGCGATCACGCAGGGTGAGAGTGGGCGGCGTGCGGCGGTCGCTCATGAGCTGGCCTACCATCGACGGCGCGAGGTCGCTTGGGATTACTTGCGACCGACGCGCGCGGGCGTGCGGGGCTCAGACGATCGCGACGGATCGTCATCCGATCGCCTCGTGACGGCAGGCACGCCGGTAGGCGGCGCACCTGCGCGTCAACCGTTTACACCTGCGCTAGCCCGTGCCTTTGTGGGCGTTTCGCCCACTGGAGCGCCAGCGAAGCAGCCGCACGCACTGTCGTCGCCGAGGGCTGATCGGTCGATGACCCGCGTTAAGCCTTGAAGCCCGTCGCAAGAGCGGATCTACTCACGCGCAGTCGCAGAAATAGATGCGGCCGTAGTCCCGGCAAGGACACACGGCCGCTGATCGCCCCCGTCATCACCGGGAGTTCTCATGGCCAGTCTATCCCGCGCCGCGCTAGCACGCCCCGCCTTTTCGCCAGTGGCTGAGCAGCGCAGCGGAGCGCCTCAGGAGACACGTCGAGGTCCAGCTGCGCGCAGCGTCGGGCCTCATGACGACGACGGCTCGCGACTCCACTTGGGAGACACGCAAACAGAGTTTTCACGGCCCGCGCAATTATTGACGATTCCGACCGACTACGCAGTCGCCAGCAGGTACGCACGAGCCGAGCAGGCGGTACCACGTTGAGGCGCTAAGGGCGTATGGGCGCACGCTGGCTGAACCTGACAGCGCCGTGGCGAAGTGCGGGCGCGTCCTGCGTGCGTCGGAAGCGGTCCTGGTGCGGACGGGCGATCGTGCAAGCTGGTCGGGGCTCGTGACGTGTGGGAGCGTGTGGGCGTGTGTACCCTGCGCGACGCGTATCCAGCTGGAACGCAGTCGTGAGGTGAGCTTGCTCGTGGAGCGTGCTCGCGCGGCTGGTCTGAGCGCATCGCTTTGCACGTTCACGGTGCGTCATGGACTCGGGCACGAGCTGCGCGATATGCGACGCGGGCTCATGGATGCGTGGAGCAGTTTCCAGCGACGCGCAGTTTGGCTCAACGCACGCAAGCGGCACTCAGTCGAGACGGTCCGCGCGGTCGAAGTGAAGTACGGCGCGAACGGCTGGCATCCTCACATTCACGTCCTGATGCTGAGCACCGCCACCGCTGATGAACTGGCCACGATGCAGATTCAGTTCAGCGATGTGTGGCGCGAAGTGGTCGTGCTGAAACTCGGTCGCGCGCACGAGCCCGACGACGAACACGGCTGCGTCATCACACCCGCTCATTCGGCCGAGTATCTGACGAAGATGGGACTCGAAGTCGCGTATTCCGCCAGCAAGATGCGCGGCGCGTCACGTACCCCGTTCGAGCTGCTATCCGATGCCAGTCGCGGTGACACGAGATCGCGTGCGCTGTTCGTTGCCTACACGCGGGCGATGAAAGGTGCGCGCCAACTGGAGTGGTCACGCGGACTGCGCGACCGGTTCGGCCTCGGTGAGATAAGCGATGAGGCGCTGGTTGAGCGCATCACTGAGGCTGAGTCAGCGGAGCCGCTGTTGGCGCTGAACCGACGAGCGTGGAACGCCGTCAACGCGGCAGGCGGCGTCCTGTTTCTGGTCGAGTTGGCTGAGCGTGGCGCATCGCCCACCGATCTGCGCGCCGTCGTGGACAGGCTCATGGCCAGCGTCTCAGGCCCGCGCATTCCACTCGTGCGCCGCCTGATACGCGAGCACGAGCGGCAGGCCGGATAGCGCCACTCAGAGGCCCGTAGACGGCGCGTCGAGGCTGAGACGGGCTGCGCGATGCACGGCTGTCAGGACGCAGCAGACGGGCTGCTAGAGCGGCCGGTTAGTGCGTCTGACGCACGCGCGCGAGGAAGTGGGCAAATTGCCCAGTTTCGGTCTTTCCAGACTTCGTGTCAGCTGGCGCGCGACGGGGTGGCAACAGTTGCCAGTTTCGGTCTTTCCAGACTTCGTGTCAGCTGGCGCGCGACGGGGTGGTAACGGTTACCACTTCCATGCTTTCCAGTGTCGCGAGCGCGCCCGTCATGGTTGCAACGCGCACCCGCGAGCCTTCGAGCACGGCGATCGGCCACGTCGTCTCATCGAACATGAGGAACCACCTCACGCCGCTCCACTCTAGGCGCGCCCGTTGCGGGTTCTCTCCCCCGCCGGGTACGTTGAACGTATGCACCACCGCGCCCTCCAGTAGCGTGTGGAGCTCGCCAGCAGCTCCAGCCGTCGATGCGCGATCACGCAGGTTGAGAGTGGGCGGCGTGCGGCGGTCGCTCATGAGCTGGCCTACCATCGACGGCGCCAGGTCGCTTGGGATTACTTGCGACCGACGCGCGCGGGCGTGCGGGGCTCAGACGATCGCGACGGATCGTCATCCGATCGCCTCGTGACGGCAGGCGGCGCATCTGCGCGTCAACCGTTTACACCTGGGCTGGCCGTGCCTTTGTGGGCGTTTCGCCCACTGGAGCGCCAGCGAAGCAGC
>CAXNKX010000004.1:0-71008 GCA_964203335.1 Candidatus Nanopelagicus sp.
ATCCCCATGATCTTTTTTGTCCTGCTGTTGCATAGAGACTATTTTTTGTTGCATTGTCCTAATTAATTCAAGACCTGTTCGATCGCCCACGTGGGCAAGACGTGGGTACTCATGTCCACCAAAGTTACGTTGTGAGATCTTTCCTTCACCAGTTCGATCAAAGAGTGCACCCCAAAGCTCAAGCTCCCAAACCCGATCAGGTGCCTCTTTGGCATGAAGCTCTGCCATTCGATAATGGTTTAAAAACTTTCCACCCCGCATGGTGTCTCTAAAGTGAACCTGCCAACCATCTTTATCATTCACATTTCCCATAGAGGCAGCAATTCCACCCTCTGCCATAACAGTGTGGGCTTTGCCAAATAAAGATTTACAAATGATTGCTACTCGAAGTCCAGCCTCGCGTGCTTCAACCGCAGCACGAAGACCCGCACCTCCTGCGCCAATTACCACTACATCATAATTGTGACGCTCCATTGGAATTTTCTCACTCATATTTGTCACCGCCTAGAAGAAGTAGAAATTAGTAATGGCCCCACTTGCGACCTGGCGGACATAAACATCGGTTAAGGCAACACCAAATAGTGATACCCAAGCAAAATTAGGGTGGTAATGATTTAACTTAGAAACAGTTGTCCATGCTTTATATCGAATTGGATGTTTAGAAAAGTTTTTCAGTCTGCCACCTAATGTGTGACGGCAGGTGTGACAGGAAGCAGAGTAGAGCCAAAGCAGGGTGGCATTTGCAAGTAGGACTAATGTGCCAACACTCATGTGCCCCCATTGACCTTCTTCATTTTTAAATGCAATTACTGCGTCATAGGTCAAAATTACATTTAGAACTAGATCCAGCGTAGAAAAACCAACGATGACCATTTTGTAATATCAACGGCGCTCTAGTCTCACCTGTGTATTTTTTATGTGGCTCAGCTACTGCGCAAGCAGGTGGTGACATCCAAAAAGATCGGTAGTAAGCCTTGCGGTAGTAGTAGCAGGTCATTCTAAAACCGAGTGGGAATATCAAAATGAATAAAGAGGGTGAGATTAAAAGTCCAAATAAAGTGATGGAGCCAATTGGGGTTCCAAAGTGTGCTGCACCCTTCAACACAAACAGTTGATAAACATGGTGAGTAAAAAGGTGAAATTAAGGGCTCAGCAAAGTAATTTTTATTTTCAAATGCCCTAAAGGTTGCATAAATAACAAATAAAATTAAAACTGAAAATGTCATTAATGGCTGCAGCCACCAACGATCTGTTCTTAAGGTTTTATCGGTAAGTAGGGCACGACCTGCGGAAAATACGCCAGTCTTTTGAACTTTGGAATCTAGCAATGCCATGGCCTTAATTCTGCTCTCACAAAATCACTTATGCCACTTAAATGAGCGCATGAGTAATATGAAATCACACACAAAGAGCAACTCTGGCGGAGGGCGTGGGATTTGAACCCACGAAGGTTTCCCTTGCCGGTTTTCAAGACCGGTGCACTCGGCCACTATGCGAGCCCTCCATGGGCAAACTTACCTGCAATAGTGATAGCACCCAAAATTAAGCAATATTTATTGAAAGTTACTCGGGAAGTTCTAGCAACCTTTCAACCACTTTTGCCACACCATCTTCTTGATGTGGATCAGTTTGAAATTTCGCATACTTCATTAAATCTGGATGTCCATCAGCCATCGCCCAAGATCTACTTGCCCAAGTGAGCATGGAAAAATCATTTGGATTATCACCAAATGTCACGCAATCATCAGCTGTTAAACCATGGCGGGAAGCAACCTTGGCCAAGTGTTGCACCTTTGCTAACACCATCTGCTGATATCTCAAGTAATGAATCAGTTGAGTTTGAATGGGTGACAGTTGCAATTCCTGTTAACTCTTTATTTGCTAATACCAACATCTCATCGGATGAGAACTCACTATTTTGACACCTTGCTAATATTTTTAACGCAGGAGCGGTAATTACCTCTTCAATCTCGTCCACACCAACATTATCTGCGCCAATATCCCACCTTGGCACATATTTCTTTTCACGATGCAAACTGTTGATTAACCTCAACTGCAAATGTAACTGGCGGTATCACTGCACGTAATCGCTTAACTGTTTCAAGTTGTGCTTCAACTGAAAAAAGCCACTGCTCTAAAATCTTTTCATTTAAAAAATCATAAAGCATTGCGCCATTGCCACAGATTCCTAGGCCAAAATTAAAGTTCTCTTTAATCTCTGCCATCCACCTGATTGGGCGCCCAGTCACAAAGTAGATATGAATTCCAGCAGCATTTGCTGCCGTAAAAGCTATTTTTGTACGCTCCGATATAAATCCATAATTAGCAACAATTGTGCCATCTAGATCTGTGCCAATTAATTTAGGACGCCTGCCGGTAATAGTTTTTAAAACACTCACGCATGGAACCAAAGTATCCATTCCAAGAAATGGAATCAATGCCTTTGGCACCTTTACGGAGCCGTCTTTTTGTTGATGGTTCTCTAATATCGCCACTATTGTTCGAGGCACTGCCACCAATGTGCCATTTAAGGTAGCAACTGGTTTGGTTCCTTTTTCATCCTTATATCTAATGTTTAATCGCCTGAGCTTGGAACTGGGTGCAGTTTGAGGTGCTAGTTACTTCACGATACTGCACCTTGGGTTGGAATCCAAGCCTCAATATCAAATTTGCGTGCTGCACTTGCTCCTAAATCACCACTTGCCACATCAATGACACGATATGGGATTTCAAGTGAATTAAAGAACTCTTTCTCCCAGGCAAGTAATTTCTTATGCTCATCTTGTGCATCCTCTGGTTTACAAAATGTGAACATCTCAACCTTCTCAAATTGGTGAACCCGAATAATGCCGCGAGTATCTTTTCCATAACTGCCCGCTTCTCTTCTAAAACATGGTGAGTAGCCGGCGTATCTAATCGGTAGTTGATCTAAAATCTCATCCATATGAAATGCTGCCAGTGCCACCTCAGATGTGCCTAGCAAGATATAACTCATCCTCTTTTAAATGATAAACATTTTCGGCGGCTTGTCCTAAAAATCCAGTTCCTTCCATCGCCTCCGGTTTTACTAAAACTGGTGGAATCATTGGTGTAAAGCCAGATTTAACCGCTAATGAGATTGCATAATTTACTAACGCCAGCTCAAGTAGGGCACCTGGACCAGTTAAATAATAGGAGCGAGCACCTGAAACCTTTGCACCACGTTCAATATCAATTGCTTTTATTACTTTACCGATCTCAACATGATCCCTCGGTTCAAACCCCTCCGCCTTGAAATCGCGAGGCTTTCCAACAGTTTCCAATAACTTTAAAATCTGCCTCACCACCCATAGGTGCTGCTGGATCAATTAAATTTGCTATTAGCAGGCCAGCTTTATTGTGCATCAACTTCAGCATCCGCTCGCTTTGCATCCGCCGCCTTTACCGATGTCGCTAGCTTTTTAGCACTCTCTAATAAGCTTTTCCTTTTCACTCGCCACTTGGCTGCGCCCACTGATTTAGATAATGTGTTTTGTTCAGCTCGCAATTTTTCAAACTCTGCAATTGCTTCCCTGACGCACATCATCTGCTTTTAGTAATTTATCAACTATGCCAGCATCTTCACCCCGCGCTTTTTGTGAGGCTTTAAAGGCCTCTGGATTCTCGCGAAGTGCTTTTAGATCGATCATATGAAAGTAGCCTACCGATTACTTTGCTTGGGGATAGGAACCTAGAAAACGAATATCATCACAAATTTGCTTAAGCCCTACTAAAACAGCAGATATACCTGGATTCATCGATATGTCCTTCGAGCATCAATGATGAAGTGATAATGGCCCAGTTCAATACCAGTTGGCCGGCTCTGAATAAAAGTTAAATTGATTTGGTGTTTTGCAAACTCATTTAATATCTCAAGTAAAGCTCCAGCATGATCGATATCAATAAAAACCGCCAGTGATGTCCGATCCTTACCTGTCACCAGCTGGTGTCTGACCTGGTTTTTCTACTACAACAAATCTAGTTACCGCATCCTTGCCTATCGCCAATGTCTTGCGCTAAAACTTTTAAACCATAATTTTTTGCTGCGATCGGCGCTGCAATTGCGGCGTCGTAATCACCTTTACTTAATCCCTTAGCTGCTGCAGCAGTGGATGGGGTTTCGATAAGTTGCGCGTTTGGAAAGTTTTTTGCAATATAACTTCGACATTGTGCTTCAGCGTGTGGGTGGGTGGCAATTGATTTGATCTCCTTTGGGTCAGTTTTATCTAGGCTCATAAGTGAGAAGGAGACTGGCAAAGTTGTCTCAGCTGTTATTACTAATGGATCACCAATTGCTAACTCATCTAAGGTCCTTGCTACTACACCCTCTACTGAGTTTTCAATTGGGACCAAAGCTTTTTGGCACTCACCAACTCTTACTGCATTAAGCGCAGCAGTGACATTTGCATAAGCAATTAACTGATCATTTTTTTCTGAGATTTTTATTAACGCTGCTTCTGTAAATGTTCCAGCAGGACCAAGATAGGCGTACTTGATTGACATGGGTTAAGAGTAGCCGAGTGATGCTCGCACCCGTGCTGGGTAATCTGTCATGACCGCATAAACTCCAAGATCCTGACAGAGTTTTAGATCCTCTGGCTCATTAACAGTCCAAGCCATTACCTTCCTTCCTTTCTTAATTTGATTAGCTACAAAAGATGGCTCACTACGGATCAATTCAATATTTGCGGCAACAATTGATGTGGGATTTAGATAAGAAAATATTTTATGCTGGATTAAAAATCCGCTACTAAACCCACTTCGTTTATTTCTAAGGGTGGCAAGGTATGAAAAAGAGATTAAAAAAACCCTAATTTTACTCTCTTGTATTTTTCTACTGTTTTCACCCAACAATTTATGAATCTTTTTTTCAATTAATCCACCACTTGGCACTGGGTGCTTTGATTCAATTACTAGATCTTTGCTACTGCTTATTGCCAAATCCAGTAGTTGATCTAACCGATATGGATTAATAGCCAGCTTTAAATCTTGGTAGGTAGTTTTTGCAATCTCAAATGATTTACCAGATAGCCTGCTGGTGTTGCTGTCGTGATAGCAAATTATTTGATTATCTTTTGTCAGTCGCACATCGCACTCAAATCCATCAGCTGCTTGTGAAATAGCTGCTAAATAGGCAGCCTCTGTGCCTTCAGGAAATTCACCGCTGGCACCACGGTGGGCGTAGATCAGCATTTGTTGGGCCACTCCTTCATTATCAAACTCAAATCTGTGGTGAGATTGGCTCTATGAAATGGCAGTTTAACTCCTTTGCGCAGACAGATCTTGGTTTGGTCAGAGGTGGCAATGAAGATTCAGCCATTGTTTGCCGCAATTTAATTGCAGTAGCCGATGGTATGGGTGGTCACGCGGGCGGTGAGGTGGCATCTGCTATTGCAATTAACGCCTTAGAGCAACTACTGCCAGTAATTTCTGATCTAAAACTTGAACTAGTTTCCCGGGAAGATTTATTTTTAAATATTACCTACGATATTGATCGACAAATACTAGAAAAAAGTAAGTTGCAACCAGATTTATCTGGCATGGGCACAACCTTAACTGCATTAAGCATTTTAGATAAAAACATTGAATTACTGCATATTGGTGATTCGCGTTGTTATCGCTACCGAGATAAAAAACTTGAACAATTAAGTTATGACCACACTGTGATGCAAGAGTTACTAGATCAAGGAAGGCTTACACCGGAGGAGGTATTTGATCATCCGCAGCGTTCATTACTAACCCAAGCATTAATGGGGGACTCAGGTCTTGATCCAGTATTGGTCAGTTATGAGATAAAAAAGGGAGACAAATTTCTTCTTTGTAGTGATGGATTGACAAATGTTTTATCAAATTATGAGATCAGTAAAATAATTGAAGCAAGTGAAGACAGCAAGGTGGCAGCAGCTTTAATCACTGAGGTTTTATCAAAGGGTGCACCCGATAACATCACAATCATTTGGAGTGAAATAATTCAAGGTGAGCAAGATGATTTGAGTCAAAAAGCTAGGCGCAGCAAATGAATAGTGAGATCAATAAATTATCCAACGGACGGTACACCGTTGGTCAAATGATTGGCACCGGCGGTATGGCTGATGTTTATCTTGGAAAAGACACAAGATTAGATCGGGATGTGGCAATAAAAGTTTTGCGCCGTGATTTAGCAAAGGATCCAGCCTTTGTCGCCAGATTTAGAAAAGAGGCGTTAGCTGCTGGTGGTTTAAATCATCCTGGAATTGTGGCGGTATATGACTCTGGTGAGGAAAATGACTCCCCTTATATTGTGATGGAGTTGGTCAGCGGGATAACACTTAGACAATTAATGTTGGATGAACAAATTTCATCACAGCGCAGCCTTGAAATAATTAAAGGAATTCTGCAAGCACTTGATTACTCACACAGTAAGTCAATCGTGCACCGAGATGTAAAGCCTGGAAATATTATGATTACAGATTCTGGTGATATCAAGGTGATGGATTTTGGCATTGCAAGAGCAACTGGTGATATTGGCGCAACGATGACAAGCACTTGGAATGTGGTTGGTACTGCGCAATACCTATCCCCTGAACAAGCAACTGGTGAGATGGCAGATGGCAGAAGTGATCTTTACTCATTAGGTTGTGTGATGTATGAATTACTAACTGGCAGACCACCATTCACCGGTGACACACCCGTATCAGTGGCCTACCAACATGTATCTGCCCAAATAACACCTGCCTCACAAATTAAACCAGGGTTAGATATAAATATTGATCGCATGCTTGAGGTTGTATTAGCGAAGGATCCTGCTCACAGATACCAAGATGCAAAGGCAATGTTGGCAGATTTAGAGCATGTAATAAAAGGTGAGCCAGTTACCACCAAGATTAAGAAAGTAATTCCTCGTCGCAAATTAATTACAAGATCAGTCTTACTAATCTCACTGTTGAGTTTAATTGCATTTGGTTATCTTTCTACCGCACCAGATGGTGCCACAATAAAAGTGCCAAATGTGGTTGGCCTGACGGAGGATGAAGCAAGGGCGTTACTTAAAAACTTCAATATCAATATCGAGGCAGCACCAAATGCAAAAATTCCAATCAATCGCGTTGCATCGCAATTACCACTTGCCACCTCAGATGCGGTAGCTGGAAGTAGCGTCACCTTAACTATTTCAGAAGGGCCCGGAAACACCACAGTCCCTGTTGGTTTAATTGGTTTATCACTTGAAGAGGCAAGATATAAATTAACCTCAGCAGGTTTGCTTATCGCCCAAACTATTGCAGTTGATTCAGATCAAGCACCTGGTGTTGTAATAAGTATTAATCCAATCCCAGGCACAACTATTACTGCAGGAAGTGGTGTGACCCTTGAGATTGCAAGTGGAAATGTGCAGGTACCATCCTTAGTTGGATTAAATGAGATTGGCGCTAAAACTGTATTAACCCAAGCTGGATTTTTAATACGAGAGATCACAGCCTTTGATCCAAGTAAGACAGTTGGTGAGATTCTTGCTCAAGCTCCAGAGGCTGGTGCTACTAAAACTATTGGCAGTACTGTGACAATTACAATTAATAAAAATTAAGCTTTAATTACAACTGGAGATAATCCTTCAGATCTTGCGCGAGCGCCCTTATCACCACAGATTTCAAGCCAATTGCCAATCATCTGATAACCATGTTCAGTTAAGACTGACTCTGGATGAAACTGCACTCCACAAATTGGTAATGTTTTATGTTGCACCGCCATTACAACTCCTGACTCGGTTGAACCAGTTATCTCAAGAGAATCTGGCAAAGTGTCTTTTTCAATTGCCAGTGAGTGGTATCGAGTTGCAGTAAATGGGGATGGGATATTTTCTAATACTGATTTATTTTTATGGGTAACAACAGATGTTTTGCCATGTAATAACTCTGGCGCCCTGGAAACAGTTGCGCCATATGCAACACCAATTGCTTGATGACCAAGGCATACGCCAAGAAGTGGAATCTTTTTTTCTGCGCAGTACTTAACCAGTTCAACACTTATGCCAGCACCTTGCGGTGTGCCAGGACCGGGGGAGATTAATACCCCGTCATATTTATCTGCCTCACTCACTTTGATCTCATCATTTCGCACCACAGTGCATTGGGCTCCTAATTGCTGTAGATACTGAACTAGGTTAAAAACAAATGAGTCGTAGTTATCAATAACTAGGATTTTGCGAGAGGTGGTGCTCATAGGCTAATTGTGTAGTAATCTGCTGCCATGCCGAAGTCAAAAGTGCGCGATAAGGTCCGCAAGCAAAAGAAGGTTGCCCCAGCCGTTGAGCAGTTTGCTGCTGAGGATGAGAAGTTAGAGAGCCCAAGCTGGCTTGCCCCAGTTATGGTCGCCAACTTCATCTTGGGGCTTATTTGGATTGTAATTTTCTATATCTCTGGCACTAACTACCCAATCCCAGGCATTGGAGCTTGGAATATGTTGGTTGGTTTTGGCTTTGTGGGTATCGGCTTTTCACTAGCCACCCGCTGGTATTGATTAGCCCGTTTAAATGAATGTTGCAGATTTCATTCAAAACTATCGTCAAGTTGAAAATGAAACTTTATCACTGACACCGAATTTATTAGCCAGAGCATTCGTGCCAATTACTTTCCGTAATCTTGGTTTTAACACTGAAATTAAATCTGAAGAATCCAGTCATTTACTTAGTATTAAGAATGATAAAGATTTTATTTAAAAGTTCTTAAGAGGTATATAAAAAATTCTGTCTACAAAGCTCCAAATAGGATGGAAAAGATTGTTAAGGTCAATTTCCCCGAAAACAATTTTTTGAAACTTGCCGTAAATTCAAGTTATTCTGAAGAATAAATAAACAAGCCTTTTGGATGGGGTGCTCAATGAAAGCTAAAAATTGTTTAGCGTCATTTAGATAGCGCCGGTTTAAACGCTTGGATTTAAACAAGGTTTGCGTATAATAAAAGTAATTTATAAGTATTACTTGTAAATCATGATATTCTCTTATAGTGAGAGTTTTAATTACTGGTGGTGGTGGGTATATTGGGACGGAACTTACAAAGTCCTTACTCTCCAAAGGTTATCAAGTTCAAGTGGTTGATACTTTTTGGTTTGGTGATAATCTTGAAAACCATCCCGAACCTGACTAAATACAAAATTGATATTAGAGAATTTAACATTCCTTTAAATACAGAAAAGCCTGATGCCATAATCCATTTAGCTTCAGTCGCAAATGATCCCAGCGCCGAATTAAGTCCTGAACTTTCGTGGGAGATAGGATGCCTTGGAACTCTAAAGGTAATTAATTGGGCAATATCGAACAATGTTAAGAATTTTATATTGGCATCTTCCGGAAGTGTTTATGGAATTAGTGATGAACCAAAAGTGACCGAGGTGGTTCTACCAATTCCAATTTCTGTATACAACAAAGTCAAAATGATAAAGGAACGTATTGCTCTGTCTTTTTCAGATAAACTCAGGATTGTTATTCTACGACCTGCAACTGTTGCTGGAATATCTGATCGTCAACGTTTGGATTTAGCAGTAAATGCTCTTACGTTTTCTGCCCTTGACAAAGGTGAGATAACAGTATTTGGCGGAGATCAAATTAGGCCTCACGTACATATGAAAGATCTTATTAGTGCCTATGAATTTTTTCTAAATAATAGTCATGAGGGTGTTTATAACGTTGGATTTGAAAATATCTCAATAATGGATCTAGGCCATCAGCTTAATAAAATAACTGGTGCGCCAATAAAAGTAGTGAAGAGTAATGATCCAAGGTCATACAGATTAAACAGTGACAAACTACTAGGACTTGGTTTTACTCCTAAGTACAAAGTGGTGGATGCGATAACAGACATCGTTCAGGCCTATAACTCTGGCAGATTAATTGACAATCCTATCCATTACAACGTTAATTGGTTAAAATCATTTGAAAACTGATCGAAATAGCTCCAGCTTATTTGGAGAAGAACAAATTCAATCTTTAGAGTTAACTTCAAAAAATTTACGGCGGAGAATTCTAAAAGTTGCCTCAGGAAAAGGCGGGCATATTGGGGGCTCATTTAGTGCATTAGATATTATTTTAACTCTTTACAAAAATATTTTGAATATAGATTTAGAAAATCCAAAATGGGAAGAAAGAGATCGGTTTATTCTAAGCAAAGGTCACTGTAGTTTGGCCTTGTACGCTGTTCTAGAAGAGATTGGGTTTTTGGAACCAGGTGAATTAGATAACTACACATTAAAGGGTTCAAGGCTTGCTGGCCACGCAGAGCATTTTGAAATTCCAGCGATCGAAATGACTACTGGCTCTCTAGGACATGGCATTTCATGCGCGGCTGGTATGGCGTTAGCAGCCAAAATTTCAGGTAAAAACTGGAAAGTTTTTTGCGTAGTTGGTGACGGAGAATGCAATGAAGGCTCTGTTTGGGAAACTCTTTTGTTTACGGCACAACAAAATCTTAAGAACTTAGTTATAATTGTCGATAACAATAAAATGGAGTCGCTCGATCTCACTAAGAACATTCTCTCTATAGAACCGCTTGCTGAAAAATTCGCTAGCTTTAATTTCGAAGTTAGAGAGATAGATGGGCATAACTTTGAAGAAATTTTTGTAGCTCTTACAACTCAGCCAAAATATGAAAAACCGGTCATTGTTGTTGCTAACACTGTTAAAGGCAAGGGTGTTTCTTTTATGGAGAATACTCCCATGTGGCACTATAGAGCGCCTAGTGATTCAGAATTAATAAATGCTTTGGCAGAACTTAATTGAAATGAGAAATGCATTTGTTGCCAAGCTCACTGAGATTGCAAGAGAAAATGAAAAGATAGTATTACTAGTTGGTGATATTGGATTTGGAGTATTTGAAAATTTCAAGAAGGAATTCCCAAAAAGATATTTTAACCTCGGTATAGCTGAACAAAATTCAATTGGAGTCGTGTCTGGTCTAGCTAAGGAAGGTTTCTTCCCAATTTTTTATACAATCATTCCGTTTCTCCTTTACAGGCCATTTGAACAAATTAGAAATGATTTATGTATTAACCGAAGAGACGCACTTTTAGTTGGAGTGGGTGCTGGGCTTAGCTATGGGGCTCTAGGTCCAACGCACCATGCGCTAGAGGACATTGGCGTGATGTCAACCTTGCCAGAAATGAGGATCTATACCCCAAGTTCACCAGTAATGGTTGGTAAAAGTTTAGATGAAGCTATAAATGGTGGTTCCGGACCGGCATATCTAAGGCTTGGGAAAAATGGAGAAAGCAACTTAAGTTTTGACAATATCTCTCTTGCAAAATGGGAACCAATTAGAATTAGGAATCCATATAGAAAAATTTTTATTTTATCGCATGGAGCAATTTCTAAGTTTGTTGAAGATGCCATAAATGAAATAAATTTGCCTGACTTAATTACTTTTGGAGTGATTGAACAAATTAAACCATTTCCATTAGATGAATTCTCTGAACAAGTGAAAAAAAGTGTTTTAATAATTACTATTGAGGAACATTACGGCGTTGGTGGCATGTTTGATAAAGTTCTAAATGTAGTGAATAGATTTAATCTCGGAGCAAAAGTTGAAAGCATCTCTGTACCGCATAGGTTTATAACAGAAGTTGGATCGCAAGAAAATTTGCTTGAGGATTTGTTTATGAATACAATTAATTTAGAGCAAAGAATTAGAAAGGCGATAGAAAATGGCTGAGATCGATATGATGCGCAGTTACCCTGAAACAGATAGATCAAATTTATTAAGTATCCGTGAAGAAGTTACTAAAGAAGATAGACTAATCGCTAAAAAGTTTGGCCAGGATTATTTTGATGGACCAAGGAGGCTCGGACTAGGCGGTTACTACTATAACCCCAAGTATTTCACTAATGTAGTGAGAGATTTTATCGATCAATATGAATTGAAATCAGATGCAAAAATTCTTGATATTGGGTGCGGAAAAGGTTTTATGATGAAAGACTTTAAAGACGCTTTACCTGGTGCTGAAATATATGGAATCGACATTTCTGAATACTGCTACGAAAATGCAATGGTTGAAGTAAAAGATAATATTAAAATTGGGTCGTGTGATGATCTTCCCTATCCTGATCATTACTTTGACTTAGTTATTTCAATTGCCACAATACATAATTTAGACAAGGAGGGAGTAAAAAAAAGTTTATTGGAAATGATGCGAGTTGGAAATGGAAAATATTATATTAAAGTTAATGGATACAGGAATGAATCTGAAAGAAATAGATTAGAAAGATGGAACTTAGTTGCTAACACTATTTTACCGATTGAGGAATGGAAAATTTTATTCGATGAAGTTGGTTATAACGGGGATTACTCTTTTTTTTCGACTTAAAAAGTGCATTATCAAATTTTTGAAGCTACATCCATTGATTGTTCTATGCAATCATCAATATCAACTTCATATCTGTAAGAACCAGCTCTTCCGATTGAAAACACTCCCTCTGGAAGTGCATTTAGGTAACTGTCGGCCACTGTCTGCCATTTTCGAATAGGAAGTGGATAGTGCTTACCATTTCGTGATGGTATCTCTAATGCTAATAATGTTGATGCGGATTTATGTAGTGTAAATTTCTTGTATTCCACTATGCGCGTAAATGGTTCGTTATTCACGTAATAAACGAAATAAACATTTTCAGGAAATGCATTTTCTACTGGAAGAACAAACTTGTATATATCACGTCCAACAAACGGTAATTCTCCATATGAATAATCAAATAACTGATCAGGTGATATAGTGCTTACGATTAAATCGTATTTTTGCCATTGCCCACCGAAAAAAACTTGCTTCTTTTCGATCTCATATTTTTCTATACGAGTCGAGAGAATAACGTTTGCCCCAGCTGTTGCAATTTCAAAATAATCGTTATAACCATTACTTGCCCAGGGGTAAGCCGATATTGCTGTATCCCATGCTGCTCGCGGCCCAGATTTTAAGGGTGTGCCTTTTGGGGACCATTCAAATGTGTCTAGCTCGGTATTAGATTCAACCTGCCACATTTTCTTTGAATATGTTTCGATAAATTTTGAATAAAGTGTTGGACCAACAGAATTTATCCAATATTCTTCCAAATTTGCAGACTTAACTTGGCCTCGGATTAATTTGAGCTCCTGATTAATAACTTTTGACTGTGGCATTTTAGGTATATCACTTGTATTTATAGGAAAATTATAAAAACTAGAGTCGGATTCAACGAAAGATATAAACTCGTGCTCAGAACAAAGTCTTAAAGGTAGGTGTGTGTTTAAATAATTATATACAACTTCGTTTTTGGTTAAAAAATGCCTTGGTCCAAAAGTATATGGGTGGCCTCCCCACCAATGAGTTCGTACTCCTGCACCTAAGGCTGGGCCAGCCTCAATAATTGTTACGTCCCAATTACCTTGAAGTTGAAGTTGATGTGCCATTGAACAACCTGCGAATCCCCCGCCAATTATTAAACACTTTTTCAAAAATTACCCCCTGAATTGATTTATACAATAGAATTTCATATGCAAAAAAACGAAAGCACATTCACAAGTTATTCTAACAGAATGTCTGAAGTTCTTTCATTAATAAACCCTTTAGAAGTGAATAAGTTACTTGAATCAATCAAAAATGCTTCTCTAAACAATGGAACAATATATGTTTTAGGCAATGGAGGAAGCGCTTCAACTGCTTCACACTTTGTTAACGATTTAACGATTATTACTATGCGTAGAGGAGTAAAAATAAAGGCAATTTCACTTGTAGACAGTATTGCGACTATTACCGCAATTGGTAATGATGAATCATTTGATGATATTTTTAAAACTCAGTTATTGAATAGACTGGAAAAAAAAGATTTAGTTTTTAGTATTTCTGCTTCAGGCAATTCTTCCAATTTGGTTAACGCAGTGAAATTTGCAAATGAAATAGGTGCCACCACATCTTCCTTGCTTGGGTTTAGTGGTGGAATGTTAAAAACAATTTCTAAAAATTTTTGTTTAGTGTTAACCGAAGAAGGTGAATATGGGCCTGTTGAGGATGCGCATATGTCAGTTTGTCATTATTTAGCATTAAATGCCTAAATGAAATTAAAAATTTATTTAGTATTGCAATATTGCTCTGGATCATTGACAATATTAAAAAAATTATTGTCAAATATAAACATAATCAAAAAAGCAGACAATATCTTTATAAACTCACAGGGTTTTGGCCACTCGGTGTCGGACTCTATTTTATTTATTGAAAATTATGGTCCCGGGAGTTTAGTAATTTCACTTGGGACAGAATTTAATCAAAAGCCCGGAACAGAGCGAAATAGGTTTTTTGACATGTGTTTAAAGAAAAATCTTCTAGGGATATATTTCTCATCAATGTTTTTGAGGAAACATAATTGGAAGTATATGCATCCCCTAACCAAGATATTTTTAAAGATTTTTTTGGTTGTTTTTAATAAAAATAACTGCACAATTCATGATAATAACAGGCAATTAGCAGAGAATGTGCTCCCGAATATCATTAGTGAAAATTTAAATACAAATATTGAAGATGCTAAGCTAATCGTTAATTCAATAACAAAAAGTTTTATGGCTGCTGAAAATCATCATCATGCAGCAGGTTATCTTCCTTTCTTAATGAGAAGCCCTACTATCGACACCTCCTCACTTTATGGTGAATGCAACGGAAGCTTACTTAAAATTATACAAAGTAGATTGCTAGGTGAAGATTTCGTTTGTTTAGCCATACGGCGAGGAGATGCCCCTTACCACTCGAAAGCTGATTACTATTTCGATGCTGTTGATTTATTTCATTCCAAAGGTTTTAAGGTAGCTCTGATTGGAGATAGAAAATATTTTTATGATTTAGCAAAACAAAGGGAATATTTGTTTAAGAGCAAGCTGAATAATTCTGATATAACTGTTCGAGATCAGAAACTATTTGAATTGTTTGCCATTCAAAACTGCAAATTCATATTCGGAGATCAAGGTGGCGTCTGGTCACTCGTGAGTGCCTTTAATAAGCCAGGACTCATGGTTAATGCCACTCCCTCAAGTCAACTTCAGTACAATGTAGAATCTTTACCTAGGAAATGGATTTACAATTCTACAGGAGCCGAGATGCTAGATGTGAATGAAATTTTCGCGGAATTATTTTTTAGATGGAAGAATAAGTCTACTAAAAACTTTGAATTAAATAAAGATGATTATTTAATTAGTATAGAAAATGACAAAGAATTTATACTGCAAGTTTTAGAAAGATACATGAAGGATTGTGGGTACCTCATCCCAAGTAAGATGCAGGAAATTGTTAAGGTAAATTTTCCAGAGAATAGTTATCTGAGATTGGCTGAAAATTCTAGTTATTCTCCAGAATACATTGATAAGTTAGTTGGATGGGCCACTAAATGAAAAGGCCTATCGCAAATAAAATCCATAGTTTACAGAATTTAATCCAAGAAATTAAGAGTAATAATCCAAGTAAATCCATCGGACTTTGCCATGGAGTTTTTGATGTAATTCATTCCGGGCATATAGACCACTTCCAAGAAGCTTCAAATTTGGTAGATATTTTAGTTGTTAGTGTAACTACTGATAAATATGTCAACAAAGGCCCAGGTCGACCAGTGAATAAAATTGGAGATAGGATTAAAACTCTGGCTGGCGTCGAATATATCGATTATGTCATTGAATCAGAGTTTCCATCCGCGATAGAAATTATAAAAATCCTAAAACCAAATTACTATTTTAAAGGCAAAGATTACGGAACTAATTCACTAAAAAACGATATAGCTGGAAATCTGGATGAAGAAAAACGTGTTGTAGTTTCCTTTGGTGGACAGTTATACCTCACAAAAGCCGAATTAAAAAGTTCTTCGTCAATAATAAACTTACTCAATAAAATGTCTGAAGATCAATTAGAGGTTATTAACCATGTCAAAAAATTCATGCTTGAAAATCCAATTCAGGAGATAATTAATAGAATTAAACTGAAAAAAATCACAGTTGTTGGTGAAATTATACAAGATGAATACATTTTTACTGAAAGCCTTGGAAAATCAGGTAAACACCCCTTGGTTGCAGAGAGAGAGTTACATCGAAAAGAATTTTTAGGTGGCATAGCGCCATTGGTAAAAACTTTTCATACATTTATTAACAGGGATAATATCAAAGTAATAAGTATTCAGAATTCTCAAATACCCGAAAACAAAATAGGGGATATTTTAATTGATAAGAAATATACTAATATTCGGAAAACTCGATATATTAATTTCAAGACTAATACATTTATGTTTGAAAAATATCAAATGAATGACGAATACGTGTCAAAAGAAAACGAAAGTGTGCTTTTAAAATCGCTTGATTCTGCAAGCAAAGATTGTGACTTACTTGTTGTGCTTGACTTCGGACATGGCTTAATAACCCCGGATATGAGAAAATATATCACTACTAATTTCAATAATATTGCGCTCAATGTTCAAAGAAATGCAGGAAATAAAGGTTTTAGTAATGTTGGTAAATATCAATCTGCATCTTTGATAGTAATGAACGGTGAAGAAGTGGAGCTAGAATTAAAACAAAAAGGTGTCGATCTTGAAAACGCAGCAAGAATTATTCACAGTAAAATGAACGCAAAAATATTGGCCATAACTGATGGTTCTGCAGGTTTGGTGATTACAAACGGCAATGAAGTCGTACGAGTTCCATCCTTTCATGATGGGAAAGTTGTAGATAGGACTGGTGCTGGGGATGCGTTATTTGCTATTTTATCTTTATTTAGCCTTGCAATTGATGATTTGATTGTTCTTGGTTATTTAGGAAATTTAGCGGGCGCTATAAGTTTAAATTGGTTTGCAAATGAAAAGTCAATTGCAGTTGACGACATAATTCAATCTGTTCATTTCGGTCTAAAGTGATATTTGAATTGTTTATTACTTACATAATTAAAAATTAAATATGACAATTTACGTATTTGATATAGACGGTACAATTTGTTCTAATACGTTTGGTGAATATGAAAAGGCTGAACCAAATAAAGCAAGAATTGATATTGTTAATAATTTATATGATTCCGGAAACACTGTTATTTTTCAAACAGCACGAGGCATGGGCTCAAATGAGAATAACTCTAAAATTGCGGGTGAGAAGTGGCGTGAATTTACCCTCTTGCAATTGGAAAAATGGGGGGTTAAATACCACCAATTATTTTTAGGAAAACCTGCAGGAGATATTTACATTGACGACAAAGGGCAAAGTGACACCACTTTCTTTCAAAATTTCCCTGGTAAGGATGTTTAAGTAAATTCATAGCCGAATATATAGCTGATTACATAAAGTCAAAAAATGAATATACTCAGTCAATGTTATCTTTATCAGCCTACCTTTTAACGATTATCGCGGTTGGCATATTTTCTTTTAGGGTTTTTCAGCTATATAAAAAAATATCAGCAGGTCAAAGTGATCCCTCACGTTTTGATCAAAAAGGTAAACGATTAAAAAATATGTTTGTTGAGGTTTTATCCCACACCAAGATGCTTAACTTCACCGCCACTGGGATTGCTCACTGGTTTGTAATGGTGGGATTTTTTGCACTGCTTGGCACATTAATCACAGCCTACGGTCAATTACTAAATCCCAGCTGGAGCTTGCCAATTATTGGCCATTTTGTGGGATATGAATTTTTTGCTGAACTAATTGCTGCCTTAACTGGTATTGGAATTGTAACCTTAATTGGAATTCGACAAGTAACTAGAGTTGTTAAACCAGGTAGATCATCAAGATTTTACGGTTCTGGCAGTTGGAAAGCTTATTATGTAGAGGCAACAATTGTAGCAATAGTTTTTTGTGTAATCGCACTTCGTGGCTTAGAGGGTGCGCTACTAAATAAGTCAGATTGGAGTTGGCATTATGCAATCTCATATCCTGCCGTTTTATTCTTTAGTAAGTACTCTGCTACTCAAGTTGAAAACTTAATCCAAATAATTGCATTTACCAAGATAGTGGTTTCGATGGCTTGGTTCATTGTGGTCGGCTTAAATCTCAACATGGGTATTGCTTGGCATAGGTTTTTAGCTTTCTTTAATATCTACTTTAAGCGAACACCTGGCAAAGTGAATGCACTTGGGCCCTTGCCGGTAATGCTTTCCCATGGCAAAGAGATTAATTTTGAGGATCCAAAAGAGGATGATGTATTTGGTATTGGAAGCGCCGCTGATATATCTTGGAAAGGCCTTCTTGATATGTCTACCTGCACCGAGTGCGGCCGGTGCCAATCCCAATGCCCTGCCTGGCACACTGATAAACCGCTATCTCCCAAGCTTTTAATCATGGCGATGCGAGATCACGCATTAGCCAAAGTGGGTACTGAAGCTGCTGCTGCCACCAAGATTGTTGGTAATGCTCATGAGAATGCAATCTCATTAGATGTTTTGTGGTCCTGCACAACCTGCGGTGCTTGTGTTGAGGAGTGCCCAGTTGATATTGAACATGTTGATCACATCGTTAATATGCGAAGGTTTCAAGTTTTAGTTGAATCTGAGTTTCCAACTGAGTTAGGAAATACCTTTAGAAATCTAGAAAAGGCAGGAAATCCCTGGGGTGCCAATAGAATCAGATCGTGATGCTTGGATTAAAGAGGTTGATTTTCCAATTACTGTAATTGATTCAGTGATACCAGAAGATATTGAGTACTTATTTTGGGTTGGTTGCGCTGGCGCGTATGAAGAGCGAGCTAAGAAAACCACAAAAGCAGTTGCTGAACTTTTGTATATGTCAGGAGTTTCATTTGGTGTATTGGGAAAGCGTGAGACCTGCACCGGGGACCCAGCAAGAAGAAGTGGTAATGAGTTTTTATATCAGATTTTATCTAGAGAAAATATTGAAACCTTGCAAGAGACCTTTGGTACTCGGGGAGTGAAAAAAGTTGTAGTCACCTGCCCGCACTGCTTCACAACTATTGGTCGTGATTACAAACAACAAGGTTTTGAATTACAGATGGTGCATCACACACAGCTGCTAAATCAATTAGTAAAAGAGGGAAGGTTAAAACCAATAGCACCTGCAAAAGAGGATGCTAAGAAGATTACCTATCATGATCCTTGTTATCTTGGCCGGCACAACCAAATATATGAACCACCACGGGAGTTGTTGGAATCTGCTGGTGTTGCAGTTACTGAGATGCCTAGAAATAAGGAGCGATCATTTTGTTGTGGCGCAGGAGGCGGGCGGATGTGGATGGAGGAAAAAATTGGCGAGCGCATCAACTTAAATCGAGTTGATGAAGCAATTGCTACCGGAGCTGAGGAGGTGGCGGTTGGCTGCCCATTCTGCCGAGTGATGGTCTCAGATGGCATGGTGGCAAAATCGAGCTCAGTTGAGGTGCTAGATGTCGCCCAAGTGATGCTGCGCTCCGTGAAAAGATCAGGATAACGCACAAGTAAATCTCAGGAAATCCTCAGGTTGATAGATAATTATCCCTTCAGAGGTGGTGCTAAATGACAACTGTCAAAGAACGAGTAAGTAATAGCCAAGAGGTAAATCAGAGTGTGCAACGAATTCTCGTTGTAGATGATGAGAGCTCCATTAGTGAGTTAATTGCCACCAGCTTAAAGTTTGTTGGCTTTGATGTGAGAACCGCCGCCACTGGATCGCAAGCTCTGCAAATCGCACAAGAGTTTAAACCACATGCATTAATTCTTGATGTGATGTTGCCTGATCAAAATGGTTTTGAAGTATGCCGACAGATTAGAAGTGAAGGACAAAAGGTTGGTGTGTTGTTTTTAACCGCCAAAGATTCAGTTGAAGACAAGATCGCTGGCCTAACAATTGGTGGTGATGATTATGTTACTAAGCCATTCTCACTTGAGGAGTTAGTGGCACGTCTTCGCGCCCTGCTTCGTCAGAACTGGTGTTACTGAGATTGAAAGTGATGAAGAGAAAATTAGATTTGCAGATCTTGAATTAGATGAGGCAACTCATGAGGTCAGACGAGCTGGTAATTTAATTGATCTTTCGCCAACTGAGTTTTTACTTCTTCGCTACTTAATGATTAATGCCGACCGTGTGGTGAGCAAATCACAGATATTAGATCATGTTTGGCAGTATGACTTCAGAGGAGATATGGGGATTGTGGAGACATATGTTTCCTACCTAAGCAAAGAAAATTGATATCTATGAGCCAGCTTTAATTCACACAGTTCGTGGAGTTGGATATCGCCTGCGGTTGCCAGTTAGTAAGTAATTGATCACAATTAGGGAATGAATTCACCGCTAAGTCGGGTGCGCACTCCGCTTTCACTCTGGAGCCTGCGTAACCGACTTATCTTGGCCTCAGTTGTAATGGCCAGCCTGGCAATTGTCGCCTCAGATTTTGCAGCAAATGCTGCACTTCGTACCTACCTAATATCCCAAGTTGATAAGGGATTGGTTAATATTTCAAACGCCTCACTCACTCGTTTAAAATCAAGTGGCATTACCCCACCAGAAAGTGCCCCGGAGGACTCACCATTTAAAATCTTGCCGCCATTAAGTGGTGTACCAACCTCTATTTCGGTAACCATATTAGATAGAGATGGCAATTTAATTGGCCGAATCGGTGGTGAGTTAGCTGGTGAAAACTTTGCCATTACTGGTTTAAAGCTTGCTGAGGTTGAAAAATATAATTACCTGCCATTTACTATTGATGGTGAAGGCGATACCCCAGATGTAAGGGCGCTAGCGCAGCTGCTGCCAACTGGATTAGGAAGTGTGATTGTTGCTAACTCACTTGCCGAGGTTGATCAGACACTTAACCGATTAAGGTTCCTATTTTTAATACTGGGCTTACTCGCATTATTAATAATTGCCATCGCATCACGGTGGATTGTGGCAATTGGGCTTAGACCACTTGAAGCGGTGGAGGATACCGCGGAGGCAATTGCTGGGGGTGATCTATCCGCTCGACTACCAGCGGCAAAACCAGATACTGAGGTTGGCCGATTAACCACCTCACTTAACACCATGCTTGCCCGAATTGAAGAGTCATTTGCGGTCAGAGTAGAGAGTGAAAATAAATTAAGAAGATTTGTGGCAGATGCTTCACATGAATTGCGCACACCACTAACGGCAATTAGGGGATTTGCTGAGTTACACCGGCAAGGTGCGGTAGTAGGTGAAGAAAAAGTTAATGAGTTAATTAATAGAATAGAAAAAGAATCAATCAGAATGAGCACATTAGTTGAGGATTTATTACTTCTTGCCCGGCTTGATCAATCAAGGCAGCTTGAGATGGAGCCAGTAGATTTAAATACAGTAATTAATGAGGCGGTAATTAGTGCCAAAGTAGCAGGGCCAGATCATGTGATTGAGGTTAATTTGGCAACGGATGAAACTTTTGTTTTAGGTGATTCCCAAAGAATTTATCAAGTTATTTCAAATTTACTAGCAAATGCTAGAACACATACGCCTGCGGGGACAAAAATAATTGTCACCGTTAATCAACTTATTAATGAGACAAATGTGAAGGTGGCTGATAACGGCCCTGGTTTATCTCTAGCTGATCAAAAACGGATTTTCGAACGTTTCTACCGAGCAGATCCATCGCGGGTCAGAAATGCTGGCGAAGGAAGCGGTCTTGGCTTATCAATTGTTGATGCGGTAATGAAGGCACATGGTGGTTATGTATCAGTTGATTCAAAGATTGGTGAAGGTTGCACCTTCACATTGCACTTCTTAAATCAAGAGTAGTTATTCGATTTTGCTTTTGTGAAAGTTAAGCCAGGATTTTGATGGCGTTGGACCACGTTGGCCTTGATATCTTGAGCCATAAATTGCCGAGCCGTATGGATGCTCAGCTGGGGATGATAATTTAATTAAACAAAGCTGACCGATTTTCATTCCGGGAAATAATTTCACCGGCAAGTTCGCAACATTAGAGAGTTCTAAAGTGATGTGACCGGAAAAACCTGGATCAATAAATCCAGCGGTGGAGTGGGTAAGAAGTCCTAGTCGTCCAAGGGAAGATTTTCCCTCTAAACGCCCGGCGATGTCATCTGGCAAAGTGATCACCTCATATGTACTAGCTAATACAAACTCACCTGGATGCAAAATAAAATGCTCATCAGTTGCTACCGCTACCTCGCGGGTTAAATCTGGTTGCTCAATTGATGGATCAATTACCGAGTACTTATGGTTTTCAAAAACTCTAAAAAAACGATCTAACCGCACATCCACACTTGATGGCTGCACCATCGCCTCGGTGAAGGGTTCAACCTTTACCCGGCCTTGGGTGATTTGGGCTTTGATATCTTTATCGCTGAGCAGCACAATCGCTGACCCTATCTTGAAGTTATCAAATTAACAGCGGAAACCTACTGGTGGGTATTGATTAAGTTACCGACCAGTAGGATGCTTATCCCATGGGACATTACATCGCCAACCTGCGGGATATTGAGTTTTGCCTTTTTGATTTACTAGAGCGCGACTCCATTTTGGGTAAATCGATTTACAAAGACTTAGACCGCGAAACTGCAATGGGAATGCTAGAAGAGGTCAAGCGGATGGCAGAAAATGATTTAGCTGCATCCTTCGTAGATGGTGATCAAATAAAAGTTAAATTTGATCCAGCAACTGGAGATGCAAAACTTCCTGAATCATTTAAGAAATCTTATAAAACCTTTATGGACAATGAATGGTGGCGAATAGATGCACCGGTTGAGTTAGGTGGCACATCAGTTCCACCATCAATTAGGTGGGCAATTGCGGAGATGGTTTTAGGATCAAATCCAGCAATTCATATTTACGCCTCTGGTACCGCCTTTGCACATGTGGCTTATGTTTTTGGCACACCCGAACAAAAGAAAATTGCAAAATTGATGGTCGATAAGCAATGGGGCGCCACCATGATGCTAACTGAACCAGATGCTGGTAGTGATGTTGGTGCTGGTAGATCAAAAGCTGTTAAACAACCAGATGGCACCTGGCATATCACTGGTACAAAAAGATTTATTACCTCAGGGGACTCTGATTTAACTGAAAATATTGTTCACTTTGTTTTGGCACGGCCAGAGGGTGGTGTTGCTGGCACAAAAGGACTTGATCTTTACATGATTCCAAAATTTATGTTTGATTTTGACACTGGCAAGCTCGGCAAACGTAATGGTGTTTATGTGACAAAGCTGGAACATAAAATGGGATTGAATGTCTCCACTACCTGTGAAATGAATTTGGGTGAAAAAGAGCCTGCGGTTGGATATTTACTTGGTGAGGTACATGAAGGTATTGCCCAGATGTTTAAGGTAATTGAGTATGCGCGAATGATGGTGGGAACCAAAGCGATTGCAACGCTAAGCGCTGGCTACCAACAAGCACTCTCATATGCAAAGACTCGTGTGCAGGGTCCTGATTTAACAGTTGCTAAAGACAAGAAAAGCCCTAGAGTTGAAATTATTAAGCACCCTGATGTGCGCAGATCATTGATGGTACAAAAGTCATACTCTGAAGGAATGCGGGCGTTGGTTTTGTATACCGCATCAATCCAAGATGCATTCGCACTGGCTGAAGCAGAGGGTGGAGATAAGGAAAAACTTGAGGATTTGCACTTGGTTAATGACCTATTACTACCGATTGTTAAAGGTTACGGAAGTGAAAAATCATGGACTTTGCTTGGCACAGAATCATTACAAACCTTTGGTGGCTCCGGCTTTACTACTGATTGGCCTCTTGAGCAGTATGTACGTGATGCCAAAATCGATACATTGTATGAAGGCACTACCGCAATTCAAGGATTAGATTTCTTCTTTCGTAAAATTGTTAGAGACCGAGGCAGATCAATCACAATTATTGGTAAAGAGATTGCCAAGTTTGCCTCTACTGGCGGCAATTTAGCTGATGAGAAAAAAAGTCTCCTTAGGGCGTTAGAAGATGTACAAGCGATGATTGGCCACATGGTTGGTGTGGCAATGGAGTCGCAGGAGAATCCAACGGAAATTTACAAAGTTGGACTTAACACCTCCAGATTATTGATGGCAACTGGTGATTTAATTATCGCTTGGTTACTTCTTCGTCAAGCAGATATCGCGCAAAGCAAACTTGCAAATGCAGGACGTGATACCGAGTTTTATAATGGCAAAATTGCCTCTGCCAAGTTTTTTGTTAGATCCGTACTGCCTCATATATCTGTTGAGCGTGCGGTAGTTGAATCTGAAAATGGTGAGATTATGAGTATTGCTGAGGCAGCCTTTTAAATTTAAGTAAAGCAATATCTTTAATGTAGGGTGCTTTCTGTGAAACATCGTGGGGAATTCCTATTAATTACAGCTGCTATGGGATTTGCCCTAGGTGGGGTTGCTGCAAAAATATTGCGTGAAGCCGATATGGATGCCTTCAGATTAACGCAGATAAGATCCACTGCAGCTGCGGTAATACTTCTTACGATTGCACTCATTAATGGAAAACGGCAGCTCTACGCACGCCGAGATGAGATAAAAGATCTAATTCTCTTTGGAATTATCGGTGTCTCCGCTGTCACTTCTTTTTACTTTTTTGCAATTAAATACTTATATGTTTCAGTGGC
Organism: Candidatus Nanopelagicus sp.; assembly: GCA_964203335.1. Taxonomy (GTDB): domain Bacteria; phylum Actinomycetota; class Actinomycetes; order Nanopelagicales; family Nanopelagicaceae; genus Nanopelagicus. The sequence continues at coordinate 24,523 of CAXNKX010000004.1, forward strand.
TTTAATTATTGAATTTACGGCAGCAATTTGGATTGCTTTGTATTTAAGGTTTGTGAAAAAGAAACATATCTCCCCCATTATGTGGGTGGGGATCGCCTGCGCCTTTTTTGGATTAGTACTAGTCTCACAAATATGGAGTGAAACTTCTCTTCACCCAATTGGTGTAGCTGTCGCTTTTGCCGACGCCTTTGCGCTGGCTTATTACTTTCTAACTGCCGACCGGCTCACTCAAACTAGAACTCCACTTTCGTTAATGACTTGGGGTATTGGCGTAGCAGCAATTTTCTGGGCATTAATACTTCCTTGGTGGAATTTCCCATTTGAGTATCTAACTAATACCTACTCCTTAGAGGGCAATCTCTCTGGTTATAGCGCGCCTGGTTGGGCCTTAGTTCTTTGGATAGTTGTGATTGGAACCGTAATCCCTTATCTGCTTACTGTTACTGGAATCAAAGAATTATCAGCTAGCACAAGTAGTGTTATTGGCATGATTGAGCCAATATTTGCTGGTGTAATCGCGTGGTGGTTACTTAATGAAGCATTTACTACTATTCAACTAATTGGCTGCGCAGTGGTGTTAATTGGCATTTATCTAGCTGACAAGGCAAGGTCACAGGTTAAGAATTAATGAGCTCATTTGATGACATATTTGCCGCAAATGCTGAGTTTATTAACGGGTTTAAATCCCAAGAGTTAACTGGTGAGGCTAAAAAAGGTTTAGCAATTATTACCTGTATGGACTCACGAATTGATCCACTTCGGATTGTTGGCATGAAGGCTGGAGATGCCAAGATCTTAAGAAATGCCGGAGCTAGGGTGACTGAGGATGTGCTTAGAACTTTAATCTTGGCTACCACCTTACTTAATGTTGATCGCATCTTGGTAATGCCACATACTGATTGTCGAATGGCAAGTGGGACAGAGGATGAAATACATAAAACAATTTTTGAAAAAAGTGGGATTGATACCAGAAGTGTTGAGATAAGAACTGTTACTGATCAGGTAGCGGCACTAAAATCTGATTTGGTAAGAATCGAGCAATTTCCAATGTTGCCAAAAGGTATTGAAGTTATTGGTGGTATTTATGATGTTAAAACTGGAGAGCTTAAAAAGATTTAATTATCTTTAATAAACTTCTCACTAGGCGCAAAGTTAGCAGCCATATCAGTAAATCTTGCAAGGTGTAATTGAGCAGAGACGATAATTGTTCTAGTTGGTCCATTCCTATGCTTTGCCACAATTAGATCAGCCTCACCTGATCTGTTTTGTGAGTCATACAAATCCTCGCGGTGAAGCAAAATCACCACATCTGCATCCTGCTCAATCGAACCTGATTCACGCAGATCAGAGAGCATCGGCTTCTTATCTGATCGCTGCTCTGGGGATCGGTTTAATTGGGAGATAGCAACTACTGGCACATTTAACTCTTTCGCTAACAATTTTAATTGGCGAGAGAACTCAGAGACCTCTTGTTGACGGTTTTCAACCCGCTTGCCGCTGGTCATAAGCTGCAGATAATCGATAATAATTAACTTCAAATTATGTCGTTGTTTAAGTCTGCGTGATTTTGCCCGGATCTCCATCAATGAGAGGTTGGCAGAATCATCAATAAACATAGGTGCATCTGAGATCTCACCCATCCGCCGAGCCATCTTTGCCCACTCCTCTTCACCTAACTTGCCAGAGCGAATGTTGTTAAGTGGCACTCTGGCCTCTGCTGCCAACATTCTCATAGTGATTTCAGATCGACTCATTTCAAGTGAGAAAATAACTGAGGTTTCACGGTTGTGAATTGAAGCGTGTCGAGCAATATCTAATCCCAGAGTTGATTTACCAACTGCAGGACGCGCCGCCAACACAATCATATTTCCAGGATGGAAACCATTTGTAAGTGCATCTAAATCTTTAAATCCAGATTTAATACCTTGTCCCATAACACCAGCTGCAATTTTTTCAATCTCATCATAAGCTTGTGGCATAAGTTGTGATAATTGAACATAATCTTCAGATGCTCTTCTTTCAGTAACTGCAAAAACTTCAGCTTGGGCTTGATCAACCGCATCATCTGCTTCACCCTCATCGGTGTAACCAAGTTGCACAATCTTGGTGCCGGCTTCAACCAGCCTGCGCATGATGGCCCGTTCACGAATTATTTTTGCGTAGTACCCAGCGTTAGCTGCAGTTGGAACTGATGAGATAAGTGTGTGTAGGTATGGCGCGCCACCAGCTCTTACTAAATCACCCCGTTTACTTAATTCCGCAGCAACTGTTACTGGATCAGCTGGCTCACCTCTGCCATATAAATCAACAATTGCATCATAAATTAATTCATGTGCTGGGCGATAGAAATCACGCTCTCTTAAAACCTCAACTACAGATCCGATTGCATCCTTTGATAACAAGCATGCCACCTAAAACAGATTGCTCGGCAATTACATCTTGTGGTGGGGTGCGCTCAAACTCAGCCGCGCCACTTTTAACACGGTTTGAACTGCTGGCAAACTCTGCAATGCTCATACTCAAAGCCTCCCATCTGCCGCTGACAATCTAATATAAGTATTAAAAATCAATTGTTTTACGCCTAGTAGGCAAAGATAATCCCTCACCTACCCCGCAGGTAAAGATCGGTTTACAGCTGTGCGCATACCTGTGCAGAGGTTGATAAAAAGCGTGGATAAGTAGTGGATGAGGTTGTGGGTAAGTACTAGTTAATAGTGGATAAGTAATTTACTTTTCAATATATGAGCGCAAATATTGATTTGTAACTGTGGAGAAAGATTTATTCTTAAATCTCAGTATTTGGTCAGAGAAAGAAAAAGCCCTCCAGGTAAGTGGAGGGCTTTACTTCTGGCTTAATTATTTATCTGCCACCACATTAATTGGCACATTTGCAACAACTTGAGATTCAAGTGCAATCTTCACAGTGTACTTACCAACCTTCTTAATATGTTTATCCATCTTGATCTTATGGCGATCAACAGTTTCAGTTGTAGCAGCTCTGATCGCAGCCACAATTGCCTTATCTGTTACCGATCCAAACATAGAACCAGTTGCACCAACCTTGACCTTGACAATTATGTTTGCCTTCTCAAGTTTGGTTTTAATCTCTTTAGCATGATCAAGGTCGCGGATTTCACGAGCTGTGCGAGCGCGTTTAATTCCATCAATCTGACCCTCACCACCTTTGGTCCACATAATTGCAGAGCCTCTGGCAAGTAAAAAGTTTCTACCGTAACCATCTTTAACAGTTACAACATCACCAGCACCACCTAGGCCTGGCACCTCACGAGTAAGGATTAATTTCATTTTGAATTATCTCCCTATCTAGCAGTTGAGGTGTAAGGCAGAAGCGCCATCTCGCGGCTATTTTTAACCGCAGCAGCTACTGCTCGTTGGTGTTGGGTACAAGCACCGGTAATTCGGCGGCTGCGAATCTTGCCTCGATCGGTGATGTATTTGCGAAGGGTGGCGATATCTTTGTAATCAATATAGCTCACCTTGTCGCGGCAAAAAGAGCATGGCTTCTTTTTGAATTTCTTCATCGCTGCAGCAGCTGCTGCAGATTTTGATTGCTTAGCTTTTTCTCTAAGCGTTTTATTACTTCTTGCTCCCACTGTGGTGCTCCTTAGGTTAGGGCCCTGTTATTTAAAACAGGAATGGTTTGTTTTGGATTTAAAAAGGTGGTGCGTCATCACTTGGTGTCGTAGACCAACCGCCACCGACTGGGGCTGCTGACCATGGATCATCAGTTGATGATGTTGGGGCTGCGGCTGCTGGTGCGGTGTAACCGCCGCCAGTTTGTCTAGCAACCTTAGTTACCTTAGCGGTGGCATTGCGAAGTGAAGGTCCAACCTCATCTACCTCAACCTCAAAGACAGTTCGCTTTTCACCCTCTTTGGTTTCATAAGAGCGTTGCTTTAATCTGCCAGAGACAATTACTCGCATTCCCTTGGTTAGGGACTCGGCAACATTTTCTGCAGCTTGGCGCCAAATTTGGCATTGTAAAAAGAGACTGTCGCCATCTTTCCACTCGTTAGTAGTTTTATCTAAATAACGAGGTGTGGATGCTACGGTGAATTTTGCCACCGCCGCGCCACTTGGTGTGAAGCGAAGCTCTGGATCACTAACTAAATTTCCAATCATTGTCAGATTGGTATCTCCTGCTGCCATTTACTTTTCTCCCTTTTCTACTTTAGATGCTTGTTGGTTATTTGTTGGGGATTACTCTGGGCGAACAACTTTAGTACGGAGCACTGACTCATTTAAATTGAGCTGACGATCCAACTCTTTAACTGGTGCTGGCTCAGATTGCATATCGATAACTGCGTAAATTCCTTCGCCCTTTTTGTTTATTTCAAAGGACATCCGTCTTTTACCCCAGATATCTAACTTATTGACCTTACCGCCACCTTCTTTAATTATCTTTAGATAAGTTTCAAGGCTTGGGGCAACTGTCTTCTCTTCTAAATCAGGATCTAATATGACCATGAGTTCATAGCGACGCATCTTTAAAACCACCTCTGGACTAAAGCGGCTACGGAATTTCCGCAGCAGGTGTTAGGGCAAATGGTAGTCAAAGTGGGCATATTGGTGAAATTAAACTTATTTGACTGTGGATTTAACCGCTAAATCCCGCAGTAATTGATAGGTAAAAATGCCAACCCCTGCCACCCGCAGTAAGGTGGCAAGGGCGTAGCCACCTGCAGGCAATCCAAACTCAGCGCCCGCATAAAGTGCTAAGTACTGCCAAATTGCAAGATGATAAATAATCTCAGTTGTTTGCCAAAACCAAAAAGTAATCAACTGCCTAGAGTTTTGTAGGGCGATAACTGCAAGTGGTGTTAACCACAAAATATATTGAGGGGAGTAAACCTTGCTAAATGTTGTAAAGATGACAAGTGCAAACAAGGCCACCTGTGCCAGGGTTGGCGTTTGATTTAATTGCCACAAGTACTTTGCAAATAAGGCAAAGAGAGTTACTGAAATAATTATATAGATTAGATTTACCTTTGGTATTGAAATATCTAGTAATGAGAGCGCGTACCAAATAGAGCCAAAATCCTCACCTCGCTCAAGATTTAATTTGAAAAATCGCCACCAACCATCAAAGTAGAGAAGTGCAATGGGAAGATTTATGGCAGACCAAAAAAGTGAGCAGGTGAAAAGGTATTTAGCCAATTGTTTTATTTGCTGCCTTCGATAAAAAATTATTGCAATTGGTAGAAGTAATACCACGGGGAAGAATTTTGTAGCAATTGATACCCCAAGTGCGATGGCACTTTGTTCATATTTTTTCTGATCAAAGTAATAAATTGCCAACAGCGCAGTGATTACCGCCCAGATATCCCAGTTAATAAATAAGCTGGCGATTACAGCGGGTGCTGCTGGAAAGAGGTATGGATACTCAGGTTTTATTTTTCTGACTACAAATGCAGTGATCAAAAAGAGTAAAACAATAATTACTGCATTGATATCAAAAAATGTTTTGTAGGAATTATCGGTGGGAATGAAAAATGAGATGAGCCAGTTGCCAATACCAATTACAGGTGGGTACTCAATTGAGTTTGTTTGCGATGCGTAAGGGAAGGTGTTGGTGTTTAAGCCTCGCTCTGAAAATAGCGCAGGAATATCGGTGTAGCAGGCATGAACATAATTATCTGGGGAGGTGAAATCATTACTACGGCAGTGGTTGAATTTTAAAAATGAGATTAACGCACAAAGCAGTACTACCGCAGCAAAGGATCTACTTACCGATTTGGTAAGCAAAAGTTACTTCTTTTTCTTAGGTGTTGGTGAGGGTGATGGTGGAATTAATGCTGGATCCATCTGTGGAATGGCATTAATAAGATTAATTGGCTCAGTTCCACCAATATAAGCTGGTGCTGGAAAATCTTGCACTGGCGTATTTTTTAAATAACCTTTTACAAACTCTGCCCAGATTCTCGCCGGGAAGGAGCCACCAGTTACTGAGGTTAATCCGCCAATGCCATTTAAAGATTGAGTTGCATCATCTCGATAAAAGGCCACCGATGCTGCTACCTCTGGTGTGTAACCATTAAACCAAGCAGAGGCGTTGTCATTTGATGTTCCAGTTTTGCCTGCAGTTGGTCTATCAACTCTTGATCCAACTACAGCAGCTGTTCCTGATGTTGTTACTCGGCTTAGGGCGTAGGTTAGATCTGCCATGACATCTTTTCTAAATACCTCTTGGGCTTGAATTCTGCCCTGATACAAGATGCCCTTATTTGGACCTTGTACTTCGTTGATAATAAATGGTTTGGCATAAACACCTTGCGCTGCAAAGGTAGCGTAGGCATTTGCTAAATCAATTACATGTGGGCTGGCAGCACCAAGTGAAACTGAAGGAGCTGCAATCATCTCAACTGAGTCAGGAACTCCGGCGCGGCGTGCAACATCTACCACTTTTTCAAGTCCTGCTTTCATGCCAAGTGGCACAAAGATTGTATTAACAGATTTTTCCATGGCGGTGAGCAGTGACATATCACCCATGCTTTGCTCGCCATAATTATTAACTACATACGCTCTACCAATTCCATCATCGTAAACCTTTGGTGTATCACCATTCCAAACAGATGAAAGTGGAATTCCCTCTTCCAGTGCTGCTACTAAAGTGAAAACTTTAAATGATGAGCCACCTGAAGTAATTCCTTGGGTAGCAGCGTTGAATTGGTACTTTAAATAATCCTGCCCGCCATACATCGCCAAAATCTCACCGGTGCCTGGCTTTACTGCCACCAAACCAATATGTAGATTCTCTGGCGCTTTACTTGGTGCCTCTTTACTAACTGCTGCAACAGCTGCCTCTTGAGCATTCTTAACCAATGTGGTTTTAATAATGTAGCCACCGATCATTAACTGTTCATCGGTAAAGCCAAGTTGATTTAACTCTCGCTCCACCCAAGAGATCACATAACCTTTTGGTCCAGCCAGGGCGCCAGAGGTAACTCTGGGATTAATTATTGGAAATTTAATCTTTGCAGCTTTTTCCTCACTCAGCCATCCCTCATCAACTAATCCATCAATTACATATTTAAATCTATTTTCTAACCGTGGCAGATTCTCTTCCTTAAACCCTGGGTCATAAAGTCCTGGACTGCGCAAAATACTGGCTAAGACTGCAGCTTGTGCAATTGTTAATTTATCTACCGTAGTACCAAAATAAACTTGGGATGCGGTCTGCACACCATATGAGCCACGGCCAAAGTAAATAGTATTTAAGTAATTTTCAAAGATTTCATCTTTGGTGAACTGATTCTCAAGTTTTATAGAGATTACTAACTCTTTTACTTTTCGCTGAATGGATCTTTCTGGGGTCAAGAACGCAGTCTTGGCATACTGCTGGGTGATTGTTGAACCACCGCGTCCCTTGCCTAAAGTAATTAAGTTATCCCAGACCGCAGCTGCTAATGCAATTGGGCTAATTGCTCGGTTTGAATAAAAACTTCTATCCTCTGCCGCCATTACCGCATTTCTTACATGTATTGGAATTTCAGCTAAGGTGACAACAGTTCTATTCTCAGAGCCGATCCGGCCAATCTCACTGCCATCTGCATATTGAATAATGGTTGCTTGGCTATTTACATAGGCATTTGGATCTGGAATTGAAACTGTGAAATAGGCAAATCCAAATAAAAAAACTCCAGCGACAAAGGAGAAGCCAACTGCTAATACCCCAAGCCGGGGAAGTTTTTTTAAAAAATTACTCACTCGCCAAGATTACCCTTAATCATCATCTAATAAGGTGTGCTGCTTTCGTGGTGGCTTTCGATACTTTCCATCACCTAATAAAAAGGATTCCACCAGGTGATTCCAATGACAACTGATGCAAATCTCAACAACATAGACGCGAAACTCACCATACTCACTTTGCATCTGCATCAATTCATCTTGATTCTTAATCCGACCTGAGTATTGGCCGAGTTGATCACCAAAGGCGTACTTAAGCTCGACAATCTTTAGCTTCTTACAAACTGGGCAACTGCGATTAGTTAATTCACCATGGTGTCTTGCCGCCCGCCTTAAATAAGGATCAGCATCGCAGGCGTCCATAGCGCTTGCTGCCCCTTGAAAAAGTGAGATTAAGGTGCGGCGGCGCTTTAATGAGTAATCAATGGTTGCGCGCATCGTGGCTAACATAAGATCCAAGGTTAATCTAAATTTAATTACTACGCTTGTGCCTATGGGAATTTGGCCAGTTGCAAAGGGCTCAAGATTAAATCGGATACTAACTATCCGTTGGAGCGGTCAGTTAACTGATGGGCTGTTTCAATCAGCTCTAGCTAGTTTTGTTTTATTCTCACCTGAACGAGCACCCAACGCAATGGCGGCGGCGTTAGCCTTTGCAGTTGTCTTACTGCCCTACTCATTAATTGGGCCATATGTTGGAACTTTCTTAGACCGCTTTTCTAGGCAGCGAATCATTAGAAACTGTAATTACTTAAGAGCGGTGAACCTTTTAATGGTGGCATATCTAATAAACAACAGCTCTACTGGAGTAGTTTTAACTTTATTTGTGTTATTTGCATTTGGAGTCAACCGATTAATTCTAGCTGGATTATCTGCTGGATTGCCATTGTTAGTAAAGCGGGAGGAGTTAATTGCTGCAAACGCCCTGGCAGTGACTGGTGGCACTATCTGGGTGGTAATTGGTGGTGGTATTGGAATTGCTGTTAAAAATCTCCTTAGTAAAAACATAAATGCAGATGATGCAGATGCGGTTGTAGTTTTAGTTGCCTCACTTGGCTTTTTGATTGCAGCACTAAGTTGTTATCGATTAAATAAATTTGAAATCGGACCTACCGCCCATGAAACACCAGTTGAGGTGAAAGGGTATAAAGAGGTATTTGAGGGTTTTAAAATATTAAGAGCGCACTCAGATGCACTTCGTGGAATTTTATCCGTTGGTATTCAGCGTGGTGGAATTACTGCATTAACTTTGATGGCGCTCTTACTTGAACGCAACTCATTTAATGATCCTACTGATCCAGATGCTGGACTTGCTGGTTTTGGTGTGGCACTTGCGATCGCCGGAGTTGGTATTGGACTTGGCGCAGTAATTTCACCATATGGAGTTTTAAAATTTGGTAGGCACAGGTGGATGCGATTGTTAATGTACTTATGCATTCCACCTTTGTTGGGGTATGCATTAAATATAAATGAGTTCTCAATGATCGCTAGTGCGTTTTTGGTGGGCTTATGTGGGCAAGGAATCAAAGTAACAAATGATGCGCTGGTGCAATCAAAGATTAATGATGAGTATCGGGGAAGAGTTTTTGCTTTTTATGATGTTGCCGTAAATGCTGGGATTATTGCTGGCGCAATTGGCGCCGCACTTTTATTGCCAGATTCAGGGCGCACTTGGATTTTGCCAATTGCGCTGGCACTCTTCTATCTCTTTGCAGCTAGCGTATTAATGCGCAAAGCTAATTTTGCTTCTGCCACCAATTAACCAGCTCTTTCTTCGCTCGCTCCTGACCTAGTGGGCCGTGCTCTAATCGAAGTTCAAGCAAAAACTCATAAGCTTTCCCAACGGCGGGTGAGGGCTTGATATCTAGTATTTTCATTATTTCATCCCCTGATAAATCTGGTCGGATTTTATCTAACTCCTCCTGCTCCATTAATTGCGCTATCCGATCCTCTAATTGATCATAGGTTTTAGCTAATCCCTCTGCCTTCTTTTTATTACGGGTAGTGCAATCAGCCCTGGTTAATAAATGAAGGTGGGTAAGTAATTCACCAGCATCTCTGACATATCTTCGAACAGCAGAGTCGGTCCACTCCCCATTGCCGTATCCATGAAAGCGCAGGTGTAATGAAACTAATTGAGAGACATCATTAATAATGTGATTATCAAACCGCAGTTTTTTCATCCGCTCTTTACACATTCTTGCGCCCACCACCTCATGGTGGTGAAATGAAACTCCACCATCTGGCAGCAATGCTTTTGTTTTTGGCTTGCCAATATCATGCAAAAGCGCAGCAAGCCGTAAGGTTAAATTAGCACCGCCTAGGCGAGCTTCTAGCGCTATTGCTTGCTCCAAAACCGTTAATGAGTGTTCGTAAACATCCTTATGGTGATGGTGCTCATCTATCTCAAGTTTTAGCTTGGGCAGCTCTGGCAGAAAATAATCTGCCAAGCCACTCTCGACCAGTAAGGATAAGCCCGCTCTTGGGTTATCACCCATAATTAATTTTATAAACTCATCCCTGATCCGCTCTGCAGAGATAATCTCTAGCCGAGAAGCCATACTTTTTATGGCAGCTACCAAACTGATCTCTGGCGTGAAGTTAAGTTGACTCATAAATCTTGCCGCCCGCATCATCCGCAACGGATCATCGGTAAATGAATCCTTGGCTTCACCTGGCGTCTTAATTATTTGATTTTGTAGATCACCCACGCCGTTGTATGGATCAATAAATAATGGTTCGGTAGTTGTTAATTCAAGTGCCATTGCGTTAATTGTAAAATCTCGCCTAGCTAAATCTCCTTCGATAGTTTTACCAAACTCAACATTAGGTTTACGAGAATCTGGGCTATAACTTTCACTGCGATAAGTTGTTATCTCAACTGTTATTTCCGCTTTTTTTCCAGCAACTGTGCCAAAGGCTGCGCCAATATCCCAAACTGAGTCTGCCCATTTCTTTAAAATCTTTTCACACTCTTTAGGATGCGCATCTGTTGTGAAATCTAAATCATTACCAAGTCTGCCTAATATGGCATCTCTTACTGGTCCGCCAACCAACGCTAATTGAAACCCTGCTTGCTTAAAAAGTTGCGCTAGCTCTTTTGCCGCTGGTGCTTGTTTAGTAAGTGTTGTGATCGCAAGTTGGGCAGCAGCAGTAATTGGTGGTTTCACGATGGCACTAGGTTAGAGCAGAGCGGGTTAAGGCGAAGGCGCAGATAGGTGGGTGGGCTGGGGTTTGTAGGCAGTATCCTTGCTATATGACCCCGGCAGATAATGCGGGTGGCAATCAGGATTTAAGTGGTACCCGCAAAGGTGCTCAAAATAGTGGTTCTGGTAAGCCCGCTAAAAAACATAATTCAGGTAAGGGCAAAAATTACAAGGGTAATCAGGGTGGAAAAAATTCTGCCAAAAACAAGTACGCCAAACGAGTTGATGAAGTAAGTGCTGGTGGATTAGTTGTAGATAAAACCGGCACCAAAGGATTGCTGATTGGCAGATTAGATCCAAAGGATGCCTCCCACGAAAGATTGCTTTGGTCACTTCCAAAAGGACATATTGAAAGTGGTGAATCACCTGAGGAGGCTGCAGTACGTGAGGTAGCAGAGGAAACTGGAATTAAAAGTGAGATCACTAGATCGCTGGGTGTAATTGATTTTTGGTTTATGGCAAGTGGAAAACGAATTCATAAAACGGTTCACCATTTTTTATTTACTGAAGTTGGCGGAAAATTAGCACCACAGGTAACTGAGGTGGATGATGTTGCCTGGTTTCCAATTGATGAAATTGTCAGCAAACTGGCCTACCCCGATGAGCGCAAATTAATTGCAAAATCAGGGAAATTAACACCGTGAGAAAAGTTTTAACTTTTCTTATAGTTTTACTTCTTTCAAATACTTTCTTAACTACTCCAGCACAAGCGGTGCAAGAGATAGTTATTACCGAGCCAACCCATCGCCTAGCTGATGGTGTCTTCTTTGATGATGAGTTAGCTGCAAAACTTGCTCCGACCGGGGAGTTAGGTTTACTTATTTACGCACCAATTAGAGGGGCAAGAAGTTGGTTGGTTGATCCAGCCACAATCTCGGAGATTGTGGCAATGAGTAACGGTTATGTAATTTCAGATGGTTGGGAAATCAAGGACGCCCAGATCAGTGGGCAGGATGTTGCTAAGGCATGGCTGGTGCAATTTTTAAAAGTGTCTCGCTCTGAAAAGATATCGGTACTAACTTATGGCAACCCATCTCGGTATTGGGTGGATCAGCTGCTTGAAAACCAAATTACATATATAAATGCCAGTGGCAAGATCTCGTTGGAGGGTGTGCTTGGCAAAGCCACCACCCAAAGTGCTTTTCAAAATGGTGAAAAACAAGGTTTAAGCAAACAAAATATCAACTTTCTAAAGTACGCCCAGCGCCAAATTGAATTATTTAGCACCCTTGTTGACCAAAAAGAGTTGTTGAATTACCAATTACGTATTAGCCAACTATTAAATCCAAATATTGAAAAAGATCTATTACAAGATCTGATTAAAGATTTAGATAAATCAATTATTCAACTGCGTAATAAACTTAAAATCTCTAAAACTAAATTTACTATCACCTCTTCAAACGAGGAGTTGCCAATCACATTGGTAAATAATTTTGAGTCTGCGATTAATTTGAAACTAAGTGTTAGAGCAGTAAATAGTAAGGTAATAGTGACCCCGGTTGAGCAAATCAAAATTGCAGGAAATTCAAAACAGCAGGTTTTTCTGCCGGTTGAAGTATTGGCTACCGGTCAATCATCACTACTGGCCCAATTAACTAACTTGGATAATAAACCAGTTGGTTACCCAGTAAATATAAACTTAAAACTTTCAGTAATTAGCCCAGTTGCCACCTGGATAACCTCTGGTGCTGCGGTACTTTTGTTTATCGCAGCGCTGGTGCAAAGCCTTCGAAGAGTCAGACGGGGGAGATAAATGTCGGATGAGTCCCTGCTTCGCGCCTCCTCAGTTATGGCGGCTGGCACAATATTTTCTAGAGTTACTGGCTTAATAAGAAATTTACTTTTAGTTGCCTTACTTGGTACTGCGCTACTAGGTGACACCTACAACGTGGCAAATACCATGCCAAATATTTTGTATAACTTATTAGTTGGTGGTGCGTTAACTGCAGTGTTTGTGCCACAGATTGTTAGATCACTTAGAGATTCTGATGGTGGATCAGCATTTATCTCACGGTTATTCACCGTGACCGTCACCTTTTTGTTTTTGTTAACCACTATTGGGCTCTTACTCGCACCACAAATTGTCAATATTTATGCACCTGAGTACTCAGGTAGAGCTGAGTTTGATATCACTGTGACCTTGATGCGTTATTGCCTGCCACAGATATTTTTCCTTGGTTTATTCGCACTCCTTGGCCAGATTGCCAATGCCAAAGGCAAGTTTGGCCCAATGATGTGGGCGCCGGTGATTAATAACCTAATCGCAATCGCTCTTTTTACATTTTTATTAAGAAATAACCCAGATTTAGCGGTGGAAAGTATTACCACCAGCGATCTGCTCTGGCTCGGCCTAGGAACAACTGCTGGATATATAGCCCAAGCCCTAATTCTATTTCCAGTGATAATAAAAAGTGGTGTCAAGCTTTCACTTAATTTCAATTGGCGAAATACCCAAATTATTAAATCATTTAAGTTAGCTGGTTGGAGTTTTCTTTACGCGCTGATATCTCAACTTTCTTACCTAGTCACGATAAATATTGCCACCACCGCTGCGGTTAGATCAGCAGCCGGTGGAGTTGCTACCGGTGTCGGTTATACCCCTTATGCCAATGCTTATTTGATTTTAATCCTGCCGCACTCAATAATCACAGTATCGATTGTGACTGCGCTGCTGCCAAGACTTTCTAATTTAGTGATTGATAAAAAACAGGGTGAGATTACATCCGCGATGAATATGGCAATGCGATTAATTGGGATATTCACTGTACCGGCGGCGTTGTTATTTTTGGTTTTTGGTGAGGTTATTTCAAAGGTTTTGTACTTTGGTATCTCAACCGATGATGCAAATTACCTGGGTCTGACCTTATCCGCCTTTGCATTAGGTTTGATCCCAGTAAGTATTAATCTAGTTTTACTCCGCGGTTTAAATGCCTTTGAAAATTTAAGGTCACAGGTTATTGGTAATTTGATTATGAATATTATTTCAGTGGTTCTATCAATGGCAGCTGCGGTGTATTTGGAGCCAAAATGGGTAACTGTTGGCTTAGCTGCGATTTTCACTGTTCATTACTTTATTGGCACCGCTATCTCCTTTTACCTAATAAAGCGTCATAACATTGATCTGCCAGTTTTTAGTATTGCCGTTTTTTACCTGAAGCTGTTTTTAATCTTTTCGCTGTCTTTAGCACCGATCTGGGCGCTTAGGTATCAATTACCTGGTGGGAATTTAATCTACCTATTACTTGTTGTCTTGGTATCCGCTGCTTTCTATTTATTCATCTTAAGGTTGCTCAAAATGCCCGAGGTCACATATTTGGTGAAAATGATTAAGGCAAGAAAGGAATAGGCTGATCTCCGTGAGTGATATCAATCAGGTAGTAATTGTCGGCTCTGGTCCTGCTGGGTACACCGCAGCAATTTATGCTGGCCGAGCACAATTAAAACCAATTATTTATGAAGGCTCTGTTACTGCAGGTGGTGCGTTAATGAACACCACTGAGGTAGAAAACTTTCCAGGATTTGCCACTGGTGTTATGGGACCTGAGTTGATGGAATCGATGCGCAAACAAGTTGAGCGATTTGATGCCAAAATTATTACCGATGACATCGTCGCTATGAAATTAAATGGTGAGATAAAAGAGTTAACAGATGGATCTGGAAACACCGTAAAAGCCAAATCAGTAATTTTGGCGATGGGCTCTGCTTATAAAGAAATTGGATTGCCAAATGAAAAACGGTTATCTGGTCGGGGAGTTTCCTGGTGTGCAACCTGTGATGGCTTCTTTTTTAGAGATCAGGTAATTGCAGTTGTTGGTGGTGGTGACTCAGCAATGGAGGAGGCAAATTTCCTAACTAAATTTGCTAGCAAGGTAGTTTTAATTCACCGCCGGGATAAATTTAGAGCCTCAAAAATAATGATTGAGCGGGCGGAGAAAAATCCAAAGATTGAGTTTTTATTTAACCATGAAGTAATTGATGTCTTAGGGGAGGAAAAAGTCTCCGGCCTTAAATTAAAAAATACCGTAACTGGTCAAAGAAGAGGTTAAGGATTTCACTGGATTATTTGTAGCAATTGGACATCTGCCGAGAAGTGAGCTGCTAGTAGGCCAGCTGGAGTTAAATGCTGATGGGTATGTGCAGGTTGAGGGGCGAAGTACTAAAACTAAAATACCTGGGGTTTTTGCCTGTGGCGATCTAGTTGACTTCACCTACCGCCAGGCGATTACCGCTGCTGGCACCGGCTGCCAGGCAGCCTTGGATGCCGAGCGATTTTTATCTGGGCATTAATTTTAAAGATTTAAAAGTAGGATAAGCAGATAACTAACAAGATGAGAAATGGTGAGAAAAATGGCAACATCAAAGGTAACCACAGCTGATTTTGAGTCAGTTGTTTTAAAAAGTACAACCCCAGTATTGGTAGATTTTTGGGCAGAGTGGTGTGGTCCCTGCCGGGCAGTTGGCCCAATTTTGGAGGAGATCTCCAATGAGTATGGTGCTAAGTTAAAGATTGTTAAGTTAAATACCGATGAAGAGGGCGCTATTGCTATGAAATACGGCATCTCATCCATCCCCACCATGAATGTATTTGTGAATGGTGAGGTAGTAAAAACTATTGTTGGTGCTAAACCAAAGCCAGCATTACTTAAAGATCTTGAAAGTTATATTAAGTAATATTTAATAAATCAATTAAGAACTTATGAGCGATCAACCAAAGTTAGGAGATCGCTCAAATGCGATTGGGTTAATCGCCAACACCTTAACTAGATTAGGTTTTCTCTCCTCACCCGCTGATATTTTTGATGAAAAACTCACTCAAGGCATTAAAGCTTTCCAACAGGCTAGAGGGTTGACTGCAACTGGAGTTATAAATGAAATCACCGCCAGAGTGTTGGAGGAGGCAAGATTTAAACTTGGTGATCGAGTTTTGGTATTTAATCTAGCGGCTTTAATGCGTGGGGATGATGTAAGTAATTTGCAGGATCGCCTGATTCAAATGGGTTTTAATTGTGGCAAAGTAGATGGTATTTATGGTGCGAATACCGAAATGGCGGTAAAAGAGTTTCAAAAATCTGTTGGAATCCTCGCCGATGGCAAATGTGGGCCAGTAACTTTGATTGCATTAATGCGCTTAGTGAAAACTGTCTCTGGTGGTGCGCCAAGTGCGTTACGGGAGAGTGTTAAACATGCAGTTCGCTCACCAGCATTAGCAAATAAAGTAATTGTGCTAGATCCAAGTTGGGGTGGTGAGTTCACTGGTGAGAGTCAAAATGGTGTAGTTGAAGCAGAGGTAGTTTTTGATTTGGCGCAAAGATTAGAGGGAAGATTAATTGCACTTGGGGTTAATGTAATTTTGACTAGAAGTGCTAAAAATTCACCATTAGAAAAAGATCGTATTCAAATTGCTAACTCAGTAAATGCAGATTTGGTGATTGCATTAAAGGTTGATACTTATAAAAATGAAAATGCCAATGGGGTAGCAACTTATTACTATGGCCGAGATGATCAAGGAGTCAGATCTGTAGTTGGTGAAAGATTTGCTAACTTGTTGCAACGAGAGATATGCGCTCGGACTGATTTATTAAATTGTCGTACCCATGGAAAAAGTTGGGATTTACTTCGTTTAACCCAAGCACCAACCGTCAGAATAGATTTGGGATATCTTTCTAATCCAAAGGATGCCAAGCGGTTAGCCACCCCAACCTTTCGAGACACACTTGCGGAGGCGATGATTGTGGCGATTCAGCGGCTTTATCTCTCACAAGAGGATGATGCCAAGACTGGAACATTGAAAATCTCTGATCTAAGAAGAGCAGGACTTCGAAACTAGTTTTATTAAAGCACTCACCTATGGCAAACTTGGTTAATGGATTCAGGCAGAAAATTTAAAGTTGTTAAAGCTGACTCTCTGGAGCGAGTGCGAACTGGTGAGCCGGAGAATTTGCCGGAACGATTTGCCCATCGAGCACTTGGTATGCAGGCAAGTGAGATTAGATCCCTATTTGCGGTAGCGAGTAGACCAGAGATTGTCTCCCTCGCAGGTGGTATGCCAAATCTCTCCGCCTTGCCGATGCAGATGATGGCCTCAGTTACTGAAAAACTAATTAGTGAAAATGGCGCAGAAGCGTTGCAATATGGAAATGGTCAAGGCCATCCCAGATTGCGCGAGCAGATCTGTGATGTGATGGCACTTGAAGGAATTAAAGCCCACCCTGATGATGTAATTATTACTACCGGCTCCCAACAAGCACTTGATCTAATCTCTCGAATATTTATTGATCCAGGTGATGTGGTTTTAGTTGAAGCACCCTCCTATGTTGGCGCCCTTGGCACCTTCAAACAGTATGAGGCGGCAGTGGTGCATATCAATATGGATCAAGATGGTTTAATCCCGCAAGCATTACGGGATGCAATCAAAACTACTAAAGCAGCAGGGCGAAAAATAAAGTTTTTATACCTAATTCCAAATTACCAAAACCCTGCTGGTGTACTGCTCCCAGCTGATAGACGTACTGAGATATTAGATATCTGCCCGACAAGAGGGCATATTTATTGTTGAAGATAATCCATATGGCTTGTTAGGTTTTGACAAACCCTCCCCAAATGCAATGCGGGCAAGTGATTCAGAGAATGTTATTTACTTAGGAACCTTTTCAAAAACTATTGCGCCAGGTCTGCGAGTTGGTTGGGCGTTAGTGCCTCAATCTTTGAAAGATAAGATGGTAATTGCATCTGAATCATCAATTCTCTGCCCATCAAACTTCACCCAGTTGGTAATTTCTAGCTACTTAGCAAACCAACCTTGGCGAGATCAGATCACAAGTTTTGCAAAACTATATAAGGAACGCCGTGATGCCGCTCTTGCTGCGCTAGATAAGTACTTCCCTAAGAGTGCTACCTGGACTAAACCAGCTGGTGGTTTTTATATTTGGATTACCCTGCCACCTGAGATTGATACCAACGCGCTTATGCCAAAGGCGATCGCTGCCAAGGTGGCGTATGTGCCTGGAACCGCTTTTTATGCAGATGGCTTTGGCTCTTGGTCACTTCGTATTTCCTACTGCTACCCAACGGTTGAAAGAATTACTGAGGGAATTAAATCCCTGGCTGGGGTGATAAGTACTGAGATGCAAGCTCGCCAGATTAATTAATCTTTAATTACCTTATTTATCCGCTCTAAATCCTCCACCGTTGCAAACTCAATCACAATCTTGCCTTTTTTCTTTCCCAGCTCAACATGCACCCTAGTATCTAGGTAATCAGATAGTTGATCTGAAATCTCTTTTAATTTTGGTGAGAGTAATTTGCCGCCCCTAAGTGATCCACTCTTTACCTTTGCCCCACCTGTTGCCACAATCTCCTCCACCGCCCTGACGGTTAAGCCTTCAGCAACAATTCGATTGGCTAGATTTTCAATCTCTTTTTCATCTGTAAGTGATAACAACGCTCTGGCATGACCTGCTGAGATAACACCTGCCGCCACCTTTCGTTGCACAGAGGGTGGCAAATTAAGTAAACGCATAGTGTTGGTAATGGCTGGGCGAGATTTGCTTAATTTCACCGCCAACTCATCATGGGTGTAATTAAAATCAGTTAATAACTGTTGATACGCCGCACCTTCTTCTAGTGGATTAAGTTGACTGCGGTGAATATTTTCTACCAACGCTTCACGTAGTAATTGATCATCACTGGTTTGTCTAATTATTACTGGGATGCTTTTTAAGCCAGCAAGTTTGGCGGCGCGAAATCTGCGCTCACCCATAATTAATTGATACTTACCATTTCCAACTGATCTCACAACTGGTGGTTGTAATAAACCAACCTCTTTTATTGATAATGCAAGCTCTGTTAATTGATCCTCATCAAATACAGTTCTAGGTTGTTTTGGGTTCGTAGTAATGTTATTTAAATCAATCTCATCTCGATTGGCGGTAATTACACCAGTTGGTGTTTTGATCTCTGTTGGCATTACTGCAGCGGGAATTAATGCATCTAATCCTCTGCCTAAACCACCTTTGCGCGCGTTCATTACGCGCTCTCATTTTTAATATTAATTGGTGCCCCACCACGATTTGAAATCTCTCGTGCCACCGCTAAATATGCAATGGCGCCAGGAGATGCTGCGTCATATGTCATTACGGTTTGACCAAAAGATGGTGCCTCTGAGATCCGCACCGCTCTTGGTATTGGGGTATTAATCAATTCATTTGGAAAATGTTTTTTAACATTATCTGCCACATCATTTGCAAGCCTGGTTCTGCCATCAAACATAGTTAGGACTATGGTGGTTAAGGTGATCTTTTGATTTAATCGTTTCTGCACCTCACCTAATGTTTCAAGCAGTAATGAAAGACCCTCAAGTGAGTAGTACTCGCATTGAATTGGCACTAACACCTCATCAGCTGCGGTGAGTGCATTAATTGTTAATAAACCTAAACTGGGTGGACAATCAATAAAGACATAATCAAATCGTTGGCCGGCATTTTGTTTAGCTGCTAAAAAACTTTGTAGCGCAGTTTGTAATCTAAACTCTCTAGCGACCGCGGGCACAAGTTGTATTTCAGCCCCGGCTAAATCTGAATTGGCAGCGACTGCCTCTAGGTGAGGGAAGTTTGCAACCTTTACTACGCACTCACTCATTGGTAGATCATTAATTAAAACATCATAAATTCCAGCCAAATTATCTCGGTCCAAGCCAAATGCGGTTGAGGCATTTCCTTGCGGATCTAAATCAACTACTAATACCTTTAGCCCACCCATAGAAAGGGCTGCTGCCAGATTTACTGCGGTTGTGGTTTTTCCAACCCCGCCCTTTTGATTGGCAACTGTGAAGATTCGAGTCTTTAATGGGGCAACCATCGGCTCTTTAAGCCGTCTGACTCCAACCGGTGCTCCTGGTCTGTTTTGGGCAGCTGGCACAGCGGTATTTGTTTCATATGAAACATCATCTTCCCTCATGGGGGGAAGTTAAGCACCTTTGGTTATGCAGACCACCCTTGCCACAGGCAGATTAGGTAGTGATATCTGATGAAGTTTGGCGGTTGCACCCTTTTTTAATTTAGTGGAGCTCAGCTCTACCTCCGCCTGCTCCCCTTTGATCGCCAACAGGCAGCCACCTCTTGGAATCAGGTGCCAAGAGATCTGCATCAATTTTTCTAATGGGGCGACCGCCCTGGCGGTGACCACCTCAAACTGCTTTTTTACTATCTCTGCCCTGCCCCTGATTACCTCAACCGGCAGGTGAAGCTCTGAAATGACCTCATTTAAGAAATCAACCCGCCGTTGTAGCGGCTCAATCAAGCTCACCTTTAAATCTGGCCGAGCCAGTGCGATCACGATTCCAGGAAGGCCAGCTCCTGAACCGATATCTGCCACCCGCACCCCTTGTGGGATTAAGGTGGTGATGGGAAGGCAGTTGGCGATATGGCGCTGCCAGATCCGATCCCCCTCTTTGGGGCCGATTAAGCCACGCTCAATTCCGGTGGTTTTTAGGATCTGGGCGTAGGCCTGGATCTGATCTGACCCGCCTTTGAAGTAGGCGAGTAGCTCAGCGCTTGGTTTCACGTGAAACTTTAGGCGGGAAGTACTACCACACAGCGATCTGGGTCTTCACCCTCAGATTCACTTGTTAAGCCCAACTCCTGAATAGTGTCATGGACAACCTTTCGTTCAAAGGCGTTCATTGGTCGCAGTTTGATCGACTCACCTGAAGATTTGACCTCCGCTGCAGTCTCCTTCGCCAGCTGCGCCAGCTCAGTTTTCTTATCCCCTCTAAAGTTGTCGATATCTAGCATCAATCTGCTTCGCTCACCCAAAGAGGTTTGAACTGCAAGTCTGGTTAGCTCTTGAATTGAATCTAGAACCTCACCTCGCTCACCAACTAGGTGGCTAAGTTTTCCGCCCGCTATCGCTAGGGATGCCCGGTCATTTTCCACATCAATATCAATATCCCCATCAAGATCTGCAATATCTAGCAGCCCTTCAAGGTAATCAGCAGCAACATCACCCTCCTCTTCAAGTTGGGCGAGTAGGCTCTTTTTCTCTACAACCTCATCTGTTTTTACTTCACTCATTTTTCCTCCAAGATGGTATTTATACTATTTGATAGTTTTGTACCTGTTTGTGATGATTTGTACTGTTTTATTTAACGCCGTCTTTTCTTTCGTTTTGGTTGCTTTCTTTGGCCACCTTGCTCTGGTGGATTTTCCAAAATGGTTGTTCCGCCTTGATCCTCAGTTTTTTCATCAAGTAATCCTTTGGCAGCCCTTTTCTTTTGCAGCTCCTCATAAGCAGGAGAGCCTGGTGTTGGGTTTCGCTTAATTACATAGTACTGCTGACCCCAGGTCCACAGGTTTGTAGTTGACCAGTAAATTAAAACTCCAATTGGAAAGTTAACTCCGGTTACTGCAAAAATAATTGGAAATAAATACAACATAATTTTTTGCTGTTGCAGCATCATATTGTTTGAAGAGTCCATCTTTGGCATTCCTTTCACCATCAACTGTCGTTGGGTGGTGAAGGTGGTGGCGGACATAAACACAATTAAAAAGATTGCGATCGCCTTTGTGGCGGTGTCGGTTGATCCTAGAAATGTAGAGGAGAGTGGAGCGCCAAAAAAACTTGCCTCTCTAGCTGATACCAGATACTCACCCTTTAATAGACCGCGTGGTTGATTTTGACTGATGCTGTTTAATACCCAAAAGAGAGCGAAAAATATTGGTGCTTGCGCCAAAATAGGAAAACAAGATGCGAGTGGATTTGTCTTGTGCTCTTTATAAAGCTTCATCAACTCTTCAGATTGTTTTTGTCGATCATCCTTATACTTTTTTTGGATCGCCTTCATATGTGGTGATAGAGCGGTCAACGCCCGTTGAGATTTAATCTGTTTTACAAACAGTGGAATTAAAATAATTCGAATCAAAATTACCAGCGCAATAATTCCCACCGACCATTGCAGGTCGCCATTGTTGGTAAAACTTAGGAGATCATGGAAGGTGACTAACACCCAAGAAACAGCGTTATATAAGGGGTTTAGGATGATATCCATTAGGCATCCTGCCTTTCTTTAATTTTTAACACCGCAGCCTTTGATGGGTAATCAACTCCACCATGTGAAAATGGATTGCAGCGAATCAGTCGCCAGATCGCCATGAAGAAGCCCTTAATACCAAACTCAGAGATTGCTAACTCGGCGTAGTTTGAGCAGGATGGGTAGTACTTACAGCGTGGTGTGAAAAGTGGTGATATAAATTTTTGATAGCCAATAATGGGAAGTAAAAATAGTTGCTTCATTTTTGTGCCTGGTTGTTTTGGTTGCTTAATTTGGTTATCACTTTTTCTACCAGTTGATCCACCTCACTGGTGTAATCATTTTGTTTTCTTAATACCCGCACCACCAACATTGTTTTCTTTGGTAGGGAAGGGATTTTGTTTGCAAAGTTGTGTCGTAATTTTCTACTCACTAGATGCCTTGTGACTGATGTGCCAACTGATCTGTTGACTATAAAACCAATTTGGGGATCACCATCGCCAGCTAAGGCTGCGTAGATGACTAGATTTTCACCTGTGATTCTGATGCCAGTTTTGGTAATGCGGCTAAAATCCGCCCCACCCCGCAGCCGGTTAGTTTTAGGTAACACGTTTGGTGTGTTTAATTAGGCAGAGATTTTGGCGCGGCCTTTTGCGCGACGAGCTGATAAAACAGCTCTGCCGCCACGAGTGGCCATGCGGGCACGGAAACCATGTTTTTTAGCCCGTTTGCGAACATTGGGCTGGAAGGTGCGCTTCATAAATCTCTCCTAAAATTATTGATTCACCCGTTTAAGGGCCACAGCGGTATGGGTGGTAAGGGTAAGGGTTGGGCGGAAGGTGGGTCAAACCGTCCCAATACCCTCTTTTTACCCCTTTGGCTCCTAGGGGTGAGTAGGTTGATTTGTGGATAACCACTTGCATTCCTGAGTGCTTGCCCTTATGTTCGCCCCCTATCCACAGATTCTCCCCTCTTTGGCTAGAAATAGAAGTTTAAAGGGCAGGTTTAGACCACAGCCTGTGGATAACTTTGTGGGTAACTTTTAAAGGGCTTTTAGCCAGGATGTGGGTGATTAGATGGCAACGCTTACGCAGGTTGATCTGCAAAAACTTTGGGAGCAGGTGGTCTCATCCGTCTCTACCCCGCAATACAGCGCATTCTTAGCAAGAACTAAACCACTTGGTTTACTGCCAGGTGCTAGTGATGAGGGATCAAATCTCTTGTTATCAGCTCCAGATCTTTTCACTAAGGATGTTTTAGAGACCAGGCTGCGTGGAATTTTAACTGAGGAGTTAAGTAATCAATTTGGTGAAAAAATAAATATTGCGGTCACTGTTACTAGTGAGGGTAAGGGTGAAAATTATGATGAGGGTGATAATGATGGCGAGCAAGATTTCACTCCAGAGGTGATTGAGACACAAAATTTACCTAAGGTTGGTGTTGGTAGAAACTCCACCTCATTAAACAATAATGAAAGTGCGCAATTAAACCCAAGATATGTTTTTGAATCATTTGTGATTGGTGCCTCCAATAGATTTGCCCACGCAGCTGCGGTGGCGGTAGCAGAGGCGCCAGCAAAGGCTTATAACCCGCTATTTATCTATGGTGAATCCGGGTTGGGTAAAACCCACCTGTTGCACGCTATTGGTGCTTATGCCAAAGAGTTGTATGGCTCAGTTCGGGTTCGCTACGTCTCATCTGAGGAGTTCACAAATGATTTTATTAACTCCATCCGTGATGACAAGGCTTCGGTCTTTCAAAGACGTTATCGCGACTTAGATATTTTATTAGTTGATGATATTCAATTTTTGGAGAACAAAGAGCGGACACAAGAAGAGTTCTTCCACACCTTTAACACCTTATATAACGCTAATAAACAGATAGTTATCTCCAGTGATCGGCCACCAAAACAGTTAACTACTTTGGAAGATCGCCTGCGCTCTAGATTTGAGTGGGGATTAATTACCGATATTCAACCACCAGAGCTTGAAACCCGTATTGCAATTCTTCGTAAGAAAGCTGCGCAAGATAAATTAAACGCACCGGATGAGGTTTTGGAGTACATCGCAAGTAAAATCTCCACAAATATCCGTGAGTTAGAGGGGGCGTTAATTCGCGTCACTGCATTTGCCTCTTTAAATCGGCAAGGTGTTGATTTATCACTGGCAGAGATTGTGCTTAAGGATTTAATTCCAGAGGAGGGTGGCCCAGAAATCACTGGACCAACCATTATGGCCCAGACCGCCTCCTACTTCTCACTCTCAGTTGATGATCTTTGTGGCACCTCAAGGTCTCGGGTTCTAGTCAATGCCAGACAGATCGCGATGTATCTCTGCCGTGAGATGACAGAGCTCTCTTTGCCGAAAATTGGTCAGGCTTTTGGGGGAAGAGATCACACCACAGTGATGCACGCTGATCGCAAGATTCGCCAATTGATGGCTGAAAGACGCTCGATCTATAACCAGGTAACTGAGTTAACCAACCGGATCAAGCAGCAATCTAAGAAGTAGGGTTTTAAGACAACTAAATATTGAAAAGTGTCCCCAGATTAATACCCCCAACTTGGGGATAAGATGTGGATAAGTGTGGATAATGTTTTTTGAGGGTTTTTAAAAACCTGATTTAAACAAGGCTCCCACACCCTCTCCACAGCTTTGGGGGAAGGTTTTATTGCGTCTGACCTGCGGTTTTGTTAAAAACCCACAGTTTGATCTCTGGTTATTACTAACCACTATATAGAGATAAATAGCTGGGTGGCAGCGAACTGTTGGATAAAACTTTAAGTAGTTAAGATTTCTAAATTATAAAAGTTAAAAATAAAGGAAGTAGGCGAAAAGGTGAAGTTTGTAGTTGAAAGAGATGATCTAGTTGATGCTGTCAACTGGGTTTCCAAATCAATCTCTAATAGACCTATTACCACCGCCTTGCTTGGAATAGTTATTGATGTGCAGGATGAGATCACATTATCTGGCTCTGACTTGGAGACTGCAGCTAAAGCAAAGTTTAAAGCTGACGTTTCCCAAAAAGGAAAAGTTTTAGTTCCAGGAAGATTACTTGCTGAAATATCAAGGGCCCTTCCTGCAAAACCAGTCAATTTTAATTTAGAAGGAAGCAGAGTTTTAGTAACAGCAGGAAGTGCGAAATTCACATTACCAACCCTGCCATTAGTTGAGTATCCAACCCTGCCAGAGTTACCAAGTGCTTCTGGAAGTTTAGCTTCAGATTTATTTGCAACCGCAGTAAATCAAGTAGCGATTGCAGCAGGTAAAGATGACTCACTACCAACACTAACCGGTGTATTTGTGGAGATTAATAAAAACCAAATCACATTAGCTGCAACTGATCGATACCGCTTAGCGGTTAGAGAGTTAACTTGGAGTGCTAAAGATGCCAACATCGAAACCACTTCATTATTACGCGCCCGCACCTTGGCGGATGCAGCTAAATCTTTAATCGGGTCAACCCAAGTGACAATCTCATTGGCACCTACAAACACAAATGAAAAATTAGTAGGTTTTGTCGCTGAAGGAAAAAGTATGACCTCAAGAGTTTTAGATGGCTCCTTCCCCCCATTTAGACACCTACTGCCAAATGATTCAACCGCAAATGCAATTATTGAGGTGGCGCCATTTTTAGATTCAGTACGAAGAGTTGCATTAGTTACCGATAAAACTGTGCCACTTAGGCTTAATTTCTCAAACAACACATTGCAATTAGAGGCTGGTACTGGCGATGAAGCTCAAGCCAGTGAGAAGTTAGATATTAATTATAAAGGTGAGGATATAAATATCGCTTTTAATCCAACCTTTTTAACAGATGGATTAAACGCAATCAGCACCGCATTTGTACACATCGCATTTACTGGCGCAAATAAACCAGCGGTATTAACTGGCCAAACTGAGGCAGGAAGTGCGCCAATCACTAATTACAAATACTTATTAATGCCAATGCGCTACTCCTCATAATTATTTAATTTTAATTTAGTGTTAATCACCAACTTAAACCTCACCAACTACCGCTCCTACACCTCACTTGAGCTACAACTTCAACCCGGTGTTTCAATATTTATTGGTAAAAACGGTGAGGGTAAGACCAATATTGCAGAAAGTATTCTCTATTTAACCTTTTTAAGCTCACACCGAGCAAGTGGAAATACCCCTTTAATAAAACTAGGCAACAACAGCGCTTATATTCGAGCCAAAGTGAAGTACCCAGAGCGGGAGGTGTTAGTTGAGTTGGAGATAAATAATGAAAAAGCCAACCGTGCAAAAGTAAATCAAAATCCAGTCCGCAGCCAAAAAGAGATATTTGGGATTGTGCAAACCATCTACTTTTCACCGGAGGATTTAGATATTGTTAGAGGAGACCCAAGTGAACGAAGAAGATTTATCGACCAATTACTAACTTTAAGATCACCCCGAATTGCTGGGGTGATTACTGATTATGAAAGAGCGGTAAAGCAACGAAACTCATTACTAAAAACCCGGGCATCAACTGATGCGCTAGCCCCCTGGGACAAGCAGGTAGCAGAGTTTGGTGGGCAATTAATCGCACTTCGGCTATCTGCTTTACTAGAGCTAAAACCATTATTTAACGAGGTTTATCAGCAGATCTCAGATACAAAACCAGCTGAAATAATCTATAAATCCAGTATTGAAAATCCAACAACAGATGCTTTAGAAAACACAGGTAAAATTATGGAGCGGTTAATTACTAATCGCGGCGCAGAGTTAGAGCGAGGATTAACCCTAGTTGG
Source organism: Candidatus Nanopelagicus sp. (assembly GCA_964203335.1). Classification (GTDB taxonomy): domain Bacteria; phylum Actinomycetota; class Actinomycetes; order Nanopelagicales; family Nanopelagicaceae; genus Nanopelagicus. The sequence goes on from CAXNKX010000004.1 coordinate 51,218, forward strand.
CCCCCACCGAGATGATCTCACTTTGATGTTGGGTGATCATTTGGTTAAAGGCTATGCCAGTCAGGGTGAGTCTTGGTCTATTGCATTATCTTTAAAACTTGCCACCTATAATTTATTAAAATCAGAGGGCTTATCACCAATTTTAATTCTAGATGATGTTTTCGCAGAGTTAGATGAGGAACGCAGAGAGAAGTTAGCCTCAATAACTCAAAGCGCGGAGCAAACATTAATCACAGTGGCGGTGGAAAATGATCTTCCTAAATCTATTACTGGAGTGAAGTATTTAGTGAAGTCAGGTATGGTGAGTAAAATATGAAACGGGATCTAGCAAAAGAACTATACAAATTTTATCGCTCTGGTTTTCGAAAAACCCAAAACAATGATCAAACAAATGAGAGCAGAGAAAAAAATATTGATCCGCAATCTCTAGAAGCTGTTTTAGCTGAGATGGTGGCGGGTAGAAATTGGGGACAAGGTATTGCAGAGGGAAATCTTTTTAGTAATTGGGCGGAGGTAGTTGGTGTTGAGATCGCCGAGCACACAACACCTATCTCATTAGTTGATGGCAGGTTAACAATTCAATCAACATCATCTGCTTGGGCAACCCAAATGAGACTTATGCAAAATGAGTTGTTAAAAACTATTTCAAATTCAGCGCCGGGTGCTCTAGTTGAGGAGTTAAATGTGATTGGCCCACACGCGCCAAGTTGGAAACGAGGGCTGCGTTCAATAAAAGGGGCTAGAGGGCCGCGAGATACCTACGGCTAGTATCCACCCACAAAACTTGGCTAAAAGCTGCGCATTTCACCCACAAACCCTTAATTTGAGTATTTCTAATCTTGATATCCCGATAAGATTATGGGGTGCGCCGGTCTAATAACGGCCAGGATCACCTATAAGAGATTTTGGGGGTATACCAGTGGCGACTAAAAACACCGCAACCCAAGCTCAATCTAAGAAGGAACATAAAGGGTATGACGCATCAAATATCACCGTACTTGAAGGATTAGATGCGGTTAGAAAAAGACCAGGTATGTATATCGGCTCAACTGGTGAGCGCGGGCTACACCATTTAGTTTACGAAGTAGTTGATAACTCAGTTGATGAAGCACTTGCTGGTTATTGCAATGAGATCAATGTTATTTTGCAAAAAGATGGATCAGTTAAGGTCATAGATGATGGCAGAGGTATTCCAGTTGATATTCACCCAGTTGAAAAAAAGCCAGCGCTTGAGGTTGTCTTAACTGTTTTACATGCCGGTGGAAAATTCGGTGACGGTGGCTACTCAGTTTCAGGTGGATTACATGGTGTTGGTATCTCAGTTGTTAATGCGTTAAGCACCGACCTATCAGTTGAGGTAAAACGTGATGGATTTAATTGGCACCAAAGCTATAAATTAGGTGTGCCAACTACGCCAGTAAAAAAGGGCAGCAGCACACAAGATTCTGGCACAACGGTAACCTTTTGGCCATCAAAAGATATATTTGAAACCACAGATTTCTCATTTGAGACATTGTCGGCGCGTTTTCGCGAGATGGCATTTTTAAACAAAGGATTAGTTTTAACTCTAACTGATGATCGCACCGGACATGTTGATGATAAAGGAAATCCATTACATGTTAGGTATGAGTACGCCGGTGGAATTATAGATTTTGTTAAACATTTAAATTTATCAAAGGGTGCAACTCACAAATCTGTGATCTCATTTATCACCGATGACAGCAAACACAAAATGAGCCTGGAAGTTGCAATGCAATGGAATACTGGATTTTCAGAATCTGTTTACACCTTTGCAAACACAATTAACACTCAAGAAGGCGGCACCCATGAAGAGGGCTTTAGAACCTCACTCACCTCAATAGTTAATAAGTTTGGTGAGGAGTGGGGATTTATTCGAAAGAAAGAGGATCGCTTAACAGGTGATGATGTGCGTGAGGGATTAACTGCAATAGTCTCAATTAAAATAGCAGAGCCACAATTTGAGGGACAAACCAAGACAAAATTAGGTAATACTGAGGCTAAATCCTTCACCCAAAAAGCAATGAATGATCACCTAACCTCTTGGTTTGAAAAAAATCCAAGTGAGGGAAAAGATATTGTTAGAAAATCAATAGATGCAGCTGCAGCCCGTGTTGCTGCTCGCAAAGCAAGAGATCTCTCCCGTAATAGAAAAGGATTACTTGAGGGGCGGGGCATGCCTGGAAAATTAGCTGATTGCCAATGGACTGAGCCAGAAAAGTGTGAGTTATACATTGTCGAAGGTGACTCTGCTGGTGGTTCAACTAAGGGCGGCCGTGATTCACGTTATCAAGCAGTGCTTCCAATTCGCGGAAAGATTTTAAATGTTGAAAAGGCAAGAATTGATCGCGTCTTACAAAATAATGAGGTGCAAGCCTTAATTACCGCACTCGGCACCGGCATTCATGATGATTTTGATTTAGCAAAGCTGCGATATCACAAAATTATTTTAATGGCAGATGCTGATGTTGATGGCCAACATATTAGAACCTTGCTACTTACTTTGTTATTTAGATTTATGAAGCCGTTAATTGAAAACGGTTTTGTTTATTTGGCTCAACCACCACTATATAAATTAAAGTGGGGCGGCAAAGAACCAGTCCAGTACGCATTTAGTGACAAAGAGCGAGATGGTTTTATTCAAATGGGATTAGAGAATGGGAAGAAATTACCAAAAGAGGATGGCATCCAAAGATTTAAAGGATTAGGTGAGATGCCAGCAAAAGAGTTGTGGGACACCACAATGGATCCAGCAACTAGAGTTCTAATTAAAGTCACCTTAGAGGATGCAGCCGCGGCAGATGATTTGTTCTCAGTATTAATGGGTGAGGATGTTGAATTGCGAAGATCTTTTATTCAACGAAATGCTAAAGATGTCAGATTCTTGGATATTTAATTATGGATAAGACATTTACTGATAATGAAACTGAACATGGACGTGATCGACAAGAGTCGGTAGATCTGCAAGTTGAGATGGCTAGGTCATACCTAGATTACGCAATGAGCGTAATTGTTGGTAGAGCGCTACCGGATATTAGAGATGGCTTAAAACCAGTACACCGCAGGGTTTTATATGCAATGTTTGATGCTGGTTACAGACCAGATAAGGGTTATTACAAATCATCTCGCATAGTTGGAGATGTAATGGGAAATTATCACCCACATGGTGATACCGCTATTTATGACGCAGTAGTTCGCTTGGCACAGTTCTGGTCACTTCGCTATCCATTAATTGATGGCAATGGAAACTTTGGCTCCCCTGGTAATGATCCAGCTGCTGCAATGCGTTATACCGAAGCCCGGCTTGCACCACTTGCAATGGAGATGATGCGAGATATTGATGAAGAAACTGTTGATTTTATTCCAAATTACGACGGCAGATCACAAGAGCCAACAGTTTTACCATCTCGCTTTCCAAACTTATTAGTAAATGGATCTGCCGGTATTGCAGTTGGTATGGCAACAAATATCCCACCACATAATTTAAATGAGGTTATTGAGGCGACATGTTTTGCACTAGAAAACCCAGAGATGAAATCTGATGAGTTATTAAAAAAACTAATGGGAATTGTTAAGGGTCCTGATTTTCCAACCAAAGCATTAATTGTTGGCAGAGGTGGAATTGAGGATGCATATCGAACCGGCCGTGGCTCAGTAATTATGCGAGCAGTTGTTGAGGTTGAAGAGATTAATAAGCGCACCTGCCTGGTTGTGACCGAGCTTCCTTATCAAGTAAACCCAGATAACTTAGCGTTAAAGATTGCAGAGTTGGTCAAAGATGGCCGGATTAAAGGAATTGCAGATGTTAGGGATGAAGGAAATGAACGTTTAGGACAAAGATTAGTAATTGTTCTTAGAAATGATGCGGTAGCAAAGGTTGTCTTAAACAATCTCTATAAACACACCCAATTACAAGATTCATTTGGTGCAAATATGTTGGCATTAGTAGACGGTGTGCCAAGAACTTTGCGGCTTGATGAGTTCATCCGTTACTACATTGAGCATCAAGTTGAGGTAATTGTTAGACGAAGCAAGTACCGTTTAGTTGAGCGGGAAAAAAGAGATCACATACTGCAAGGTTATTTAAAAGCCCTTGATGCGTTGGATGCAGTAATCGCCTTAATTAGAGCAAGCAAGACGCCGGAAGAGGCCCGTTCTGGGTTGATGAAATTACTTTCAGTAGATGAATTACAAGCGAATGCGATCTTGGATATGCAGTTGCGCAGAATCGCAGCTTTAGAGCGGCAGAGAATTATTGATGAACATGATGAATTAATGAAGGAGATCAAAGAGTTAAAGGTGATTTTAGCTAGCCCTGAAAAGCAGCGAACCATAATCAAAAGTGAGCTAACAGAGGTTGGTTCAAAGTATGGCAATGATCGACGTACCCAAATAATCGCAGGAGATACCGATTTGTCTGTTGAGGATTTAATTCCTGATCAAGATGTGGTGGTGACAATTACCAAAGGCGGGTACTCAAAACGGACTAAGGCTGAGGCTTATCGGGCTCAAAAACGTGGCGGTAAAGGCGTAAAGGGAGCAGCATTAAAAACCGATGATGTAGTTGAACACTTCTTTACTGCAAGCACACACAACTGGTTATTATTTTTTACAAACAAAGGGCGGGTATATCGCGCCAAAGTTCATGAACTACCCGATGCAGGAAGAGATGCTAGAGGACAGCATGTGGCAAATCTTTTAGCATTTAAACCAGATGAGTTAATCGCTCAAGTTATTGCAATCTCAGATTACTCAACTCAACCTTATTTAGTAATTGCCACAAAAGCTGGCATTGTTAAGAAGACACCATTGGTTGAGTATGACTCACCAAGAAGTGGTGGCTTAATTGCGGTTTCACTTAAAGCAAATGATGAGGTGGTTTCAGCAACATTAGTAAGCGACAAGGAAGAGTTGTTATTAGTTTCAAAGATGGGAATGTCACTTCGGTTTGCAGCTAATGATGAAAATCTTCGACCAATGGGAAGAGGAGCAACTGGTGTTATTGGGATGAAGTTTAGAAAAGGTGACAACCTATTAGCGATGGCAGCAATTAGTAGTGATAATAAAAATTACGTATTTACTGCAACTGATGGTGGTTATGCCAAGCGAACAAAGCTTGAGGAGTATCGAACTCAAAACAGAGGTGGAGTTGGAGTTAAAGCTGCAAAGATTGATGAAAATTCTCGAGGTGTATTAGTAGGGGCGATGATTGTGCAGGAAAGTGATGAGATTCTTGCGATCTCATCAGCTGGCACAGTAATGCGCACACCATTGACACAAATCAGAGAGACTGGCAGGGACACCTTGGGTGTAAGGCTGGTTAACCTAGATGCTGGAATCTCAGTAGTATCTGTTACTCGTTTAGTTGATGATCTTGATTAAGCGTAATAACGAGATAGATGATGAGGTATCTATAAGTACTTTTGGATAGGAAGTGCCTACTCAGGTAGCCTTCACCAGCAATATGGGCCTATAGCTCAGCCTGGTTAGAGCGCTTCCCTGATAAGGAAGAGGTCTGTGGTTCAAGTCCACATAGGCCCACCCTGCACGCAATGCGGGGACCTAGCTCAATTGGTAGAGCACCGCCTTTGCAAGGCGGGGGTTAGGGGTTCGATTCCCCTGGTCTCCACAAGTATTTATATTTATTAATTTAAATATAAATTATTTTAGATAAAGAAATGAGCGCAACAATGAACTCAGCAACCCTACACACCAGCTATGGGCGATATTGTGATTGAACTATTTCCAAACCAAGCACCAAAAACTGTTGCAAACTTTGTTGAACTTGCAACTGGGGCTAAAGAGTGGGTTGATCCAAATATTGGCCAGAAGGTTAAGACAAATCTTTATGACGGAACTATTTTTCATAGAGTAATTCCAGGATTTATGATCCAAGGTGGTGATCCACTTGGAAGTGGTATGGGAGGACCTGGATATAATTTTGCTGATGAGTTTCATGGTGAGTTAAATTTTGATAAGCCATACCTACTTGCAATGGCAAATGCTGGGCCAAATACCAACGGCTCACAATTTTTTATCACTGTAGCAGCCACAACTTGGCTAAACCGTAAACACAGTATTTTTGGTGAGGTTAAAGATGCTGCCAGTCAAAAGGTAGTAGATGCGATTGCTGGCGTAAAAACTGGGGCTAATGACAAACCTGTGCAAGCTGTAAAGATTACATCCGTATCATTTAAGTAAATGCCAAGATCTTTAACTAGAGATTTAGTTGTTTTTATCTCTGGTTGTTTTGTATTAAGTTTAATCTGGCCAAGTCTGCAGTATGAGTTCGCACTCTACGGCCTGGCTATTGAAAACGGTCAGTGGTATCGATTATTTACCGTTGCCTTAGTTCACGGCGGCTGGATACACCTACTTTTTAATATGTTAGCGCTTTACTCACTTGGCTTTAATATTGAAAATTACCTAGGTAGAAATAAATACATTTTTATCTTAATTACATCTTTACTATTTGGCTCTCTCACCTCCTACCTCTTTAACCCGTTAACCAGCATGGCAGTTGGCTCTTCCGGCATGATCTTTGGGCTTTTTGGATGCTCTACTTATTGTTGGCAAGCGATTGGGCGCGAATCTAAAAGAGGGGGCAGGATTAATTGCATTAAACCTTGCTATTCCCTTTCTCATCCCTGGAATTGACTGGAAAGCACACCTAGGTGGGCTAATCGGTGGTGGCCTTGCCACCCTGGTGGTTAAGCCTAAAAAGAGCAGCTGGGAATAAACTCCACGCTTAATTAGTTCCTGTAGATAGCAATCTTGAGCCTATCTGGCTCAACCTTTTGACTAGATAGGGGCTCAAGGTTGAAAATAGGCCTATGAAAAGAGGCGTCTAGAACCTCTTTTAAAAAGGGATAAACCTTAAAAAACAGGAGGAAGTGAAAAAAATGGCAAGAGCGGTCGGAATTGATTTAGGAACAACTAATAGCTGCGTTTCAGTATTAGAGGGCGGTGAGCCAACTGTTATTGCAAATGCGGAAGGAGCAAGAACCACACCTTCCATAGTTGCCTTTGCAAAAAATGGTGAGGTATTAGTTGGTGAGGTTGCAAAGCGACAATCTGTAACCAATGTGGAGCGAACTATTCGCTCAGTTAAAAGACATATGGGTACCAACTGGACTCAAGATGTTGATGGCAAGAAGTACACACCACAGGAGATTAGCGCACGTATTTTAATGAAGTTAAAACGTGATGCTGAAAGTTATTTGGGCGAAACAATATCTGATGCGGTAATTACTGTACCGGCATACTTTAATGATGCTCAACGTCAAGCAACTAAAGAGGCTGGTGAGATTGCCGGTCTTAATGTGCTTCGTATTGTTAACGAGCCAACAGCTGCTGCGCTCGCCTACGGTTTAGATAAGGGTGATAAAGAGCAAACTATTCTAGTTTTTGACTTAGGTGGTGGAACATTTGATGTTTCACTCCTTGAAATTGGCGAAGGCGTAGTTGAGGTTAAAGCAACCAATGGTGATAACAACTTAGGTGGTGATGATTGGGATCAAGCTTTAGTTGATCACTTAGTAAAAACATTTGCTGCCAAAAATGGAATTGATTTAACAAAAGATAAGATGGCGATGCAACGTGTTCGAGAGGGTGCTGAGAAGGCAAAGATTGAACTTTCATCCTCTGCACAAACATCAATTAATCTGCCATACATCACAGTTGATGCTGAGAAGAATCCACTTTTCTTAGATGAAACTATTACCAGGGCGCAGTTTCAAGGATTAAGCGCTGACCTACTTGAGCGATGCAAAAAGCCATTCCAATCAGTATTAAAAGATGCTGGAATTCCAATTGCAGATATTGATCATGTAGTTCTAGTTGGTGGATCAACTCGTATGCCAGCTGTGGTTGATTTAGTTAAATCATTAACTGGTGGCAAAGAGCCAAATAAGGGAGTTAATCCAGATGAGGTAGTAGCAGTTGGCGCTGCCCTACAAGCTGGTGTACTTAAAGGGTGAGGTTAAAGATGTGCTACTTCTTGATGTCACACCTTTATCACTTGGTATTGAGACTAAAGGTGGGGTATTTACCAAGCTAATTGAGCGAAATACCACTATTCCAACAAAGCGAAGTGAGATTTTCTCAACCGCTGATGACAATCAACCAGCTGTGCAAATTCAAGTATTCCAAGGTGAGCGCGAGATGGCTGCTTACAACAAAAAGCTTGGCATGTTTGAGTTAACTGGATTACCACCAGCACCACGTGGTGTCCCACAGATCGAAGTTACATTTGATATCGACGCAAATGGAATTGTTCATGTCTCAGCTAAAGATCTTGGAACTGGCAAAGAACAACGGATGACAATTACCGGCGGCTCTGCTTTATCTAAGGATGATATTGAGCGAATGATGAAAGATGCTGAAGCTCATGCTGATGAGGATAAACAACGCCGTGAAGAGGCAGATGTTAGAAACTCTGGTGACTCACTGGTTTATCAAACTGAAAAGTTCTTAAAAGATAACGCTGATAAATTCAATGAGGGTGAAAATGCCACTAAAAAAGGTGAACTTGAAACTGCAATTGCAGATTTAAAGAAATCACTAGAAGGTAGCTGATCTGTCAGCGATCAAGAGTGCAACTGAAAAAGTCTCTGAGATCAGCCAACAACTGGGTGCTGCTTTATATGCAGCAAATGCTGCGCAAGCACCAGCAGGTGATACTCCAGCCGATGATGGTGTGCAGGATGCTGAAGTTGTGGATGAGCAAAAGTAATGAGTGAAGAAAATTTAGCTGCGTCAGAGAAAGAACTCTCTGACGCAGTTGATGAGGTTTTAAGTGAGGCAACTGTTGTAGTTGATGAGGTGGCAACTTTAACCGCTGATCTACAACGGCTGCAGGCAGAGTATGCAAATTATCGAAAGCGAGTAGATCGTGATCGAGTTGCTACAACTGAGTTTGCATTTGCAGCGGTATTAATGGAGTTTTTACCTGTTCTAGATGATCTAGATCGAGCTGCCGAGCATGGTGAATTAACTGGTGGCTTTAAAGCGGTTGCTGATCGCATTAACGGTATTGTTGAAAAATTAGGGCTAACAAAGTTTTCTGAAGCACCTGTGCCATTTAACCCAGAGATTCATGAAGCGCTAACTCATGAAAGCTCAGCAGATGTTACTGAGCCAACCGCCTCAAAGATTTTGCAACCTGGATATAAGTTTAAAGATCGGGTAATTAGACCAGCACGGGTTGCTGTTAGTGATCCAGAAATATCTGCGTAATTCAAGGCTTTTATGGCTGCCAAGGATTTGTATGAAAAGGATTACTACCAAATTCTTGGTGTAACAAAAAACGCAGATAGTGATGCAATAAAAAAACAGTATCGAAAACTTGCCAGGCAATTACATCCAGATAAAACAAAAGGTGATAAAAAGCTAGAGGATAGATTCAAAGCGGTCTCTGAGGCTTATGACATATTAAGCGATGATAAAAAACGACGCGAGTATGACGAAGCCAGAGAGGCATTCAAATCAGGACGGATTCCATCTGGATTTAATGGTGGTGGGCAAGGTTTTAATGGCGGTGACTTCTCGGATTTATTTGGCTCAGGTGGAGATATTTTTTCAACATTATTTGGTGGTGCTCGTCAGCGTCACGGCGCTGATCTACAAACTGAAGCCTCAATTGGATTTAAGGACTCTATCTATGGCACCGAGTTAAATTTAAGGCTAGCCCCGCAAGGATCTGCGCCAACAAATATCACCACCAGAGTTCCTGCTGGGATTAAAGATGGCGCAAAGATAAAAATTAAAGGCCGGGGTGCACCAGGAGCAGCTGGATCTGGTGATTTATATGTATTAATCCATGTGACACCACATTCAATATTTTCTAGAAAAGATGAAAATATCCACCTAACTTTGCCAATTACATTTGCGGAAGCCGCATTAGGCGCTGACATCTCAGTTCCAACATTAGATGGGGATGAAGTAACAGTTCGTATTGCACCTGGCACTCCGTCGGGCAGAACACTTCGAGTAAAAGGGCGAGGAGTTAAAAAAGGCTCAACTACTGGGGATTTAATGATCACTCTAGATGTGAAAGTTCCACAACGTGTTGATGGCGCAGCTAAAAAAGCGGTTGAGGAGTTTGCTAAAGCGACAAAAGATTTTAATCCCAGGGATGAATTATTTGACAAGGCTAAGTTATGAATAACGAGAATCAAATCCCACAAGATGAGGCAGTTTATGTAATCTCAGTTGCATCCCAGCTTTCTGGATTGCATCCACAAACCCTTCGCCAGTATGACCGCCTAGGAATTGTTTCCCCAAATAGAACAGTTGGAAAAAATCGTAGGTACTCACTCCTAGATATTGTGAAATTACGTAATGTGCAGCGCTTAGTTGGTGAAGGAATAAACCTTGCAGGAATAGCCAGAATTATGCAATTGGAGGAGGCGGTGGCAAATATGTCACTTGAGGTGGCAAAACTTAGAACTGAAGTAGACGCACTTCTTGAGGCAAATCCACCAAGATCATTAGTCAGACGAAGTGAACAAACTGTTGTTCTTTATCCAAAAGATTAATAGTAAGTAGAGATAGGCTCACCTATATGTCAGCTAAAGATGCGCTAAAAAATGAAATATTAAAAAAAGCTGTAGTGCATGGAAAAGTTATTTTATCTTCAGGCAAAGAGGCGGATTACTATGTTGATCTACGCCGAGTTACTTTAGATGCAACAGCTGCGCCATTAGTCGGTGAGGTAATGCTGGAGTTAACCAAGGATTTAGATTTCCAAGCTGTTGGCGGCTTAACACTAGGAGCTGATCCTGTGGCAACAGCAATGATGCATGTAGCAGCAAAAAGTGGCCGCAAATTAGATTCCTTCGTGGTGCGAAAAGCAGAAAAAGCACATGGCTTACAACGAAGGATTGAAGGCCCTGATGTAAAAGGGCGCAGAGTCTTAGCTGTTGAAGATACCTCTACAACTGGTGGATCAGTTTTAACAGCGGTTGAAGCATTAAAGGAAGCGGGCGCAATTGTTGTTGCAGTTGCAGTGATTGTTGAAAGAGGTGCGGCACCAAAAGTTAAAGAGGCAGGATTTGAATACCGTGCGGCATACCAACTGACAGATCTAGGACTTTAATTTAATCAAAGAGTTATAAAGGTTTAGATAATTACTTGCCATCACCTTATCTGTAAAATCTTTGACTAAGATTTGATAAGAAGCTTCCCCCATTTTATTTAACTTTTCACTAGTTAAAGAGTTTATTTTATTAGCCATTTCAGCTGGCACTGCTATCAATGAGTAAACCATTTACACCATCTGTAAGAAACTCACCAACTCCACCAACATTTCTTGCAACGGTTGGCTTCTTATAATTAGCAGCTTCTAGCATTACTAAACCCATACCTTCATTTTTACTAGTTAATAGCAGTAAATCAAAATGACCTGAATTTTCAAATGGCTTATCCACCCAACCCAAAAACTGGATAGGCAGATTTTGAGCACTTTTCTTAATTTGCTCTAACAACTCCCCACCACCAACCATACTTAACTCAAATTTATTTGGTGATATTTTTTCCAACTCCATCATCACCTTAACTGCATAAGCAGGGTCTTTGATATCAGTAAATCTACCAACCCATAACAATTTTAATTTATGCCCGTCATTCGAAGGCAGAGAATTGTTACTAGAAACTGGAATTCCAAGATGAATTACTGACCATTCTAGATTCTTACCAATCTTTAGTTTTTGCAAAGAGGTTTGTGTTTCTTTTGTGATAGATACCGCAGCGTTTGTAAATTGCGCCAATAAACGCTCAATAAGTGTGAAAATAATTGTTTTATACTTTGCAAAATAACCATAAATTAAATGACCATGATAAGGTATGGACAACTGGCAATTTCCTATTCACTGATTTTGCAGCAAGCCTTCCTAAAACGCCTGCTTTTGAGGTATGGGTATTGACTAAGATCTGGCTTTAATCTCTTTAATAATTTGTCTTTATCTGCACAGAAAGCTTCTTATATCATCCAACGGATTTAGTGATCGATGTAAGAGTTTTTAATTTTGACAAGCCTCGCATTGATATTGTGGGTCTGGGTAAAATCAGTTTCATTAGATTCACAGTAACCATAAGCAATTGTTGATTGTGTGCCTAAATCACTCATAGCATTTGTTAGGTGATCTAGGAAAACAGCAGGACCACCTGTATTCATCCTGGTAATAATATGCAGCACTTTCATTAGTGTTTGCGCTTTCTCTCCCGATAAATCTCAATTGCTATCGGCAATAAACTAAGTGCAATAATCAATGCAATAATCGGTAGTAGAAATTGATCTACAGAACCCTCAATTTTTTCACCTAATAAGTAGCCAAGTAAAATAATTCCATCAGTCCAAATTATTGCACCGATTACATTCCAAAGTATAAAAACCTTGGTTGGAATATTAACAATTCCAACTATTGGATTTATTAATGTTCTAACAAATGGAATAAACCTTGCCAAAATTAAAGCTTTACCAATACCGTATTTTTCTAACCATTTTTCTGTCTGCACAACCCTTGCTTGGGTGAAAAATCTTCCATCTGGTCGATCAAATAATTTTCTTCCATACTTTGCGCCAAACCATCTGCCGACAAATGATCCAACTATGGCTGCAATTGGTGCGCCAATAAATAATTCTAAGGTTGGCAGTTGATTTCCATTTAATAACGCAGCTCCAGTGCCAGATGCAGCAATACCAGCAACAAATAAAAGGGAATCTCCTGGAAAAGCTAGGCCAAGTAGCAGACCGGTCTCAGCAAATAAAATGGCCAAGATTCCAATCAAGCCAAGGTCAGTCACAATAAAGTTGGCATCAAAGAGATTCATATAGGAGTTGAGGGTATCTGCCTCAGATAGGGAAAATAAGCGTGATTTATCCACGGCATACCTCTTTATTTGTAAAAAGGGCTCTGGGTATGCGTAAACTCGCCCGTCGTTAGTCATGTGCTCAAAGTTGAGCCCTACCCAAGGAGAGTTCTTTGAATCTTGTCCAAGTAAGCGGAAGTAATCTCACCTACGTATATGTAATTTTAGGAATCTCACTGGCAGCACTTGCCATCGCCTTCGCTCTTCGCGCCCAGGTTCTGGCCCAGGATGAGGGCACAGCAAAGATGCAAGAGATTGCAGCAGCGGTGCAAGAAGGAGCTGCGGCATATCTATCTCGCCAATTTAAAACACTCTCTGTTTTCGTGGCAATAGTTTTTGTTTTGTTATTTGCCCTACCAGGTGAGACTGATATAAAAATTGGTCGATCAATATTTTTCCTAGTTGGCGCAGGTTTTTCCGCCCTAGTTGGTTACAACGGTATGTGGCTAGCAGTAAGAGCGAATGTTCGTGTAGCTGAGGCAGCTCGTAAGAAATCTGCAGAGCGCGCCGTACAAATTGCATTCCGTACTGGTGGCGTTGTTGGTATGACAACAGTTGGACTTGGTCTACTTGGCGCATCTTTAGTTGTAATTATTTATAAAGAAAATGCACCATCTGTACTTGAAGGATTTGGTTTTGGCGCCGCGATGCTGGCGATGTTTATGCGTGTTGGTGGTGGAATCTTTACAAAGGCTGCAGATGTTGGCGCAGATTTAGTAGGAAAAGTTGAAAAAGGAATTCCTGAGGATGATCCACGTAATGCGGCAACTATTGCAGATAATGTTGGCGACAATGTTGGAGATTGTGCTGGTATGGCAGCAGATCTATTTGAGTCTTACGCCGTAACTCTTGTTGCTGCACTAATTCTTGGAAAAGCTGGATTTGGTGATGCCGGTCTTATCTATCCATTAATAGTGCCCGCAATTGGAATTGTTACTGCAGTTTTGGGAATTTTCTTAACCAAACTGCGTAAGAGTGATAAGTCAGCAATGACAGCAATTAATCGATCATTTTTTACTAGCGCAATTATTAGCGCAGTTTTAGTTGGTTTTGCAACCTTTACCTATCTACCAGATTCATTGGTAAATATGTCAGGCTTAACTGCTGAGGCTCAAGCCATTGATATTAATCCAAGAGTATTTGCATTAGGCGCAGTATTAATTGGTATTGCTCTGGCTGCAGCTATTCAAGTACTAACCGGCTTCTTCACTGAGGTTGGTAAGCGACCAGTAAATGATGTGGCAGCCTCTTCAAAGACTGGAGCTGCAACAGTAATTCTTGCTGGTGTTTCAGTTGGATTTGAATCAGCTGTTTACTCTGCCTTATTGATAGCTGGCGCAGTATTTGGAGCATATTTATTAGGCGGCGGCTCAGTTGTGCTTTCACTATTTGCTGTTTCTTTAGCAGGAACAGGATTGCTAACAACAGTTGGTGTAATTGTGGCGATGGATACCTTTGGACCAATCTCAGATAACGCACAAGGAATTGCTGAGATGAGTGGAGATGTTAAGGGTGAGGGCGCAAAGATTCTTACATCCCTAGATGCGGTTGGAAATACAACTAAGGCAATTACAAAAGGTATTGCAATTGCAACCGCTGTTTTGGCAGCAACTGCATTATTTGGCGCATTCACCGATGCAATTAAGAACTCTGTTCTTGAAAAAGGTTTAGTAGTTAAAGATCAAGTACTTGAGTTCCAAGGCATATTAGATGTTGCTGACCCAAGAAATCTAGTTGGATTAATTATTGGCGCAGCTGTGGTCTTTATGTTCTCAGGCCTTGCAGTCAACGCTGTCAGCCGTGCAGCTGGTGCGGTAGTTGTTGAGGTTCGCGCACAATTTAAGAAGTACCCAGGAATTATGACTGGCAAGGTAAAGCCTGAGTATGGCCGTGTAGTTGATATCTGTACACGTGATTCATTACGTGAACTTGCAACTCCAGGATTACTTGCTGTTATGGCGCCAATCGCAGTTGGATTTGGTTTAGGTGTTGGCGCACTCGGTGCTTACTTGGCTGGATCAATTGGAACTGGCACATTAATGGCAGTCTTCCTATCTAACTCAGGTGGAGCTTGGGATAACGCAAAGAAGATGATTGAAGATGGCAAGTTTGGTGGCAAGGGCAGTGAGGCTCACAAAGCAACTATTGTTGGCGACACTGTTGGTGATCCATTTAAAGATACAGCCGGCCCAGCAATTAACCCATTAATTAAGGTAATGAACCTAGTTGGTTTGTTAATTACCCCAGCAATTGTTGGTTTTACATTAGATGATAATCAAACAATGAATACAGTGGTTGCATTACTTGCAACTGCAGTAATTATTTGGGCTCTGGTGCGAAACCGCAAACGCGCAACCGCCATCGCTTAAATTCTTTACTCTTCCCCATTTAAGTTAAGAAGGAAGTACTTTGGGAACAAAGTTAGTAATTGTTGAGTCCCCTGCAAAGGCGCGCAAGATTGGCTCCTTTTTAGGCGATGAGTATGTTGTTGAAGCCTCCGTTGGCCACATTCGCGATTTACCGCAACGAGCAGCTGATATTCCAAAGGAGTTTAAAAAGTTTGCCTGGGCAAAAGAGGGTGTAAACATTGAAGAGGAGTTTGCTCCGTTATATGTAATTAACCCAGATAAAAAATCTAAGGTGGCAGAGTTAAAAGAGTTAATGAAGGATGCTGATGAATTAATTCTGGCAACGGATGAAGACCGCGAAGGTGAAGCAATCGCATGGCATCTAATTGAAGTATTGCGGCCAAAGATTCCAGTTCAGGCGAATGGTTTTTCATGAAATTACCAAAGATGCAATTCAAAAAGCAGCAAAGGAAACTCGAGATCTTAGATTATCGATTAGTAGATGCCCAAGAAACCAGGCGTGTATTAGATCGCCTTTATGGATATCGATTATCACCAGTTTTATGGAAAAAAGTTATGCCAAGAATTTCAGCAGGACGTGTTCAATCAGTTGCCACTAGATTAATTGTTGAGCGCGAACGTGAACGTATGGCCTTTATTTCCTCTAGTTGGTGGGATTTAGCAGCAGCATGTGATGCAGGATTTTCAGCAAGGCTTTTATCTTTAAATGGTAAACGAGTTGCTGCTACAAATGATTTTGATGCAAATGGTGGGATAAAAGATAAATCTGCTGCAAATATTTTATTACTTGATGAAGCAGGTGCTAGAGAATTAGTTCAATCACTGCAAGGTCAATCACTAGTTGTTAAATCATTAGAGGAATCTCCAAGAACTGAGCGGCCAAAACCACCCTTTACAACCTCAACTATGCAACAAGATGCAGGTTCTCGTCTTGGCTGGGGCGCGCAATTAACAATGCGAATTGCTCAACGGTTATATGAAAACGGCTATATCACCTATATGAGAACAGATTCAGTAACACTTTCTTCCTCTTCCATTACAGCTGCAAGATCATCTGCCCAAGCACTTTATGGAAAAGAGTTTGTGCCAGCAACCCCACGAGTTTATGAAGGCAAAACAAAAAACGCCCAAGAAGCACATGAGGCGATTAGACCAGCAGGTGAATCATTTAGAACACCAGGTGAATTAGCACCAGAGTTATCAAGAGATGAGTTTGCACTCTATGACTTAATTTGGAAGCGAACTATTGCCTCCCAAATGTCTGATGCAAAGAAGCAGCAGATGCGAGTTGATTTTGATGTTAAGACTAAAACTGGCGCCGATGCAATATTTCGTGCAAATGGATCGGTAATTACATTTGCTGGATTTTTAGCAGCGTATGAAGATATTGTTGAAGATAAGGCAGATGTTGAAGATACTGATCGCAGATTGCCAGCAATGAGTGTTGGTGAAAAGATTAAAGTTAATGAATACAGCTGTGAGGGGCATGAAACAAAGCCACCAGCAAGGTATACCGAGCCAACATTAGTTAAAAAACTAGAGGAGCTTGGAATTGGCCGGCCATCAACCTTTGCTTCAATTATGCAAACTATTCAAGATCGCGGGTATGTTGCAAAACGTGGCCGGGCATTAGTTCCTACTTTCTTAGCATTTTCAGTTACAGGATTATTAGAGCAGCACTTCACAAAGTTAATTGATTACGAATTTACCGCCTCTATGGAGGAGGATTTAGATCGCATTGCAAATGGTGAAGAGGAACGAGTTGCTTGGCTTACAAAGTTTTTCTACGGCACAGAAAATAATCCAGGACTAGCTGATTTATCAGCTGATCTAGGCGCAATTGATGCCCAAGCAATTAACACCATGAAGATGGGTGAAGATATTGAGATCAGAGTTGGCAGATTTGGTGCATACCTACAACAAGGTCAAGGGGATGATCGTAAGTTTGCCAATATCCCAGAGCAGATGGCACCTGATGAGTTAACACTTCCTGTTGCAATTGAATTATTAGCCAAACCATCGGGTGAGCGAAAATTAGGAGTGGATCCAGGAACTGGGCTAGAGGTTATTGCTAAGTCTGGACGCTTTGGTGCTTATATAACTGAGGTTTTTCCAGAAGAGATAGTCGAAGAGGGCGCTAAGAAAAAACGTAAGAAAAAAGATGCGCCTAAACCAAAGACAGCATCATTACTTTCAACAATGTCACTAGACACAGTTGATTTATCTGACGCGCTTCGTTTGCTATCTCTACCAAGATCTTTAGGTTCATATCAAGATGAAATTATTACCGTTCAAAATGGTAGGTATGGCCCATATATGAAACACGGTGCAGATTCACGTACTCTCACAAGTGAGGATCAATTGTTTTCTATTGGATTGGAAGAAGCAATTGAAATATATAAACAACCTAAGGTGAGAAGACGTGGTGTTGCAAAGCCACCACTTAAAGAATTAGGTAAAGATCCACAAACAGAACGTGAAGTAATTGTTAAAGATGGCAGATTTGGTGTTTATGTAACAGATGGTGAAACAAATGCAACATTAAGACGTGGTGACGCGGTTGAGTTACTTACATCTAGAACGTGCACTTGAATTACTTGCCGGAAGACGAGCTTGGGAGATTGAAAACCCAGGCGGATCAAAAAAGAAAGGCAAGAGAGTGAAGAAAAGTGCACCAACACTTACTGAAAAAACAGTGAAAGGTGCGGGAGCGAAAAAGAAAGCCAAAAAGGCTGCAACTGGTGTTGGGAAAATATCTACTAGTGATTAATAAAGAGTTTGATCACATAGTAATCGGAGCAGGAATTGTTGGAATTTCTATAGGGCTTGCAATTCTTGAAAGAAATCCAAATAAGAAAGTACTAATCATTGATAAAGAACCAGAGCCAGGAATTCATGCAAGCGGCCGAAATTCAGGTGTTTTGCATGCTGGTTTTTATTATTCACCAGATTCATTAAAGGCAAAGTTTTGTAGATTAGGTAATCTAGAATTAAAAAATTTCTGCAAAGAAAACGAAATTCCAATCCTAGAAACTGGGAAAGTAGTTGTCTGTCAGATCTAAAAGTGATGTCGCTAGATTAGAAGAGCTATATCGCCGGGGCATCGCCAATGGTGTGGATATTGAGATATTAGATTCAACTGATTTAAACAAAATAGAGCCTGCAGCGACAACAATAGATAAATTCATTTGGTCACCCACCACTGCTGTTGGTAACCCCAAATTAGTGATAGCCAAGCTTGCTGAAAAGTTTGTGAAAAACGGTGGCAAATTTCAGTTTAATTGCGCAGCCCAGTTAGTAAGCACTAAAGATGAGATTCTGATAGAAACAAATCATGGTTCCTATAGTGCTGCTTCAATAGTTAATTCAGCGGGAGCCTATGCAGCAGATCTAGCCAAGCAAGTAAATGTGGGCAATCAATATGTGTGCCTACCGTTTCTTGGGGCTTATAAGAAATCTAAATTGGTAGATTCAAACCCAAAGCGCTTGGTGTACCCAGTCCCAAATCCTGTTAATCCTTTCTTAGGCGTACACACCACAAACACTCTTAATGGCGAGATAAAAATTGGTCCAACAGCGTTTCCAGTAATTGGTAAAGAGCAATACAAATTAGGTAATGGATTTAGCAGAAGTGAGTTTTTGGAGTTTTATAAAGCCACAAAGGCTCTTATTAAAATCTGATTCTGTAGACTTGATCGGTTTAGCAAAAGAAGAATTTATAAAATTATTTACAAAGCCGTTGCTTGAATAGAACTAAGAAACTTTCTAGTTCATTGAGTTTCAATAAAGAGTGGAGTAAGTATCCAGCTGGTATAAGAGCACAAATAATAAATACTGAAGACAAATACAATTGAAATGGATTACATCGTTGAATCTGATAAAGAATGTTGTGCATATTCTCAATGCTGTATCTCCAGGATGGACTAGTGCCATTCCATTCACACGTTGGGTTGTAGAAAATCAACCCCTATTGCGATAGGAGATACTCTTAAGCCATGTCTTTGCCATATCCAGCAGCACCCGCGCAATCTGAATCAAGAAGCGTGCTTGGCAATTCCTGCATTTAGAAAACTTTGGCAAGCGATGGCATTTTCATCCTTTGGTGACTGGCTTGGACTTCTAGCCTCAACTGCATTAGCCCAGCAATTAGCAGGTGGTGATTATGCCAAGGCAAACTTTGCAATTGCGGGTGTATTTATTGTCAGGTTGTTACCTGCAGTAATTTTAGGACCCTTTGCAGGAGTTATTGCAGATAAATTTGATCGCAGAAAATTGATGATCATTTGTGATGTTTTGCGATTTAGCGCTTTATCTTATCAATTCCAATTGTAGGAAATTACTTTTGGCTATATACCGCATCGATTTTGGCTAGAGGTTGTCACTTTATTTTGGTCACCAGCAAAAGAGGCTATCGGTGCCAAATCTTGTACCTAAATTAAAATTAGAAAGTGCCAATCAGATATCACTTCTTGCAGCATATGGAACTGCGCCAATTGCTGCGATTTTGTTCTCTAGCACTTGCATTGTTTACTGG
>CAXNKX010000005.1:0-24537 GCA_964203335.1 Candidatus Nanopelagicus sp.
AATAATGAATCCTTTAAATAATTACAGATTTGCCGCCTATGCTTTATTTGCTACGGGCTTGATTAACCTTAGGTATCAAACAGGATCAACAGGAAATCTTTCTAAAAGCTCAGTTTTAATCTTAATTGGCGCAGTAATTCTTGGATTAACTTTTATTCCTAAAATTTCAAATATTTTATTGAAAAGGGTAACTAAATTAATCTCATTAGCTGCCTTTGTAATGTTAATTGCTTATAGCTTCATAATTTAGTTCATGAATCTTGATCAAATTAAATCTAGTTGGAATGAGGTACTAGATTTACTACTTGAGGAGAATCGAGTTGCTTGGATTGCATTTTTTGATGCCAGATTGGCTTCCTTTGAAAATAACGAGCTAACCTTAGACTTTTCTGATAGTCAAAAGTTTGCAAGCCCTCATGATTTTAAAAAAACTCGTAATTCAGACCACACTCAGTCTTTAATCAGCGCAATTAAATCAGTTTTAGGTATTACACCCACAATAATAGAGCGGTGAAAAGACTTAGTTCCTTTTTAGTATTTACTAGTCACTTTTTCAGGATTAACTCCTGTCTCTCATAGTGCGACTGCAAAAACTTCTGCAACTTTTTATGTTCAAAGCACACCAAATGCGGGTGAATCTTTAGTCACCTTCTATGGGCAAGTTAAACCTGCTAGTAAGGCAAGTATTTCAATAAGTTCATTTGATGGAGAAGTTTGGAAAGTTACGCCACTTAAAACAAATTCATCAAGTAGTGGATCCTGGCGAATTACAACTGTTGCAACTGCAATTAAAGCAGAGGGAAAATATAGAGCAACTGTTACGGTGGGTAAGAAGAAACTAACAACAAAGTCTGCAGATTTTAAGGTTGATAACTCTAAAACTTTCATAGATACAAATGCTTTATTTATTACCCCAGAGACAAGTAAGTTAACTGGTGGGCGAATTCAAGGCTCAGATATAAGTAGGTGGCAGCATCCATATGATAAACCAATAGATTTTAAAAAGAAGTTTGATGCTGGCATGCGCTTTGTGTTAATTAAAGCATCTGATGCACAAGAAAAAGCTGATCTTGAAACAATGAAGTGGTTAGTTGGCGATAGAAATGCTGCCCAAGCTGCCGGACTTTATACTGGGATGTATCACTTTGCTTACCTGCCAAATAGCACAGATGAGGCATATGTAATAAGAGATGCCAAAGCACAGGCACAAAAAGTTATTTGGCGCCTAGCCTCCCTCGGTGGGTATAACGAACGAGATTTACCACTCGCCCTTGATTTAGAAAATAATTGTGTAAAGAAAAATAGTTCAGGAGCTATGCATAAAAACTTTACCTAGAAGTTTAGTTACCTTATGGGCAGAGACATGGCTGCAAACTGTTGAAGAAAAAACTGGGCGTAAACCATTTTTATACTCTTATTCACAATTTCTAGAAAGTGCTACATCACGTAGTGAGATATTGCGTCAATATCCACTTTGGCTTGCGCACTACACAATTAATCCCGCAGATCCAATTGCCCAACCTGGTCAAAGGCTACCTATTGGTTGCTTTGTTCACTCTTGGAGCACTGCAAACTGTTCATCCCAATGGCAAATTTGGCAGTACTCATCATGTGGAATCGGTGAAAAATATGGCGTACCAAGTGCACGTCTTGATTTAAATGTTTTCAGGGGAACTCCTGATCAATTTTTATCTCTTGTTAAAGGTAAATGGCAACCAGAGACAGTTGATTTAATGCCAATTAATGAACCAACAAAAATGAATCTAATCTCTGTGGCTGCAACAGATACCAATAAGCCTGTTGAAATAAATGTTGAGGTATTTAGAAGTATTGGAACTCCAGTTGTCACTGGCACAGTGGTTTTTCGTCCAACAGATAAAAATATTAAAATTAAAAAACAAACACCAGTTCGATCTGCTAGTGGTAGATGGGAGTTAACAATTGAAGGGCTGCCAGCTGGAATTACCGAAGGAACACTAAATTATGTTGACATATCCAAAACTCATGCTGATATCGAATTACTTCTGCCAATTACCTTGGCACAAGGGGTAGATCTTCCTAAACCCACACCAACTCCAAAGCCAACGACTACTAAAAAACCAACCGACGGCTGCTCTAAACAAATAAAGCACTGATTCTTTGCACTACTCTTAACCCATTATGGTTCAAAAATTACCTGGCGGTATTTATCGCAGTGATTTAAAACTTGCAGACGGAAGAGATATCTCTTATTACGATAGTAGTGAGATAAATAGATCTGCGGCAGATAAAAGAAATGAAGAAGCCCAACCTGGAATCGGACATTTACGTCTTGATCCGTTGGTTAATGAATGGGTAGTAATTGCATCTCATCGCCAGCATCGAGTTTTCTTACCACCTAAAGAGTTGTGTCCATTATGTGCGAGTACGGGTGAGAAATTAACTGAAGTTCCAGATAAAGATTATGAGGTTGTAGTTTTTGGCAATCGTGCTCCCGCACTTACTACTCCAAAAGGTAATTTCAAACTTGCACAGATCTCTGCGACTAACAACTCCTGATGTTGATGCAGCTGGTGCTTGTGAGGTTGTTTGCTACACATCAGATCACAGTTCAAGCTTTGCAAAGTTAACTGAAAAACAAATCAGAGCAGTATTAGAGGCTTGGAAAGATAGAGATAACGCACTTTCTAAATTACCGTTTATCGAGCAGGTATTTATCTTTGAAAATCGAGGTGAAGAAGTTGGTGTGACACTCTCTCACCCACATGGTCAAATCTATGCCTATTCATTCCTGCCACCGAAAATTGAAAAGATGCTAGAAGTTGCAGATGATCACTTAGCAAAGACAGGTAAAGTCTTACTTGATGAGGTTATCAAGCGTGAGATAAAAGATGAAAAGCGAATTATTTCTCAAAACAGTGAGTGGATTGCATACGTTCCATACGCTGCTAGATACCCATTTGAAATTCACATAGCGCCAATGCGTGGTGTATCTAATATGAGTGGCTTAGATGAAAAGCAATCTGCTGCTTTTGCTCCAATAGCTAAAGAGATTTTAAGTAGATTAGATGGTGTATTTGGAATTGAAATGGCATATATCGCCTCTTGGTATCAGGCACCTGTAAATTCCGGCAAAGATAGTATGCGCCTGCATTGGCAAATAGTTTCAGTAAGACGCCAACCAGGAAAACTTAAGTACTTATCTGGATCTGAATCAGCAATGGGTGCATTTATTATGGATTTAGAGCCAGAACAATCAGCTCAGCAACTTCGCGCAGTTAAGCTTTAATTTACTGGCGTAATTGAAATAACTTCAACACCACCGATTGCCTTTAAAACATTAACTAAATCAGTTGGATCACTTCCTGGAACTGCGATTGTGATGTCATCAATACCGCGACCATCTTCACTTCTTAAAACAACTAGGCCTCGAATATCTCCACCTGCAAAACCAATTGCAGATGCGACCGCACCAAGGGATCCTGGTCGGTCAGGTAATGCAACCTGCACTCGATATAGCGCCATGCTCCCTGACTTGGACTCGAACCAAGAACCTGCCGGTTAACAGCCGGCTGCTCTGCCAATTGAGCTATCAGGGAATACAACTAACTTTTTGATCGCTTGTTGTGAGCAAATACTATCTAATAAAAGGTTGTGCTCAAATCGTGCGCACTTTTACTCTAGCTCTCCCCCAGCGCCAACTCTTTCTGAACCCGCCTTGCTGCCTCCATGCCAACTAGTTGGCCAAATATCTCTTGATATTGCGCATCATTCTCTACCGGATTTAAACGCTGCAAAGTGGACTTGATCTCAGCGATTGATCTACTAAGTGCAACCTCACGCAGGCGGGCAAAAATACTAGTGATGTAGCGTTCTGAAACCTCACCATCAGTTCTAATTGGCTCAACAATTAATTCAGTAACTAATGACTTAAGTTCATCACTATCACACTTATTAATCAGCTCTTGGGTATCAAACTCTTTTTGATTATCAATTAATGTTCGAAGCGCAGAATACAATGGAAATGAGAAGGCAGTTACTTCTAAATCAACCCAACCATGGGCCAGTTCTGGTAGTTGTAATTTAATTTTTAAAACCTCACGCTCTAAGACCAAAACTGGATCAGTTAAATTAACCCTTTTCTCACTTAATCCTTCACTAGCTTTACCATTTTTCTTAACAGCAGAGGAAACAATATCTACCTCCATACCAAGCCAGCCAGCCAGAAGCCTTACATACTCAGGTCTTAGCGACGCATCTCGGATCTTGCCAATTAATGGCGCAACCTGATTTAAAGCATTAACTCTTCCCTCAGCTGCAGTAATGTCATAATTTGCAATCACTGATTTAATTGCGAATTCAAATAGTGGTACTCGTCTTGCAACTAAGTTTCGAACAGCATCATCACCATGGGCTTGTCGTAGCTCACATGGATCCATGCCATTTGGTTCAACGGCAACAAATGTTTGGGCAACAAATTTTTGATCATCTTCAAAAGCACGTAGCGCAGCTTTCTGACCCGCAGCATCGCCATCAAATGTAAAGATAACCTCACCACGAAAAGCATCTGCATCCATTAGTAATCTTCGAATAATTCTGATGTGTTCATCACCGAAAGCTGTGCCACAGGTAGCAACTGCAGTACTTATCCCCGCAAGGTGAGCTGCCATTACATCGGTGTAGCCTTCAACAATTACTACTTGGCGATTTTTTGCAATCTCTTTTTTTGCCATATCAAGGCCGTATAAAATTTGATTCTTTTTATATACCGGCGTCTCTGGTGAATTTAAATACTTTGGACCTGTATCAACCTCATCACTTGCTAATTTTCTAGCGCCAAAACCGACTACATCTCCTGAAATATCTTTAACTGGCCAGATCAATCGATTTCGATATCGATCAATCATTCCCTTACTTCCCTCTTTAACTAAGCCAGCTAGATTTAACTCTTCATCACTAAAACCTGCTCCTTTAAGATGTTTATACAGTCCATCCCATTCATCTGGGGCGTAGCCAACATTAAAGTTTTTTGCAGCATCACGATCAAAGCCACGTTTAGTTAAAAAATCTCGACCAATCTGCGCTGTGGGAAGTTGTAGTTGCTCTTGATAAAAAATTGAGGCAGCTGTATTTGCTGCTACTAACCTTGAGCGATTAATTGATGGCCCAGTGTTAACACCTGAGCTCTCATATCGAAGGGTATAGCCAATTCGATCGGCTAATCTTTCAATTGTCTCCATAAATGTTAAATGCTCTAATTTCATAATAAATGCAATTACATCACCGCCTACTTGGCAACCAAAGCAGTGAAAATATCCTTTACTCGGTGTCACATGAAAAGATGGACTCTTCTCATCATGAAATGGACATAATCCTTTTTTCTGGCCACCACCAGCATTTTTTAATTGAACATAATCACCTACGACCTCATCAATTGGTGAGTGATCACGGATGTGGGTGACATCCTCATCTTTAATTCGACCGGCCATACTTCCTATTCTAGTTTCCTATTTAACTTTTTAAATTACTACCTGTTAATTAAGCGCTCGTGCAGGGAAAGGGCGCCAGGATCAGTCAGAGAGGCGACCTGATCTATTACTACCCGAAGCCGTTGTTGATCATTTTGTGCCCGCTGCCAATCTTGCAGGAAAAAACTCTCAAGGCTGTCGGGGGCAGTTTCTAATATTACCTCGACCAACTCGGTCAGCAGCTTTTGTTGCCCGGCGTATCTAATCTGTGAATCATCGGCATTAATAACATAATGACCAGCCATTGATTTAAGTAATGCAACTTCAACTCGTTGCTCCCTCGGTACTACTAAATTTGCGTTATACCTAGTTAAATCCCCGTCACCGTATTTTTCCCCAGTTGCTACTTCAGCAGCTTGTGCAAAGCGGCCAATTAATTGGCTAGCTAGATCTTTTAATCTGGCTAAAGATCGGTGTGTACCATCATAGTAACGAGGCCAGCAAGATAGTTGTTGCAGTGATGCTAAGGCTTTTTCCATTTCAGCCTGCGTGATATCTGCTAAATACATCTGCTGGGCAACTTTAAATAATTTTGGTAGATCATTACTTAATTGATCAAGTTTTACCTGACCTGAAACGAGTGAATCCTCTAGATCATGAACGCTATAGGCGACATCATCTGACCAATCCATGATCTGTGCTTCCATTGAGATTTCACCAGATTTAGCACCTTGGCGATACCAATTAAATATCTCAAGATCATCTTCATAAACACCAAACTTCTTAGCATCATCAACCCTGCTCCAGGGATATTTAGTAGCAGCATCAAGGGATGCTCTGGTTAAATTTAAACCAATTGATTTACCATCTGGTAAAACAGTTTTTGCTTCAAGCCTTATTAGCAACCTAATACTTTGGGCGTTTCCCTCAAAGCCGCCGCATGTTTGGGCTAATTGATTTAAAACCTCTTCACCGTTATGTCCAAAAGGTGGATGACCTATGTCATGAGCAAGACAAGCTCCCTCCATTAAATCAGGATCAGCGCCCAGTGCTGCGCCTAACTCTCTACCAACTTGGGCGCACTCAAGTGAGTGCGAGAGTCTTGTTCTTGGAAAATCAGTTGCCCATGGCACAGCAACCTGTGTTTTAGCAGCCAGGCGCCGTAGTGCAAATGAATGAATAATTCTGGCGCGATCTCTCGCAAACTCAGTTCTACCAGCACGTTTTGCTGGTTCATCTAAAAATCTGGCGCGATCAGCGCTGCTATAGCCAGGATGTTCACTAGCTTGCCTAATTACCATTTGGTAATCCTACCCTCTTTAAAATTCTGCCAAATACGGCGGTTATTTACTATTTTTTTGAATTATTAAATTTTGGCAGATGTAAATCAAAATAAATTGAGACAAATCTTGTAAGCATCACCATGCAAGCCCCAATGAGTGCAGAAATAGATTGATCTATCTCAAATTGATTAAGGCCAACAAAGGATATGGCTCCTATTAATGAGGAGGTTCCAATAGTTTCTCGATGTAATAAGACTGGCTCTACCTGACAAAGTACATCTCTTAATAAGCCGCCAGTAACAGCTGTGATCACTCCAAGAATTACACATGCAAGCCAGCCAACCTGCTCAGTTATAGCTAATTGGGCTCCAGAAATTGTGGCAATCGCTAAACCGAAGGTATCCATAACCAATAGCGTTTTACCAATACGGGTAACTCTTCGAAAAACTAAAGTTATTATGACTGCTGAAACAACTGCAATTGTTATGTAGGGATCACTAATCCAAACTGGTTTTAAACCTAGAAAAACATTTCTTAATGTGCCTCCAGAAACTGAAGCAACAGCAGCTATGAATGCAATTCCGCCGTAATCTAAACCTTTATCTGCTGCAATTCGAGCGCCTACTAATGCGAAAATAAATGTGGAGGCTAAATCTAGAGCAGTAAGAAGTTCCATGGCTTAAGAGTAGACAATTTTCTCAAGAAGACGATCACTTACTTTAATTCCAAGTCTGCCAACAGTTACATATGCAAGGTAGGCGCCAGTTTCTCTGGCTAAATACTTAAAACTAGAGTTTTCAACAGCTGCCACCCCACTTTTAACTGGTGAGCAGGTAGGGGTTAGTCCTAAATCCTTAGCCATCTTAATTACTCGGTAGCAGTGATAAGGATCGGTAACAATAACTACTGAAGAAAGATTAGCTTTTTTCATCTGCGCTGCATATGCCTTTGTACTACTTAAAGTATCTCGTCCTTTTGCGATGGCTAGAACATTAGATTTTTTAACTCCATTATTTATTAACCAATTTCTACTTGCCGCTGCCTCAGTTGTTCTATCTCCGGGCGCACCTGCTCCAATTGTGTATATTCTGGGCGCAACTTTGTCATTAAAAATAATTTTCGTTTGCTTAAGTCTGGCTAGTAAAACATCACTTGGCCGGCCATCAAATTGAGCAGCTCCCATTACTAAAATTACATCAGATTTAACTGGCTCACTATTTCTTGCGCTATACCAAATACTTCCAGCAACGTAGAGTGGAATAGCTATTATTAATAAAAGTATGAATGAGATAACTCTTCTAATTAATCTAAATATAAACAATTACTTATCCACCAGAGATTGCATCATCAATTGAGATCGTGGCAAACTCATCTGGATCATCCAGCCAACCATCAGGTAGTTTTACTTGCCGCCCATGGCTAGTTCTACCTCTTGGGCCATCACCAACCTCTTGCGGATATGGCTGATCAACTACATTAGAAAGTAATTGCTGCATATGTTCTAATGAATTGACCATTCCAAGGTTTGCTCTAATCTCTCGTGGAACTGAAAAACCTTTTAAGTACCAAGCCATATGCTTTCTAATATCTCGCATAGCCCGATCTTCATTTTCAAAGTACTCAACTAGTAACTGGCCATGGCGCAACATAATCTGGCGAACTTCAAACAAAGTTGGATTTACTCGTTTATTTTCACCATTAATTGCGCTAACTAAATCAGCAAATAACCAGGGCCGTCCCAAACATCCTCGACCAACAACTACGCCAGCACAACCTGTTTGCTCCATCATTGATGTCGCATCTTTTCCTGACCAAATATCACCGTTACCAAGTACTGGCACACCAGTTGGCGCAAGATGCTCAACTAACTCTGTAATTTTATTCCAATCAGATCTGCCTTCATATAACTGCGCTGCAGTTCTAGCATGGAGTGCTACCCAGGTAACACCTAAATCAGCTGCTGACTTTGCTGACTCTAGAAAAGTTTGATGATCTGAATCAATTCCAACTCGCATCTTTACCGTTACCGGTATTCCATACTTGCTAGCTGCGCTAACTGCTGACTGCACAATTGCTGAAAATAATCTGCGCTTATACGGCAATGCTGCCCCACCACCGCGGCGAGTAACTTTTGGAACCGGGCAACCAAAATTTAAATCAATGTGATCAGCAAGGTTCTCACTCCCCAATAAATCAACCGCCTTACCTAACACAACTGGATCAACTGCATAAAGTTGAATTGATCTAGGTGTCTCACCAACTCCTGGCTTAATTAACCTAAAGGTTTCCTCACGCCGCTCAATTAATGCCCGGGCGGTAACCATCTCTGAAACAAATAAGCCAGCACCTTGTTCCCTGCATAATCTTCTAAAGGCGGCGTTGGTAATACCAGCCATTGGCGCAAGAACTACTGGAGTATTAAGTATTACCTCGTTATTTTCAAAGTTGCCATTAGAAATTGGCAGACGAAGAGGCTTGAGCTGAGTTAACAATTAGCAGCCTAATAATTTAGTTGCTAAATAACTTTGAACTTGATCAATAGCGATTCGAGATTGCGCCATTGAATCGCGCTCACGAATTGTCACTGCTTGATCATCTAAGGTTTCAAAATCAATAGTGATACAAAATGGCGTTCCGATCTCATCTTGCCTGCGATAACGCCGCCCAATTGCGCCAGCATCATCAAAATCAACATTCCAATTCTTTCGAAGTTGATCTGCTAAATCTTTTGCTTTAGGTGATAAATCAGCGTTTCTAGATAGCGGCAGGACACCTATTTTTACTGGTGCTAATCGGTAATCTAATTTCATCAGCGCCCGCTTTTCCATCTCACCCTTAGAGTTTGGCGCCTCATCTTCTGTATATGCATCCATCATAAATGTTAGAGCGCATCTGTCCACACCTGCTGCTGGTTCGATTACATAAGGCGTCCAGCGTTCATTTTTTTCTTGATCAAACCAAGTTAAGTTTTCACCAGATGCTCTTGAGTGGGATTTCAAATCAAAATCAGTTCGATTAGCAATTCCTTCAAGCTCACCCCATTCAGTTCCTGCGAACTCAAACTTGTATTCAATATCTGCGGTTCGCTTTGAATAATGAGAGAGTTTCTCCTTTGGATGTTCAAATATTCTAAGTCGATCAGGATTAATTCCTAAATCTTTATACCAAGCTAATCTGGTATCGATCCAATACTGATGCCAGGTTTCATCTGTTCCTGGAACTACAAAAAACTCCATCTCCATCTGCTCAAACTCACGGGTTCTAAAGATAAAGTTTCCAGGAGTAATTTCATTTCTAAATGACTTGCCAATCTGACCAATACCAAATGGTGGTTTTTTTCTAGATGTTGAAGCCACATTATCAAAGTTAATAAATATTCCTTGCGCAGTCTCTGGGCGCAAATAGGCAAGCCCTGATTCATCTTCTACTGGGCCAAGATAAGTTTTAAGAAGGCCAGAAAATTGTTTAGGAGTTGTAAACTTTCCTTTAGTGCCACAGTTTGGGCAATTTACTTCAGCTAGTGATTCAGGCTTTTTCTTATGCTTATTCTCATAAGCCTCTTCAAGGTGATCAGCTCGGTATCTTTTATGACAACTGGTGCACTCAGTTAAAGGATCAGAAAAAGTTTCAACATGGCCAGATGCTTGCCAAACTTCGCGGGCTAAAATTACGCAGGAATCTAAACCAACTACATCATCTCTGCCCTGCACCATAGATTTCCACCATTGGCGCTTAATATTATTTTTTAATTCAACACCTAAAGGACCGTAATCCCAGGAAGCACGAAGTCCGCCATAAATTTCAGATGAGGGATAAACAAAGCCACGACGTTTGGCCAATGAAACAATTGTCTCGAGACGATCTTGCGCCATTTAATCTCCATCCGGCTGGCTGTCGGCGGCTTACTAGTTGGGATAAGTGTAGGGCCTTGGCTCATATTTAATGCTTGCCTGCCACGGCAAAGAGTGATTTTGATAATCATTCTCATTTGTGATACTCTCTGAATATGAATATAACTCTTGTACTTGCTGCTGTAACTGCCATTGCAACCACCGCAGGTGGTTTGCTCGCTATTAAATCAAAAGATCGGCTTCATATAGTTCTTGGATTAGCTGCCGGTCTGCTATTAGGACTAGTTGCATTTGATCTTCTTCCTGAAATTTTTGAATTAAATTCCGATGAGATTTTCCATGCCCCAGCGGTATCAGTTGCCTTCATAGCAGGTTTTATGCTGCTGCACTTAATAGAGCGAGCACTTGGCTCCCATGAACCATCAGATTCTGAGTACGCGCAAGATCATAAGCACACCCATAATTTGGCGGGCACAGTTGGCGCTCTAACTATGAGTGGGCATGTATTTTTAGATGGCGTTGCACTTGGAATCGCATTTCAGGTCAGTAATGCCCTAGGTATTGCAATATTTGTTGCCTTACTTGTACACGCATTTAGTGATGGCCTAAATACAGTCTCACTTTTAATTAAGAGTGGTAATTGGACTAAGCGGGCAATTTGGTTACTTGCAGTTGATGCTGTGATGAGGATTGGTGGGGCTGCATTTGGAACTTATATATCAATAAGTGATCCCCTACTCGGGCTTTATCTTGCAGCATTTTCAGGCATGTTAATTTACCTAGCAACTTCACATATTTTGCCAGAGGCGCATGCTAAACACTCTTCAAAACTAACAATGTTGGCTACTTTCCTAGGAATCGTGATTATGTGGCTAGTTGTTGCAAATCTTCCTCATGAGTAAATCAAAATCTGTAGTACTCACGACTTTAGAAAAAACTGGTGGCTTTGTTAGCGCCCAAGAAGTATTTCAATTATTGCGCAAACAAGGCAAACCAACTGGCCTGGCAACTGTGTATCGGGCACTACAGAAAGCTGCAGTTGAGAATTCAGTTGATGTTCTTCGAAAAGAAGATGGTGAGGCGCTATATCGTTTGTGTGCAACTGGGCATCATCACCACTTAGTTTGTAAAAATTGCGGAAAAACAGTTGAAGTTGAAGGTAGCGCTGTTGAAAAGTGGGCAAATACGGTTGCAAAAAACAATGGATTTAGAAAAGTTACCCACGTTGTTGAATTATTTGGTTTATGCGCAAAAATGCTGATTTAAGCCTTACCAAACCTTCGCTCACGCTCGGCATATATCTCAATCGCTTTCCAAAGAGTTCGCCGATCAGCATCTGGCCAAAGCACATCTAGGAAAACCATCTCAGCATAAGCTGATTGCCACATTAGAAAATTACTAGTTCGCTGCTCACCGGATGAGCGAATAAATAAATCAACATCACTCATTAAAGGTGCGTAGAGGTATTTAGTAATTGATTTTTCAGTTAAAGCATCTGGCTTAATCTTCTTACGCATCGCATCTTTTGCAATGGCAACTGCGGCATCTAATATCTCAGCCCTGCCGCCGTAGTTAATGCACATATTTAAGGTTAAAACTTTATTATTTTTTGTTAAAGATTCGGCCTGCTCTAACTCATCTATTACAGTTTTCCAAAGTCTTTTTTCCCTTCCTACCCAGCGAATCTTTACACCAAGATCATTTAACTCTTCCCGCCTACTATGAATAACATCTCGATTAAATCCCATTAGGAATTTAACCTCTTGTGGGGATCTCTTCCAGTTCTCTGTTGAAAAGGCGTAAACGCTTAACTCTTTAACACCAATTTCTATTGCGCCATGAACAATATCTACTAATGCTTTCTCACCCGCTTCATGTCCGGCAGTCCTAGCTAATCCCCGACTCTTTGCCCACCTGCCATTGCCATCCATCACAATTGCCACATGATTTGGAATTTGCTTACGCTCTAATTTTGGCGGTTTAATTCCATTGCGGTGCGCGTGTTGCTTGCTTAACTTTTTTAGCCACGGCTAATTCTCTCAACTAATGGCAGCGAACGTAAGCCCCGTTCTAAGTGCCACTGCAGGTAGGCAGCGATTAAGCCTGATGCCTCATTTCTATTCTTACCCTCACTCTTTGATGCTCCTTCCCAATTACCAGTTAACAAATTAGCCATTAGATCTAAGGTGGCAACACTTGGCGTTGCAGATGCAGATGGTTTACAGCTAACGCATACAGACCCGCCGCCTTGCAGTGAGAAAAACTTATGCGGACCTGGTGCATCACATCTTGAGCAATCAGTTAGTGATGGTGCGTATCCGGCAACTGAAAGTGAACGTAGTAAATATGCATCTAAGATTAATGAAGCGTCATATCTACGCTCTGCTAATACTTTAAGGGAGCCAGTAACTAATAAGTATTGTTGAAGGGCAGGTTCATGCTCTGCTTGGGTAAAGCGCTCAGCTGCTTCTAATATCGCGCTAGCTATTGTCCAACTTTGATAATCACTAGATAAGACATCGCCATAATTTTCAATACTTACAACCTGTGTAATAGTGTCAAAGGTTCGCCCGGTATAAAGTTGTAAATCAACATAACTTGCAGGTTCAAGACGAGCGCCAAACCTAGATTTTGTTCGCCGCACACCTTTTGCAACAGCTTTAATACGGCCATGTTCTTTTGTGAATAAGGTAATTATTCGATCAGCCTCACCTAATTTTTGGGTGCGAAGAACTACTCCCTGATCACGGTATAGCGGCATGCCCCTAAGTTACTAGAGTAGTAAGACAGAGTTAGTTAACGAACTGCGCGATTAATAGATGAGATTACGGCCTTAAGCGCAGCTGTGGTTGTGCTGGGATCAATTCCTACTCCCCAGAAAATCTTTCCAGCAATCTCACATTCAAGATATGCCGCTGCCTTTGCATCACCACCTGCTGATAAAGCATGCTCGTAATAATCTAAAACTCGAAGTGAAAGTGTTGGCTCATAGGTATTTAAAATTGCAACAAAGGCTGCAATTGGGCCATTACCTTTTCCAGATAACTTTTTGCTTTCCTTCTTGTCTATTAACTCAATTGAAAGATCAACATCTTGATCCATCTGTGAACTTTGAGAAAGTGCGGCTAATTTAAAGCGTCCCCATTGATTGTCTTTAGCTGGTAGATACTCATCCTCAAAGGTGTTCCACATAGCCTCAGGTGAAACCTCACCACCTTCACTATCTGTTAAGGCTTGAATTACCTGGCTAAACTCAATTTGTAATCTGCGTGGTAGATCAAGTTGGTGTTCATGCTTCATTAAATATGCAACGCCACCCTTACCAGATTGGCTATTCACACGAATAACAGCTTCATATGATCTGCCAATATCTTTTGGATCAATTGGTAGATAAGGAATTGCCCAAGTGAACTTATCTTTATCAACTCCAGCAGCCTTGGCATCTTTCTCTAAGTGATCAAAGCCTTTTTTAATTGCATCCTGATGTGATCCAGAAAAAGCGGTAAAGACTAAATCGCCACCATAAGGATGGCGCTCAGGCACTCTTAATTGATTGCAATACTCAACTGTTCGCCTAATCTCATCAATATTTGAGAAATCAATCATTGGATCAATTCCATGGCTTAACAAATTAAGCCCTAAGGTAATTAAGCAAACATTTCCAGTTCGCTCACCATTGCCAAATAATGTTCCCTCAATTCGATCAGCACCTGCAAGATAGGCAAGCTCAGCTGCTGCAACGCCTGTGCCACGATCATTATGTGGGTGCAAACTTAAGATAACACTATCGCGGTATTTAAGGTTGCGATGCATCCATTCAATTGAGTCTGCATAAATATTTGGAGTTGCCATCTCAACTGTGGCAGGTAGATTCATAATTGTTTTCCAAGTAGGAGTTGGTTTCCAAACATCATTAACGGCGTTACAAACCTGCACCGCGAACTCAAGCTCTGTTCCAGTGTATGACTCAGGTGAGTACTCAAATGAGACCAAAGTGCCGGGCACAGTTTTTACTAAGATCTAAACAGATCTGGGCGCCATCAGTTGCTATCTTTTCAATACCAGCCTTATCTTGATTAAAGACAACTCGTCTTTGCAAGGTTGAAGTTGAGTTATATAAATGCACAATCGCTTGCTTTGATCCTTTAATTGATTCAAAGGTGCGCTCAATTAACGGTTTACGGGCTTGGGTTAGGACCTGGATGATTACATCATCTGGAATTAACTTCTCATCAATAATTTTACGAATAAAATCAAAATCGGTCTGACTAGCTGCTGGGAAACCAACTTCAATCTCTTTGTATCCCATTTTTACTAGCAACTTAAACATGGCAAGTTTTCGATTAGCATCCATTGGATCAATTAATGCTTGATTGCCATCTCGTAAATCAACTGAACACCACTTAGGTGCTTTAGTCATTGTCTTAGATGGCCAGGTGCGATCAGTTAATGAACCATTATTTGGAAATGGATTAAATGGGGCGTAACGCGATATCGGCATTACAGATTTACTTTGTTCTGGAAAGTTATTCATTTATTTCTTCTCCTCGTCGGTTAAAAGTGGTCTACCGGTGTGACCAACCTCCGCGACGAGGGGACCGGTTACTTGGCCCCGCCGCGGCAGGTAAGAAGGAGTGATGACAGGCGTAATGAGTTGCGTGAAGATGTAAAGCCTGTAATTAACATGGCTTAAGGTTAACTTAAGTTAAAGAAATAAACCAAATTATTGATAAAACCCATTCTATTTGCCTCATAAAATGCATACGCTTATCAAATGAGCATCCAGGCAAATAAGCCTTATAGCGCTCCCCGCCCAGCTGAGTATGCACCAATTCCAAAACCTATTTTTAGAAAATCTTGGGATAAAAACTTAACTCTCCCAGGACCAAATCCATTGTTATCAGATCTACTTACTGCCACTTTTTTGGTGAACACACCAAAGTTTTTACTTAAAATGCAACGAAGATACGGAGATAACTGCTCATTCTTTTTATCTAGAAGATTATTTATTGGCCTATTTTCACCCGTCGGTGTTCATGAAGTAACAGTTGCACAGCAACATAATTTTGTTAAAGGAGTTGGTTTTGCCAGAATGCGTAAAGTACTTGGTGAAGGCCTTCTTACAAATGAGGAGCCAATTCACTTAGCTCACCGACGCATGATGCAACCACCTTTTCATCATGGCAACCTTGATTCATATGTAGCAATAATGCATGAGTTAATTACCGAACACACTAATAACTGGCGAGGTAAAGAGAGTATTGATTTAACCCCTGAAATGATGGAGTTAACTCTTGAGATTGTTTCTCGGTGTTTATTTGGAACCGACTCTCATCAATACACAAAGGCGATAGCGCAATCAATGGAGGTGGCGATTGACCGAATTGAGCGCACCATGCTGCCTGGCCTTGAGCGCTTTGATAAGTCAGCGATTAAATACTTTAAAGCCTTTGAGCTGGCATCAGATCGCCTAGTTGATATCGCCGAAGCAATTATTAACAAACGCCTTGCAAGTGGTGAGACGAAGGATAGTGATTTACTAGGAATTTTATTACAAATGCAAGATCAAATATCTATTGATCATATTCGTGATGAAGTCCTAACTTTAATTTTAAGTGGCCATGAAACTACCGCAAATGTTATGAGCTGGGCCTTCTCATACCTTTCAAAAAATCCAAAGGTTAGGAAAGAGTTAGAGGATGAAGCGGATAGAGCCAGTTGGATTAGTGAGAATAAAGTGCCCACTTATGAAGAGTTAGAGATTAGTTCACCTGTTGCATCAGCGGTTTTGCAAGAGACTATGCGCCTTGCTCCCCCAGTTTGGGTAGCTCCTAGAATTGCTACCGTTGATTGTGAAATTGATGGTGTTCAAATTCCAAAAGGGGCGCATGTTTTAGTAAGTCAGTATGTGACACATAGAAATCCAAGGTACTTTCCAAATCCAGAAGAATGGGATCCAACCCGATGGAAGAATCCTGATTTTGAAAAATCACTACCCCGTGGTGCCTACTTCCCATTTGGCGGTGGCAGTAGAAAGTGTTTGGGTGAGTACTTTGCTTTAGCTGAGGCAAGATTAATTCTGTTGATGGTGGCAAAAAACTTTAGATTAACTGGTAATTTTCCAAAGGCTCAACCTAGGGCAACATACCGGCCAAAGGGGGCGGTAAAGAATAAAGTTACGCTTCGTTAATTAAGTGAAAAAGATGGGTACTCATCAGTTATTAAAAGAAGGCTATACCCATACAAGCGATTCCAGTAAGCAATTACCTTAACTACCTCTTCAGCTTTGTCCTCTGGGTAAACACCATTTTTAACTACGCTAATCCACGCGATAAGTGTTAAAGCAAGTGCGTAGATAGCATAAATAATGCCAAGTATAAAAAGTGGAATTGCTAGAAACCACTTAACTAATGGCATCCATGGGCTAAGTTTCTTGCCGCCATCTACATCAGGGTAAATTAATCTAACCTTTTGATTTGACTCAATAGATGGGTAATCATCGGTAAGAACTAACGCGTAGGCATTAATTCGATTACTTAACTCAAGTAGGGCTTTATTAAAAGCTAATACATATGAAGGATAAACATTTCTAACTAGCAAAGATAGAACTACAGGTAGCACTAGAAAGCCACCGATGACTCCCATAAAATCACTTGAAAACTCGGAGAAACTAGAGATAAATATCGCTGCTGGAACTACTAAGAATATTCTAAAAAGGGCGGTGTTTTTATCTCGATTATCTAAATCGACATGAATTTCAGTTTGTATTTGATTGCTCATGCCCTGAGCATACTAAAGAACTGGTAAATACCGGTTTAATTCAAATGCACTAACCTGCTTGCGATACTCATCCCACTCAGCTCGCTTATTTAGAAGCACATACTCAAATACATCATCACCTAGAGTTTTCTTAACTAATTCACTCTTCTCCATCGCAGTAATTGCCTCAGCCAAATCAGTTGGAAGTGGCGCAGGATTACTATTTTCTTTTAATTCATACTTTCCTTCAATTCCAGCAAGACCAGCAGAAATAATTACTGCAAATGCCAAATATGGATTACATGCTGAATCTGGAGTCCTAATCTCAATGCGAGTTGAGGCCTCCTTTTTTGGTTTATAAGTTGGAATGCGGACCATTGCGTTTCGATCATTTTGTGCCCATGTTGCATATGCAGGTGCTTCCCCGCCACCACTTAATCTTTTATATGAGTTAACCCACTGATTGGTAATCGCAGTTATCTCAGCAGCATGTTTAATAATGCCAGCAATAAATGATCTACCTACTTTAGATAATTGCATTGGCGCACCCTCTTCATAGAATGCATTTTTCTCACCATCAAATAAAGAGATGTGAGTATGCATCGCAGAGCCAGGATGATTCGTAAATGGCTTTGGCATAAAGGATGCGTAGAAACCTTGATCAAGTGCTACTTCTTTAATTACATGTCTAAATGTCATGATGTTATCGGCTGTTGATAACGCATCGGCATAACGTAAATCAATTTCTTGCTGCCCTGGTGCGCCTTCATGGTGTGAGAACTCAACTGAAACACCCATTGCTTCAAGTAATGTAATTGCTTGCCTTCTAAAATCATGACCAACTACAGATGGTGTGTGATCAAAGTAGCCAGCTGAATCAACCGGTACTGGCTCTTTACCCACCTGTGGTTCATCTTTAAATAGGAAAAATTCAATCTCAGGATGTGTGTAACAGGTGTAACCAAGCTTTGCTGCTTTTTCAAGTGTTTGTTTTAAAACTCTTCTTGGATCAACTGAGGCAGCTGCGCCATCTGGCATTGTGATATCACAAAACATTCGAGCAGCACCTGGTGCCTCTGTTCGCCATGGCAAAATTGAAAAACTTGCTGGATCAGGTTTTGCCAACATATCTGATTCAGTAACTCTGGCAAAGCCTTCGATGGCAGATCCATCAAAACCAATTCCTTCTGCAAATGCATTTTCTAGTTCAGCGGGTGCGATCGCAACAGATTTTAGAAAACCTAGAACATCGGTAAACCAAAGCCTGATGAATCGAATATTGCGCTCTTCTATTGTGCGCTGCACAAATGCTTGTTGTTTAGTTAAATCACTTGGGGAGGTCATAGGGATATTAAAGCCGTTAATGATTACGGCTATGTTAACTGCCTAATTCCTACCGCCTTTATGCGGGATTAGATAACAAAAAACTCAGAAGAATCAACCATTGTCCTGGCGGGAACGGACTTAGTCACTACAACATTGGCATTGATCTTTACCCCATCACCAATTGAAATATCACCTAAGACTTTAGCCCCTGAACCAATCACTACATTATTTCCTACAGTTGGATGGCGCTTGCCAGTTTCATTAGTGCGAGCGCCCAGTGTTACATCATGATAAATCATTACATCATCGCCAACTATCGCAGTCGCCCCAATTACAACGCCCATGCCATGGTCAATAAAAAACCTTCGACCAATTTGCGCCCCTGGATGAATCTCAATACCGGTAACGGCTCTTATCCAGTTGGAGTAAATGCGTGCTAATAATTTTAGCTTCACTCTCCAAAGAAAATGAGCAATGCGATAACCCCAAACTGCATGTATTCCTGGGTAGGTAAGAAATACCTCAAGGTGATTACGAGCAGAAGGATCAAGCCGCAGTGCGGTATCGATATCTTCTTTAATTGATATAAACAATTTAGCCCAGTAAATCTTCAAACAATATTGTTGAAATATATCGCTCACCAAATGATGGAATTATCACCACAATAGTTTTACCAGCAAACTCAGCTCGCTGGGCTACCTGATGCGCCGCCCAAAGCGCTGCACCTGATGAGAGCCCCGCTAAAATTCCCTCTGAAGTTCCAGCAGCTCTGGCATATTTAACAGAGAGATCAGCTGGCGCATCAAAAATTTCATCGTAGATATTTCGATCTAAAACAGGTGGCACAAAGTTTGCACCAATTCCCTGTAGTGGATGCTTACCTGGCTCACCACCATTTAAAATTGGTGATGCAGCCGGCTCTACTCCAAATATTTTTATATCAGGATTCTTAGATTTTAATAATTGGCCAACTCCAGTGATTGTGCCACCGGTGCCAATACCTGAAACAACCGCGGCTACAGTGCCATCGGTATCACGCCAGATTTCTTCACCAGTAGTACGACGGTGAACTTCAGGGCCTGCTTGGTTTTCAAATTGGCGAACTAGTACCGCACCTGAATCTTTATATGACTCAGCTTTAGCTACCGCACCCTTCATACCTTCAGCTGCTGGAGTTAAAATTAACTCAGCGCCAAATGCTCTAAGTAATGCTTTTCGCTCACTAGACATTGACTCTGGCATTGTAAGAATTGTTTTATACCCTCTTGCAGCTCCCACCATTGCCAGCGCGATTCCAGTGTTTCCACTAGTTGCCTCAACAATTGTGCCACCTGGCTTTAACTCACCTGATTTTTCAGCAGCATCGACCATCGCAATTGCTAGACGATCCTTTACCGTTGAAGTTGGGTTATAAAACTCAAGCTTTGCTAAAACATTAGCGGTTGAGTTGGTCATCATCCTGTTTAACTTAACCAACGGGGTATTGCCATAAACCTCAGTAATATTGTTATAGACCTTCATTTTTATCTCCTTAAGTAATTTGGAATTGGTTTTTTATAGCATGCAAAAGCAGAGGGCAAAGCCCATAAGAGAGTGTGTGAATTAGCAGCTAGAGGTTGTTGCGCGGGCGAAATCAACTACCCGACGGCGGGTGAAATACCAGAGCTTCATTGTGACTGAGCTCCTTAGTTGAGATGGCCATGGGGATAATATTAGGAAAGAAATTAAGCAATGACTAATTGCAAATGATTTGCGTGTTTATTTCTAAGCGTTAATTTTTTAAGATTCACGCCAATGTGAGGTAATAGGCAACCTTCTATCCTTACCAAATGCGCGGGACTAGAGATCTTTGTGCCTGGTGGATACTGCCGCCTTTTATACTCAGCCCGATCAACTAAGCCAACAACTTTATCTACTAGAGAGCGGATCAAAGCCGGCTGTGAGGGCAGCAGCTCTTCCGCCATCTTCATCTATATAAATAGATAGAATTTGATCTAAGAGTTTGTATTCGGGCAGTGAATCACTGTCCTTTTGATTTGGAGCAAGTTCAGCACTTGGCTCTTTTTTAATTGAACTCTCCGGGATCGGTGGAGTTTGCCCCTGCAGCATTGCTAACTCATTTCGCCAAGTAGCTAATTGCCATACTTGAGTTTTATAGAGATCTTTAATTGGAGCAAAGCCGCCTACGGCGTCCCCATACATAGTTGAGTAGCCAACTGCTAACTCTGATTTATTACCAGTGGCTAAAACTAGATGCCCTTCTTGATTTGATAACGCCATTAAAGTAAGGCCGCGAACTCTGGCCTGTAAATTCTCCTCTGCAAGACCATCTACTCGCAGGTTTTCAATTAGATTTGCCACCATTGGGGTGATCTCGATAATTCGATAATTTAAACCAATATTTGAGGCTAACTCTTTAGCATCAGAGAGTGAGTGCTGTGATGAGTACTTACTCGGCATTGCAATACCATGGACTTTATCTGCTCCAATAGCGTCGGATGCTAAAGCAGCAACTAATGCTGAATCAATGCCACCTGAGATACCTAGAATTACTGATTTAAAATTATTCTTAAGCACATAATCACGCAGCCCAATTACTAACCCCTGCCAAATCTGCTCTAGATCTCCTAGCCGTCTGGCAACTCCAGGAACTATTTTTTTATACTTTAAAATTGGCGCAGCAGAGATAATTAAATCTGGATCACTTGAGGCTAGCTTCACATCAAGATCAATAACCATAAGGCCATCTTCAAATTGTGGGGCGCGGGCAATTAATTCACCAATACCTGAAACCACAATTGTGTCCCCATCAAATACCAAATCATCTTGAGCCCCTGTCATATTCACATAGGCAAGTGGGGCGCCAACCTCAAGGGCGCGCTGCTTAACGAGTGCTAAGGCGGGCATCATTTTTATTTACCTCATATGG
This sequence comes from Candidatus Nanopelagicus sp., assembly GCA_964203335.1. GTDB lineage: Bacteria > Actinomycetota > Actinomycetes > Nanopelagicales > Nanopelagicaceae > Nanopelagicus. The sequence goes on from CAXNKX010000005.1 coordinate 21,596, forward strand.
GGAGCCATTAGGAACTAAAAGCAATCCGATATTGCGCTTTGCTAGCTCTGCAACTGGGCCACCTGATTGCCAAATATCCTCACAAATTGCAATACCTATATCTACACCGCAAACTCTAATTACTAGTGAGTGCGCCCCTGGTGTGAAGTTGCGATACTCATCAAAGACACCGTAGTTAGGCAGGTGGTGTTTGATATAGGTGGCAACTATTTCACCTCGATATATCACTGCCACACAATTCTGCGGCTTGCCTGCTTCACTTTGGCCAAGGTAGCCGACTAATAAAGTTAGATCACCATTTCCCTCATTATTTATTCGAGTTGCTAACTCATTAACAGCAGCAATTGAGGCTTCTCTAAAAGATGCTCGGTTAGCTAAATCCTCAACTGGATAGCCAGTTAAAATCATCTCTGGATAAACCACAATTACAGCTCCTGCATTTGCAGCATCAAAGGCATGTTTTGAAATTAGGTCAGCATTTTTTTTCAGATCCCCAACAGTGGGATTGATCTGCGCTAGCGCTACTCGGATCTGACCAGATTGACTCACTTTTCAAGAGTACCTCAGGTAGCCAACCTGGCGCAGATTAAGTTAAAGTTGACCTACCTAGCAAAGACAGGGACTGCGCAGGCAGCCTTGATCTTAAGGAGTAAGTATGAGCAATGCCCAGACATCTCGAGTTTTAATCACTGATTTAGCTGCTATGAAAGTGGCCGGTAAAAAGTGGGCGATGCTCACCTGCTATGAACAAATGACTGCGCAGATCTTTGATGAAGCAGGTATTCCAGTTTTACTTGTAGGTGACTCTGCTGGTAATAATTTTTTAGGTCATGAAAACACAATTCCAGTAACAGTTGATGAGTTAATTCCATTGGCTAAGGCGGTAGTTAACTCCAGTAAAAACGCAATGGTGGTAGCTGATTTTCCCTTTGGTTCCTATGAATCATCCCCGGAGCAGGCATTGGTAACTGGGGTCAGATTTTTTAAAGAGGCAAAGGTTGGTGCGGTGAAATTAGAAGGTGGCGAAAAGGTTGTGCCAGCGATTAAAAAATTAGTCGCCGCCGGAATTCCAGTAATGGGCCACTTAGGCCTTACCCCGCAATCAGTTCATGCCCTGGGCGGCTTTAAGGTGCAGGGGCGTGGTGAAAGCGGTGAACAAATCCTTAAAGATGCCAAAGCACTTGAAACGGCTGGGGTATTTGCAATTGTCCTTGAGGCAATCCCAGCTGCGCTAGCAACTCAGATAACTGCCACACTTTCTATTCCAACAATTGGCATTGGCGCCGGTGGTGGTTGTGATGCTCAGGTATTAGTTTGGACAGATTTGGTTGGAATAACTGAAAAATTACCTAAACTTGCCAAGGCATACCGAAATTTGCGTAAAGAGATCGCAGGTGCAGCTAGTGAATTCGCCCGAGATGTTGCAAATGGCGATTTTCCAACTAAAGATCAAAGTTTTAGCTAAATATTTCCCATTATTGGGGCAAAAACCGGTTAAGTTGGGATTTTTTCCCACTTTTTACCAAATTTTTGGTTATAAGTTGCAAATTTTGGCCAATTAATTAACTCACCAGTAGTTTTTTACTAATTGCGGGGAGAATAATTGCTAATTATTAGAAAAAAATGCATAAATTCTCTTAAAAATAAAGTTGCGACACGCTTCATATTTATTGCCAAATAAGTGGAAAGTTTTGCCATTTAGTGACACGCTTATCCATGAAACAGGTTCGGTGACGGATCGAACCACTTTGATAGGAGAAATACGTGGCTGCAAAGCGTCGTAAGAAAGCAGCGAAAGCTGCACCAAAGCGTCGTCGTCGTAAGGCTGCTAAGGCTGCCCCAAAGCGTCGTCGTCGTAAGAAAGCAGCTAAGGCTGCTCCAAAGCGTCGTCGTCGTAAGAAAGCAGCAAAGGCTGCTCCAAAGCGTCGTCGTCGTCGTAAGGCTTCAAAGTAAATTATTAACTAAAAAATCCCGCCAGTTAAATGGCGGGATTTTTTATTGCCCAAAATTAGTTAAGGCCTAGATAGGCTTAACCCCTTATGCGAAGTGGTCTAGATCTAACTCATATAAATCCTGCAATCCGCCCCCAGGATGATCTCTTTAGATTTATGAATGGTAAGTGGCTAACAGAATCTAAAATTCCCGAAGATCGAGCAAGTGATGGGGCTTTTTATCAGCTCTATGAACAAGCTGAAAAACAGGTAAAACAGATCATTCTTGATCAGGCAAATAGTGCTGGGGTAATTGGCAGTAACGCCCAAAAAATTGGCGATTTATATAACTCCTTTATGGATGAGAAGAAAATCGAAGAGCTAGGAATATCGCCAATTGCTAAAGATCTAGCAGCTGCGCAGGGCTTTAATAATAAGGATGAGTTTTTACAACTTTTAGGTGAGCTAGAAAAGGATGGTTTATCTGGTCTTTTCTATTCCTATGTTTCAACAGATAACAAAGAGGCTACTAAAAATATCGTCTACCTTGGTCAATCAGGATTATCACTTCCCGATGAGGCCTACTACCGTGAGGATGAATACAAAGAGATCAGAGAATCCTTTGTTTCCCATATAAAAAATATGTTTGAGTTAGCAGGGCTTGAAAATGCGCAAAGCTGCGCCGCATCTGTTTTGGAATTAGAAACGCAGATCGCCGCTTGTCATTGGGATCAGGTTAAGGATCGAGATGCTGATCTGACCTATAACAAAAAGAGCTTTACCCAACTAACAGATCTATGCCCAGCATTTAATTGGCCCCTTTGGATGAAAAGTTCGGCTACCCCAGAGCATGTGCTCACGCAGGTTATTGTTAGGCAGCCTTCCTACTTTGAAGAGTTATCCAAACTTCTTGAACGCTTTGAGCTCACTAAGTGGCGATGCTGGCTCACCTGGCACGTTCTCTCTGGTGCTAGCTCATATCTGAACTCAGCTTTGGTAAATGAAAACTTT
>CAXNKX010000006.1:0-7655 GCA_964203335.1 Candidatus Nanopelagicus sp.
CAATGTTTTGGGAGGTGTGTTTTTTGAGTGCAATTGTGTAGCCAAATACATAAAAAATAATTGCTAGCGCGGTCAATAAGGTTGCAAGTGGGGTAGTAAATATATAAAAAATAATTAAAGATAAAAGTGAAATTATGGCTGCAAATACCAATCCAGAATTCCTTGATATCACACCAGTTGCGATTGGCCGTTGCGAGGTGCGCTTCATCAATTGATCAGATTTTGCTTCAATCACCATATTAAATGCGTTGGCACCGCCTGCGGCTAATGCCCCGCCAAATAAACTCCAAAAAGTCACACCGATATCTGGCATACCATCACTTGCTAAAAATAATGCTGGCAGAGTTGTAACAAGTAAAAGCTCAACCACGCGCAATTTCATTAATGTGATGTAATTTTTCATTTGCACTAACTCTACCCTTGAGAACTAATCAATTATTACGGTGTGGTTGTAGCGGTATCACTTTCTGACCCAGGTGGTGTTAATCCGATCACAGGAGGTTTAGTAATTGTTCCCAGCATGCGATCTATCGCATTTCTGGCAGCATCTTGCAATCTTCTAGTTCTACCAACACCATCTGCAATTACAACAAAGACATAATCTTTATCACCTGACGTAGCAAAACCAGCTAGCGAAACTGTATGTCTAGTTGATCCGGTTTTCGCTTTAACTAAGCCAACGGCTTGCGGCGCAGTTGAATGGTATCTGCCGACCAATGTTCCTGACTCACCACTTACTGGAAGTGAGTTATAGACAACTCTTAATTTTGGCTCACTCTTAACTTTCAAAAGTAATTGCGAGACAGTGACTGCTGAAATTCGATTGCTGCCACCTATCCCAGAGCCGTCAACAATATTCATGCCAGTTACATCAACCCCGATTGATGAAATTTTCTCTTGCATCATCTTATTTAGGCCATCTTTAGTTAATGGATAACCATTTCTACCAGTTGCCACCATTGCAAGACGTTGAGATAAAACATTGTCGCTGTATAGCAACGCAAAGCGAATCATTTTCTCCAGTGGCGGAGATTTAACCTCGGCTAGTTTCTCAGTAATTAAAGATTCAACTTCAACATTTTTACTTAATGGTTTATATGCCACAGAGGCTCTACGGTTTAACGCCCGTTTGGCATAGTAGATGTCAGAGTTATTAACTCCCTTATATATCAAGGTTATTTTCTTAAGTTTTTTATCTGAGGCAAAAGCTGCCTTAATTAAAGTTGGCATATACGCCCGCTTATTTGCATCTCGATACTTTGCATTGGAGGTAATCCAAGGATCATTATCACCCCAAATTACAAAGACGCCTTTCTTTTCAGTTTTATATATCGCAGTAGTAAAAACTGTTGATGTTTCAAGGGTTAGGGCAATTGCTGCTGCTGTAGTTAGTTTTAAGACAGAGGCAGGTGTTCTAGGTTTTTCAGCACCGCTTTGATAAACAATTTCATTGGTAGCGCCATCAATTAAAATGACTCCTGGATCTGCTAAGTACTTTGAACTTAGGTATTTAAAGAATGGCTGTGGCAAAGTTTCTACCGCTTGTGCGGTGGATGCATTTAAGCAAAGTGATAAGGTGAGAATAAATGAAAAAAATAGCCGAACTTTTCTCATCATCACTCCTTAGGGCTTAAGGTTTGCATATGTCTGAATCAACAGTTGGACCTGGTGAGTTCTACCAGGTAGTTGGCGTAGGAGCACACTCTAAACCATGGCCGACTGATAATCACTTTGATCCAGAGTTACTTGAGCATGGTGATCGCAGAAATGTCTTAGATAAATATCGATATTGGAAAATTGAAGCGATAGTTGCAGATCTTGATACCAAGACGCCATGATCTGCAAATTGCAATTGAAAATTGGCAACATGATTTAAATATTGGATCAGTCGTTAGAACTGCAAATGCATTTAATGTGAAAGCTGTTCATATTGTTGGCAAGCGTGATTGGAATAAACGAGGTGCAATGGTGACAGATCGATACTTAACTGTTCATCATCATGCAACAATTGAAGAGTTTAAAAACTGGTGTGATAAAGAAGATTTACCAATAATTGGTATTGATAATTTGCCAATCAGTAAGCAGTTAGAAAGTGCTACTTTGCCCAGAAAGTGTGTGATGTTATTTGGTCAAGAGGGTGCTGGAATGAGTGAAGAAGGGGTGGCTGTTTGCTCCGTAGTGCTTGCGATCTCACAGTATGGTTCAACTAGATCAATGAATGCATCCGCCGCAGGTGCGATTGCGATGTATGCCTGGGCGATGCAACATTTAAATCCAACAAATCACCCAAAAAATTAATCTTCGTCAATAACCTCAGCAACTGCGTCAACTCTTCTAGAGATCTCATCCGCTTCATTATTGCGATCTAGCTTTCTAAGCGTTAAGGATATTTTTCGCTCAATATCAATAATGAATTCAAAATCTTTAAATTCAGCCTCGGTTACATTCTCTAGTACATTCTCAAATGTCATCAGTGCCTCTTCATATAAAGCTAGAGCAAATTGGGCTTTACCCAATTCAAATGAGGAGTAGGTCTCACGTCGATTGTCGTGAGCGGTGACAAATACATCTAAGGATTTTTGCGCTGATATCAACGCCCCTTGCGCATCTCCTAACTCAGTTAAGCAGTGGGCAATTTTCTGATCACACCTTGCCACATTAATAACCTCTTTTAATCGCTTAAATAACGCCCGTGATTCTTTAAATGCCTCTAAGGATTTTGGATAATTCTTTAGCTCACGATATGCACATCCAATTAGGTGAAGATCATTGGCAGCACCTGATTCATTGCCATCCACCAAATGTTCCTGCACACATTGGTTCATACACTCAATAGTTTTTTCATACTCCTTTGAATTAAACCACCACTCACCCAAGGTGCAGGCAAGTTCAATCGCCATAGGAGATTTGGTTTCACGAAGTAGTTCAACCGCTTTACTCATTGCAGTTGCTGCTTCATTCATTCGCTTTAATTGATTTAAGTTGTAACCAATTGCAGAGTAGGCCTGAGCTAATCCTTCAGCCGGTGCCACCGCACCAAGATCTGCATAAATATCTCGCGCTGTTTCAGCCAGTGCTAACGCTTCATCATATTGACCACGTGCATAGATTCGCGCACTCAATTCATAATAAGTATTTGCTCTATCTAGACCTTGCACCTCAGGAATTTTCTCCCAAAGCATCTCTTCGGTAATTATCTCTTCTGAACCTAAATCTTCATTCTCAGAGTTATCTGACAACTTTTACCTTTCAAATCACTAGTTACCCGCCTTAATACCTTAGCAGTTACCGATACTGGCTTGGGTGGGAATTGGCCAAGAATTCACCCATCTACTTTGGTCAACCCGCAATACTGAGGGTAAATATGACTGTTCAATAACTAGATTTTAAGCGAGTATAGTTTTCCCACGTGCGTTTCATAAATAACCCAAGCCACGATCTGACCTATGACGATGTCTTTATGGTCCCCTCCTACTCAGAGCTATCAAGTCGGATGGATGTTGATCTAACCGCCATCGACAAAACTGGCACCACGATTCCATTAGTTGTTGCAAACATGACCGCTATAAGTGGTCGCCGTATGGCTGAAACAGTTGCTAGGCGCGGTGGCATCGCAGTCATTCCGCAAGATATTCCACTTGAAATAGTTGCTGATGTAATTAAGTGGGTGAAATCAAGGCATCTCATCTTTGATACACCTGTAACGCTAAAGCCAGATGAGACGGTTGCGGATGCAATTGATTTAATTACTAAGCGTGCTCATGGCGCTTTAATTGTTGTGCAAGATGATAAGCCGATTGGAATTGTTACTGAAGCAGATTGTGAAAATGTTGATCGCTTTACACAGCTCAATAAGATCATGTCGAAGGATTTGGTCACCCTAAATGATGATGTTACCCCTAGAGGTGCATTTGAATTCCTATCAAATGAAAGACGCCGGCTTGCACCAGTAATTGATAAATCTGGCAGATTAGTTGGAATTATTACTAAAACTGGCGCCCTGCGAGCAACGATGTATCAACCATGTTTAGATGCCAATGGCAAATTAAAGGTTGCAGCAGCGGTTGGGATTAATGGTGATGTAGCAGGAAAGGTGAGCGCGATTTTGGCTGCTGGAGTAGATCTATTAGTTGTTGACACCGCCCATGGTCATCAAAAGAAGATGGTTGAAGCATTAAAAACAATTAAGGCGCTAAATCCAAAGGTGCCAATCGTGGCAGGAAATGTTGTTACCGCAGCTGGCACAAAAGAGTTAATTGAGGCAGGCGCTGACATTATTAAAGTTGGTGTTGGACCAGGTGCGATGTGTACAACCCGTATGCAAACTGGTGTTGGCCGTCCACAATTTTCAGCAGTACTTGAGTGTGCAACAGAGGCTAAAAAACATGGCAAAACTATTTGGGCAGATGGTGGCGTTCGCCATCCACGAGATGTTGCTCTAGCTCTTGCGGCAGGTGCCTCCCAAGTAATGATTGGTTCTTGGTTTGCCGGCACATATGAATCCCCTAGTGATTTAAGAAAGGATTCAGATGGCAGCACTTTATAAAGAGTCCTTTGGTATGGCATCAGCTCGCGCAGTTGCTGCAAGAACAGCAAATGATGATGCATTTGATCGAGCACGTAAATCTTTATTTGAAGAAGGTATTTCTACCTCTCGAATGTATATAAATCCCACTCGCCCAGGAGTTGAGGATTTAATTGATGAAATCATTGCTGGACTTCGTTCATCTTGCACATATAGCGGAGCTAAGAACTTAATTGAGTTTAATGAAAAGGCAGTAATTGGAATTCAATCAGCTGCAGGTTATGCCGAAGGTAGACCGCTGTTTACCTCTTGGAAGAATTAAACTTCCTGTTTTTTAATATCTTTTCTAGATAACAAGATGTGCCCAATAAATCCAATAAGTAATGCTGCGATCACACCTAGATTTGCATAAGCCCATTGACCCTCTTTGCCACCAAATGGTGAGAGTAAATAACCTTGCCAAGATAAGCCAGGAGGCAAGTGAGTTAGTAACTAATCCCCAGCCAATAACTGTTCCAAAAACAATTAAGCCAATAGATTTAAAGTTATAAGCACCATACCTGCCATTAGGGTCAAATAATTCTTCCTCGGCATAGCTTTTGCGAAGTAATACATCTGCCACAAACAAACCAGACCAGACCGCAACTGGCACACCCAAAGTAATTAGAAAACCTTGGAATGGCACAAAGAAGTCGTTGGCAAACCAAACTAAATAAATAGTGCCAATTGTCATAATCAGGCCATCAATACTTGCTGCAACATATCTTTTAACTGGTAATCCAATTGAAACCAGAGTTAAACCAGATGAGTAAAGATCTAATATCGCACCTCCTATAAGTCCAAGAATTGCCACAAAGGCAAATGGAATTAAGTACCAGGTAGGAAGCAAGGTAGTTAATGCGCCAATTGGATCTGTTGCTACCTGCTTATTTAACTCATCACTACTTGCAGCAAGCAGTGATCCATAAATAACCAAGATAATTGGAACAATAGATGCGCCGAATATGGTCCAGCCAACAACTGCTTTCCCAGAAACAGTTCTTGGTAGATACCTGGAGTAATCAGCTGCGCACCCAACCCAACCAAGACCAATTCCGGTAATTGCAAAAATGAGTGCGCCAATAAAGCCAGCTGTTGTGCCATTTTCAATTGCTGAAACCTTGGCCCAGTTAACTGAATCAATAGTTAACAGTATGTATCCAACTGTTAAGCCAATTGTGGTTATGGTGAGAAAGAATTGAATTTTCATAATAACTTTAAAACCTAAAACGCCGCCAATTATTGTTAGGCCACCTGCTAGCAAGAAGCCAAATACCTTTGATAGATCTGGATCAATATTGCCAACACGTGTAAAAACTGTTTCAGAGGCTAATGTGGCAAGAGATACTAAAACTGTCTCCCAACCAACAAATATTAAGTAAGACAAAAATCCTGGTAATCGGTTTCCTTTCACCCCAAATGCCGCGCGAGATAAGGTCATAGTTGGTGCATTGCTGCGCTTTCCTGCTAACGATGAAATAGCAACCAATGCAAAGGAGCCAAGTGTGCCAATTATTGCAGCCACTGTTGCCTGCAAGAAAGAGATTCCAAATCCTAGAAAAAATGAGCCATAAGAGAGTGCTAGAAATGAAACATTTGCTGCTGCCCATGGCCAAAATAAAGAGCGAGCATCACCACTTCGCTCTGATTTGTTAATAAAATTTATGCTGTTTGATTCAACTGCGCTAAATATTGCTGCCATAGGAAATCTATTTAACTCGTTTTTTTACTACTACCTTGGGCGCTTTCGGCGCTCATGTGGACGTGGCCTAGATTTCTTCTTCTTGCCACCACCCCTAGATCTTGAACCGCGATAGCCGCCAGATCTACCGCCACCATCACTTTTTGTACCTAATGGCAGTAACAATTGGAATCCCAGAAGGCTCTGCAGCTCCAGTTACCTTTACTAAGTTGGCATCCATTGGCCTAACAGTTGATTCATTTAATCTAACCCCTGCTCTTGCTGCCAACCCATGCACACCTTTTCGTTGCTTATGAGTTGCAAGAGTTACCACAGTTCCAACAGCGCCGGCCCTTGCAGTTCTGCCAGCTCTGTGTAAATAATCTTTATGATTTTCTGGTGCATCAACATGTACCACAAGTGAGACATCATCAACGTGAATTCCCCGTGCTGCAACATCTGTTGCAACTAAGGCGTTTGTCACACCTGACTTAAATGCCTCTAATACTCTAGATCTTTGGGCTTGAGTTTTGCCACCATGGAGTGCTCCAACTGAAACTCCTGCTTCATTCATCCGCTTAGTTAACTTATCTGCTCCATGTTTAGTTCTAACAAAGAAAATACTCTTTCCTTTTCTAGCCGCAATCTGTGAGGTAATTAAATCTTTATGTGACTGCTCCATTATCAATACATGGTGAGTCATATTTCCTGCAGTTGATTTCTCATTAGCAAGAGAGTGGGTAACAGGATTCTTTAGATACTTCTTAACAAGTGAGTCAACATCCTTATCTAATGTGGCGCTAAATAGCATTCGCTGACCACCAGGCTTAGTTAAATCTAATATCCGCTTCACATCTGGCAAAAATCCCATATCTGCCATTTGATCAGCTTCATCTAAAACTGTTATTTCAATATCATCTAACTTAATATGCTTCTTTTGAATCAAATCTATTAATCTGCCAGGAGTTGCCACCACAATTGGCACACCACGTTTTAAAGCTTGAATCTGTTTTGAGTAAGAAAGTCCACCTGCAACAACTTGTGAATTTAAATTAACTGATCGTGACAACGGTGCAATCACATCACTAATCTGCATAGCAAGCTCTCTAGTTGGTGATAAAACCAAAGCCAGAGGTCTCATAGAGGCAGCAGTTCTTCCAGCCAAGTCTGGTCATCAATGCCAAACCAAAGGCAAGAGTTTTACCAGAGCCAGTCTGACCTCGACCTAAAATATCTTTGCCAGCAATTGCATCAGGCAGTGTTGCTTTTTGAATTGGAAATGGCTTTTCGATTCCTCCAGCGTGCAGCACCTTGGTAAGCGCAGCGTTAACGCCTAAATCTTTAAATGACATATATCAACCTATCAAGACATGTTGCGCGTCTTGGTGGTGATTTGAGATTAAGACTCGC